>JBBDQV010000156.1:0-22007 GCA_040905845.1 Alphaproteobacteria bacterium | reverse complement strand
GGTGTTCATCTGCGACGAGTGCGTCGAGCTGTGCATGGACATCATCCGCGAGGAGCACAAGAGCTCGCTCGTCAAGTCGCGCGACGGCGTGCCGACGCCGCGCGAGATCTGCAAGGTGCTCGACGACTACGTGGTCGGGCAGAGCCACGCCAAGCGGGTGCTTTCGGTCGCCGTCCACAACCACTACAAGCGGCTGAACAACGGCGCGCGCACCTCGGACGTCGAGCTCGCCAAGTCGAACATCCTGCTGATCGGGCCGACCGGTTCGGGCAAGACGCTGCTGGCCCAGACGCTCGCGCGCATCCTCGACGTGCCGTTCACCATGGCCGACGCGACGACCCTGACCGAGGCGGGCTACGTCGGCGAGGACGTCGAGAACATCATCCTGAAGCTGGTCCAGTCGGCCGACTACAACGTCGAGCGGGCCCAGCGCGGCATCGTGTTCATCGACGAGGTCGACAAGATCGCGCGCAAGGGCGACAACCCGTCGATCACGCGCGACGTCTCGGGCGAGGGCGTGCAACAGGCCCTGCTCAAGATCATGGAAGGCACCATCGCGTCGGTCCCGCCCCAGGGCGGGCGCAAGCACCCGCAGCAGGAGTTCCTGCAGGTCGACACGACCAACATCCTGTTCATCTGCGGCGGCGCGTTTTCAGGGCTCGACAAGATCATCTCGGGGCGGACCCAGGGCACCTCGATCGGCTTCGGCGCGACCGTGCGCGGGCCCGACGATCGGCGCATGGGCGAAGTCCTGCGCGGCGTCGAGCCCCAGGATCTGCTCAAGTTCGGCATGATCCCCGAGTTCGTCGGCCGCCTGCCGGTCGTCGCCACGCTCGACGACCTGGACGAGCAGTCGCTCTGCGACATCCTGGTCAAGCCCAAGAACGCCCTGGTCAAGCAGTACCAGAAGCTGTTCGAGATGGAGGACATCAAGCTCAAGTTCACCGACGACGCGCTGCGCGAGGTCGCGCGCCGCGCGATCGCGCGCAAGACCGGCGCGCGCGGGCTCCGCTCCATTCTCGAGGGCATCCTGCTCGACACCATGTTCGAGCTGCCGAGCTACGACGGCGTCTCCGAGGCGGTGATCAACCGCGAGGTCGTCGAGGGCCGGGCGCCGCCGCTGCTGATCTACGCGGATCGGCCCGACGAGGTCGGCACGAGCGTCGGCCGCGGCTCTTGATTTCGTCCCCGCTGGGACCAAGTAGCGTGTGACGGCTCCCTGGGGGCGGGTTACGGCCATGTCCGGCCGGCCCGTCGCCTCCAGGGGCCGGCCAACGAAAGGACCCGAAACGTGGAACTCTCCCGCGGTGCCGTCTTCTCCGTCCTGCCGCTGCGCGACATCGTCGTCTTCCCGCACATGATCGTGCCGCTTTTCGTGGGGCGCGAGAAGTCGGTCAAGGCGCTCGAGGACGTCATGAAGGACGACAAGCAGATCCTGCTCGTCGCCCAGAAGAACGGCGCCCAGGACGACCCGGGCGCCGACGACATCCACCGGATCGGCACGGTCTCGACCGTCCTGCAGCTCCTCAAGCTGCCCGACGGGACGGTCAAGGTGCTGGTCGAGGGCGGCCGACGCGCCCGGATCATCGAGTTCACGGACAACCAGGCGTTCTTCCAGGTCATCGCCGAGGAGATCGCCGAGCGCCCGGTCGAGGCGCCCGAGATCGAGGCCTTGAGCCGCGCCGTCATGGCGCAGTTCGAGGAGTACGTGAAGCTCAACAAGAAGATCCCGCCCGAGGTGCTGGTCTCGCTCAACCAGATCGATGATCCGAGCAAGCTCGCCGACACCGTCTGCGCCCACCTGGCGGTCAAGCTGTCGGACAAGCAGCAGTTGCTCGAGATGGAGAAGATCACCGAGCGTCTCGAGAAGATCTTCTCGATCATCGAGAACGAGATCGGCGTGCTCCAGGTCGAGAAGCGCATCCGCGGCCGCGTCAAGCGCCAGATGGAGAAGACCCAGCGCGAGTACTACCTGAACGAGCAGCTCAAGGCGATTCAGAAGGAGCTGGGCGAGGGCGAGGATGGCCGCGACGAGGTGCGCGAGCTCGAGGAGCGCATCCGCAAGACCAAGCTCAGCAAGGAGGCGCGCGAGAAGGCGCTGGCCGAGGTCAAGAAGCTGAAGACGATGAGTCCGATGTCGGCCGAGGCCACCGTGGTGCGCAACTACCTGGACTGGATGCTGTCGATCCCGTGGAAGAAGCGGACCAAGCTGAAGCACGACCTCAAGCTCGCGACCAAGGTGCTCGACGAGGACCACTACGGGCTCGAGAAGGTCAAGGAGCGCATCCTCGAGTACCTCGCGGTCCAGCAGCGCAACCCTTCGTCCAAGGGCCCGATCCTGTGCTTGGTCGGGGCTCCCGGCGTCGGCAAGACCTCGCTCGGCAAGTCCATCGCCCGGGCGACCGGGCGCAACTTCGTGCGCATGTCGCTCGGCGGCGTGCGCGACGAGGCGGAGATCCGCGGCCATCGCCGGACCTACATCGGCTCGTTGCCCGGCAAGATCCTCCAGGGCATGAAGAAAGCGAAGTCGTCGAACCCGTTGTTCCTGCTCGACGAGGTCGACAAGCTCGGCGCCGATTGGCGCGGCGACCCGGCGTCGGCGCTGCTCGAGGTGCTCGACCCCGAGCAGAACCTGGCGTTCAACGACCACTACCTGGAGGTCGACTACGACCTGAGCGGCGTGATGTTCGTCACCACGGCGAACACGACGCGGATTCCGGCGCCCCTGCTCGACCGCATGGAGGTGATCCGGCTGTCCGGCTACACCGAGGACGAGAAGGTCGAGATCGCGCGCGGGCACCTGATCGACAAGCAGCGCAAGGCCAACGGCCTCAAGAAGGACGAGTGGACCATCTCCGACGGCGCGCTGCGCGACCTCATCCGCTACTACACGCGCGAGGCCGGGGTGCGCAACCTCGAGCGCGAGATCGGCACGCTTCAGCGCAAGGCGATCAAGGAGATCCTGGTCAAGGGGCGCAAACGCGTTTCGGCCACCAGCCGGAACCTCGGCAATTACGCGGGCGTCCGGCGCTTCCGCTACGGCGAGGCCGAGCTCGAGAACCTGATCGGCATCTCGACCGGGCTGGCGTGGACCGAGGTCGGCGGCGAGCTCTTGTCGGTCGAGGCCGTGGTCGTGCCCGGCAAGGGCAAGATGACGATCACCGGCAAGCTCGGCGACGTCATGCAGGAATCCGTCCAGGCGTCCAAGAGCTGGGTGCGCAGCCGGGCGATTCACCTCGGCATCTCGCCGCTGCTGTTCGACCGCAAGGACATCCACATCCACGTGCCCGAAGGCGCCACGCCCAAGGACGGGCCGTCGGCGGGCGTCGCGATGTGCGTCTCGATCGTCTCGGCGCTGACCGGGATTCCCGTCAAGTGCTCGGTCGCCATGACCGGCGAGATCACCCTGCGCGGTCGGGTCCTGCCGATCGGCGGGCTCAAGGAGAAGCTGCTCGCGGCGCTGCGCGGCGGCGTCAAGACGGTGCTGATCCCGCGCGACAACGAGAAGGACCTCGAGGAGATCCCCGACAACGTGAAGAAGAACCTCGACATCATCGCGGTCGGCACGGTCGACGAGGTTCTGAGCCATGCGTTGACCCGGGTCCCCGAAGCCATCGAGTGGTCGGAGGACGACGCCGCCAAGGTCGCCGCGACGGCGGGCGCTGGTCAGGGCGCGGAAGTCATCACGCACTGAGTCGTGACCGCGCGTCCCGCGCGCAACACCTGGTCGCGGAAATCCAAGAGCGGCGCGCCCACGTCGTTGACGACGGACAGAAACGCGATCTAGACTCCTTCGTCACTGCGGGGGGGCGCGCCATTCCGAGCGCTCGATCCACCAGCCACCAGGGAGGGGTACCGGACGTGAACAAGAACGACATCATCGGGAAGATCGCCGACTCGGCGGGCATCACCAAAGCGCAGGCGACCCGCGCCGTCGACGGGGTGTTCGACTCGATCCGCGGCGCCCTTTCGAAGGGCAAGGAAGTCCGCGTCGTCGGCTTCGGCACCTTCCATGTGACGAAGCGCGCGGCGTCCCAGGGCCGCAACCCGCGCACGGGTCAGGCGATCAAGATCCCGGCGTCGAAGCAGCCCAAGTTTCGCGCGGGCAAGCCGCTCAAGGACGCCGTCAACAGCCGATAGGATCGCGCGGCGAGGCGAGCCTCGCGCTCGCCTTCGCCGTGCCCTTCGGCCGCGGCGCGATGTCCTCGGTCGGATCTGGTCGGGGCGATTAGCTCAGCGGTAGAGCATCTCGCTTACACCGAGAGGGTCGGCGGTTCGAGCCCGTCATCGCCCACCGAATTCTCCCGGACAAGCGCGGGCGACGCTCGCTTGACTTGCCGGCACACGCTAAAGTACACGGACGGCGCGTCGCTCGGGGGCGTAGCTCAGTTGGTTAGAGCGCCGGCCTGTCACGCCGGAGGTCGCGGGTTCGAGTCCCGTCGCTCCCGCCACCCGCCGCGACCGGCGGCTCGCCACGGCGCCGGCGTCGATCGGCACCCATGCATGGCGCCGGGCGAGCCGTGTGCTGTATAGTCGTAGCCCGCGCCGGCACGGCGTGCGTGTCATTCCGAGCATCCGCATCGCGGGTGCGCCAGCGAGACCAACGCGACGATGAGCGAGCTGCTCGCCGACTATCTGCCGATCCTCATCTTTCTCGCCATCGCGACCGGTCTCGCGGGGCTGATCCTCGTGGCGTCGTACCTGGCCGCGCCGCAAAGGCCCGACGCGGAGAAGCTGTCGTCCTACGAGTGCGGCTTCGCCGCCTTCGAGGACGCTCGGCATCGCTTCGACGTGCGGTTCTACCTGATCTCGATCCTGTTCATCATCTTCGACCTCGAGGTCGCCTTCCTGTTTCCCTGGGCGGTGTCACTCAGCGAGATCGGTGCGTTCGGCTTCTGGTCGATGGTGGTTTTCCTCGTCATCCTGACGGTCGGCTTCGTGTACGAGTGGCGCATGGGGGCGCTGGAATGGGAGTGACGACGCCCGTCGAGGCGAACGCGGCGGGCCACGCGGCCCTGGCCGAACGCGTCGGCGCCGAGCTCGCCGACCGCGGCTTCGTCGTCGAGCACCTCGACAAGCTGGTCAACTGGGCGCGCACCGGGTCGTTGTGGCCGATGACGTTCGGCCTCGCCTGCTGCGCGGTCGAGATGATCCACGCCTATTGCAGCCGGTACGATCTCGACCGCTTCGGCGTCGTGCCGCGGCCGAGCCCGCGCCAGTCGGACGTGATGATCGTGGCCGGCACGTTGTGCAACAAGATGGCGCCGGCCCTGCGCAAGGTCTACGACCAGATGGCCGAGCCGCGCTGGGTCATTTCGATGGGCAGCTGCGCCAATGGCGGCGGCTACTACCACTACTCCTACTCGGTGGTGCGCGGCTGCGATCGGGTGGTGCCGGTGGACATCTACGTGCCGGGCTGCCCGCCGACGGCCGAGGCCTTGGTCTACGGCATCCTGCAGCTCCAGAAGAAGATCCGGCGTACGGGCACGATCCTCCGCTAGAGCCACGGACCGGACCTCGAGACCCGCATGACCGACCCCCTCCACGAGCTGGGCGAGACCGTCGCGTCCGCGTTGGCCGAGGACGTGCTGGGCTTCACGGTCGCCTTCGGCGAGCTCACTTTGCGTGTGCGCCGCGAGTCGGTGCCGCGCGCGCTGACCTACCTGCGCGACGACGCCGCCATGCTGTTCAAGCAGCTCGTCGACCTGTGCGGGGTCGACTGGCCCGAGCGGCCGGAGCGCTTCCAGATCGTCTACAACCTGCTGAGCCTGCGTCACAACCGGCGTGTCCGGATGACCACGACGACCGATGCCTCGACGCCGGTGCCGTCGGCGGTGGGGGTGTTCAGCGCCGCGGGTTGGTACGAGCGCGAGGCGTGGGACATGTACGGCGTGCTGTTCGCCGGCAATCCCGACCTTCGGCGCCTGCTGACCGACTACGGCTTCGAAGGGCATCCGCTCAGGAAGGATTTCCCGCTTACCGGTCACGTCGAGGTGCGCTACGACGACGAGCAGAAGCGCGTCGTCTACGAGCCCGTCAAGCTGACCCAGGCGTTCCGCCAGTTCGACTTCCTGAGCCCGTGGGAGGGCGAGCCTCCCGTCCTGCCCGGCGACGAGAAGGCGAGCCGATGACCGAGGTCGAGATCAAGAACCTGACCATGAACTTCGGGCCGCAGCACCCGGCGGCCCACGGCGTGCTCAGGCTCGTGCTCGAGATGGACGGCGAGATCATCGAGCGCGCCGACCCGCACATCGGGCTCCTGCACCGGGGCACCGAGAAGCTGATCGAGTACAAGACGTATCTTCAGGCGGTGCCCTATTTCGACCGGCTCGACTACGTCTCGCCGATGTGCCAGGAGCACGCCTTCGCGCTCGCGGTCGAGAAGCTGCTCGGCATCGAGGTGCCGCCGCGCGCGCAATACATCCGCGTGCTGTTCGCCGAGATCACGCGGCTCCTGAACCACCTGCTCAACATCACCTCGTTCGCCTTGGACCTCGGCGCCATGACCCCGCTGCTGTGGGGCTTCGAGGAGCGCGAGAAGCTGATGGAGTTCTACGAGCGCGTCTCGGGCGCCAGGCTCCACGCCGCCTACTTCCGCCCCGGCGGGGTCGCCAAGGACATGCCGGCCGGGCTCGAGGACGACATCCTCGCGTTCTGCGCACGCTTCCCCAAGGTCGTCGATGACATCGCCGTGCTGCTGACCGAGAACCGGATCTTCAAGCAGCGCAGCGTCGACATCGGCGTGGTCGGCGTCGAGCAGGCGCTCGACTGGGGCTTCAGCGGGCCCATGCTGCGCGCCTCGGGCGTGCCGTGGGACCTCAGGAAATCCCAGCCCTACGACGTCTACGCCGAGATGGACTTCGACGTGCCCGTGGGCAAGCACGGCGACTGCTACGATCGCTACCTCGTCCGCATGGAGGAGATGCGCCAGAGCGTCCGCATCATGCGCCAGTGCCTGGAACGCATGCCGGGCGGCCCGGTCAAGACCGACAACCGCAAGGTCGCGCCGCCGCCACGCGCCGAGATGAAGCGCTCGATGGAAGCGCTCATCCACCACTTCAAGCTCTACACCGAAGGCTACCACGTGCCGGCCGGCGAGACCTACACGGCGGTCGAGGCCCCGAAAGGCGAGTTCGCGGTCTACCTGGTGTCCGACGGCACGAACAAGCCGTACCGCTGCCGCATTCGCGCGCCCGGGTTCCCCCACCTCCAAGGTCTCGACTTCATGTCCAAGGGCCACATGCTGGCCGACGTGGTCGCGATCATCGGCGCCTTGGACATCGTGTTCGGGGAGGTCGACCGGTGACCGAGCGGGCGTTCGCGTTCGACGCGGCGAATACCGAGAAGGCACGGCGCGCCATGGCGAAGTACCCGGCCGGCCGGCAAAAGAGCGCCGTGCTCGCGTTGCTCGACCTGGCGCAGCGGCAAGACGGCGGCTGGCTCAGCCGGGCGGCCATGGACTACGTGGCCGAGCTCCTGGCCATGCCGCCCATCAGGGTCTACGAGGTCGCGACGTTCTACTCGATGTTCAACCTGAAGCCGGTCGGGCGCCATTTGGTCCAGGTGTGCACCACGACCCCGTGCTGGCTTCGGGGCAGCGACGGCGTGCTCGAGGCCTGCCGCGCGAAGCTCGGCGTCGACGTCGGCGGCACGACGCAAGACGGCGCGTTCACCTTGGTCGAGGTCGAATGCCTCGGCGCGTGCGTCAACGCGCCGGTCATCCAGGTCGGCGACGATTTCTACGAGGACCTCGACCGGGCCTCGACGGAGCGACTGCTCGACGCGTTGGCCCGCGGCGAGACGCCGAAGCCTGGCCCGCGCATCGCGCGCCAGACCTCGGCGCCGATCACCGGACCGACGACCCTCAAGGACGGGAAGGGCTCCTGATGCTCGCCGACCGCGATCGCATCTTCACGAACCTCTACGGCTTCAAGGACTGGCGCCTCGCGGGCGCGCGCATGCGCGGCGACTGGGACGGCACCAAGGACATCGCGCTCAAGGGGCGCGACTGGATCGTCGAGCAGGTCAAGGCCTCTGACCTGCGGGGCCGCGGCGGCGCCGGGTTCCCGGCCGGTCTCAAGTGGTCGTTCATGCCGAAGACCTCGGACGGGCGCCCCTCGTACCTCGTCGTCAACGCCGACGAGAGCGAGCCGGGCACGTGCAAGGACCGCGACATCATGCGCCACGACCCGCACAAGCTGGTCGAGGGCGCGCTGATCGCCGGCGTCGGCATGGGCGCCCGCACCGGGTACATCTACATCCGCGGCGAATTCCACCGCGAGGCCGAGCGCCTGCAGGCCGCGATCGACGAGGCGTACGAGGCCGGGCTGATCGGCCGCGACGCGTGCGGCTCGGGCTTCGACTTCGAGCTCCATGTCCATCGCGGCGCCGGCGCCTACATCTGCGGCGAGGAGACCGGGCTGCTCGAGAGCCTCGAGGGCAACAAGGGGCAGCCGCGCCTGAAGCCGCCGTTCCCGGCGGCGGCCGGGCTTTACGGCTGCCCGACCACCGTGACCAACGTCGAGACGGTGGCGGTGGTCCCGACCATCCTGCGGCGCGGGGCCGCGTGGTTCGCCGGCCTCGGGCGGCCGAAGAACACGGGCACGAAGATCTTCTGCATCTCCGGGCACGTCGAGGCGCCGTGCAACGTCGAGGAGGAGATGGGCGTTCCGCTCAAGGAGCTGATCGAGCGGCACGCGGGCGGCGTGCGCGGCGGCTGGGACAACCTGCTCGCGATCATCCCCGGCGGCTCGTCGGTGCCGCTCATCCCGCGCTCGATCTGCGACACCGTGCTGATGGACTTCGATTCGCTGCGCGAGGTCAGGTCCGGGCTCGGCACCGCGGCCGTCATCGTCATGGACAAGTCGACCGACGTGGTCAAGGCCATCGCCCGGCTTTCCCGCTTCTACAAGCACGAAAGCTGCGGCCTGTGCACGCCGTGCCGCGAGGGCACCGGCTGGATGATGCGGATGATGGACCGCATGGTGGAGGGCCGCGCGACGGTCTCGGAGATCGACCTGCTCGAGGACGTGAGCCGGCGTATCGAGGGCCACACGGTCTGCGCCCTGGGCGACGCGGCGGCGTGGCCGGTCCAGGGGCTCATCCGCCACTTCCGGCCCGAGCTCGAGCGGCGGATCGGGCTCGACCAGGCCGCGCGCAGCGTCGCGGCGGAGTAGGGGACGATGGTCAAGCTCACGATCGACGGCCAGGCGGTCGAGGCGCCGCCCGGCATCACCCTGCTCCAGGCGTGCGAGATCGCCGGCAAGGAAATCCCCCGCTTCTGCTACCACGAGCGCCTCGCGATCGCCGGCAACTGCCGCATGTGCCTGGTCGAGGTCGAGAAGTCGCCCAAGCCCGTGGCGAGCTGCGCCTGGCCGATCGCCGAGGGCATGGTCGTGCGCACCGACAGCGAGATGGTGCGCCGGGCGCGCCACGGGGTGATGGAGTTCCTGCTCATCAATCACCCGCTCGATTGCCCGATCTGCGATCAGGGCGGGGAGTGCGATCTGCAGGACCAGGCGATGGCCTACGGCATGGGCGCGAGCCGCTACGCCGAGCCCAAGCGGGCGGTGCCCGAGAAGGACTTCGGGCCCTTGGTCAAGACGTTCATGACCCGGTGCATCCACTGCACCCGCTGCATCAGGTTCCTCGACGACGTCGCGGGCGTGCACGAGCTCGGCGCCGTGAACCGCGGCGAGTCGATGGAGGTCTCGACCTACGTCGAGAAGTCGCTGTCATCCGAGCTCAGCGGCAACATCATCGATCTTTGCCCGGTCGGCGCGCTCACCTCCAAGCCCTACGCGTTCGAGGCCCGGCCCTGGGAGCTGACCAAGACCGAGAGCGTCGACGTGCTCGACGCGGTCGGCTCGGCGATCCGCGTCGATGCGCGCGGCGCCGAGGTCATGCGCATCCTGCCGCGCCTGAACGAGGACGTGAACGAGGAATGGATCTCGGACAAGACCCGGTTCGCGTGCGACGGACTTAGGCGCCAGCGGCTGGACGTGCCGATGGTGCGCGACGACGGCCGGCTGCGGCCGGCGACATGGGCCGAGGCGTTCGAGCGTATCGCCGGGCGCGTGCGCGCGACCGCGCCGGAGCGCATCGGCGCCCTGGCCGGCGACCTGGTCGACGTCGAGTCCGTGTTCGCGCTCGGCGCGCTGCTCGATCGGCTCGGAGCGCCGAACCGGGACTGCCGCCAGGACGGCGCGGCGCTCGACCCCGCGTGCCGCGCGAGCTATCTGTTCAACACGACCATCGCCGGGATCGACGGCGCTGACGCGTGCCTTCTGGTCGGCACCGATCCGCGGCGCGAGGCGCCCGTGCTCAACGCCCGCCTGCGCAAGCGCTGGCTCACCGGCAAGTTCACGGCCGGCGCCGTCGGCGCGCTGGGCCCCTCGACGTTCCGCATCGAGTCGCTCGGCGCCGGGCCGCGCACCTTGACCGAGATCGCGGAGGGCCGGCATCCGTTCGCCAAGACGCTGGCGGACGCCAAGGCGCCCATGGTGATCGTCGGCATGGGCGCCCTGGCGCGCCGCGACGGCCGGCGCGTGCTGCACGCCGCGCGCGCGCTCGCCGAAGCGGCGGGCGTGGTCAAGGACCGCTGGAACGGCTTCAACGTCCTGCACACGGCGGCGGGGCGCGTCGGCGCCCTCGACGTGGGCTTCGTGCCGGCGCCGGACGGTCGCGACACCGCCGGGATCGTCGCCGGGGCGGCCGAGGGCGCCATCGAAGTGATCGTCCTGCTCGGTGCCGACGAGATCGACACGAGCCGGCTCGGCCGGGCGTTCGTGGTCTACATCGGTCATCACGGCGACCGCGGCGCCCATCGCGCCGACGTCGTCCTGCCCGGCGCGGCCTACACCGAGAAGGATGCGACCTACGTCAACACCGAGGGCCGACCGCAGCGCGGTCGTCGAGCGGCCTTCCCGCCCGGCGACGCCCGCGCGGACTGGGCGATCGTGCGCGCGCTGTCCGAGGCGCTCGGGCACACGTTGCCGTTCGACGACGTCGCGGCTATGCGCACGGCCATGGCGGCACGGGCGCCGCATCTCGACGCGATCGGCGCCGTGACGCCGGCCGCGTGGGGCGCGTTCGGCGAGGCGGGAGCGATGGACGAGCGGGCGTTCGCGTCGCCGATCTCGAACCTCTACATGACGGACCCGATCAGCCGCGCCTCGCCCACCATGGCGCAGTGCGCGGCCGCATTCGTGGCCCCGGCGGCGTTGACGGGGACGCATGGCTAGCCCGTTCTGGGACACCTACGTCTTGCCGACCGCGCTCACGGTCCTCGGCATCCTCGCGGTCGTCGTGCCGCTGCTGCTCGGCGTCGCCTACCTGACCTACGCCGAGCGCAAGGTCATCGGGGCGATCCAGCTGCGCCGGGGCCCCAACGTCGTCGGGCCGTTCGGCCTGCTCCAGCCCATCGCCGACGGCATCAAGCTGCTCATGAAGGAGACGGTGATCCCGACCGGCGCGAACAAGGTCGTCTTCATCATCGCGCCCATGCTGACGTTCATCCTGGCGCTGGTCGGCTGGGCGGTGATCCCGTTCGACGCCGGCCTGGTCATCGCCGACATCAACGTCGGGATCCTCTACCTGTTCGCGATCTCCTCGCTTGGCGTCTACGGCATCATCATGGCCGGCTGGTCGAGCAACTCGAAGTACGCGTTCCTCGGCGCGCTCCGCTCGGCGGCGCAGATGGTGTCCTACGAGGTCTCGATCGGTTTCGTCATGGTGACCGTGCTGCTCTGCGTCGGCTCGCTCAACCTGTCCGACGTCGTGCGCGCGCAAGAGGGGCTGTGGTTCGCCATTCCGCTGTTCCCGATGTTCGTCGTGTTCTTCATCTCGGGCCTGGCCGAGACCAACCGCGCGCCGTTCGACCTGCCCGAGGCCGAGGCGGAGCTGGTCGCCGGCTACAACGTCGAATACTCGGCGATGACGTTCGCCCTGTTCTTCCTCGGCGAATACGCGAACATGATCCTGATGAGCGGCATGACGACGGTGCTGTTCCTCGGGGGCTGGCTGCCGCTGATCGACATCGAGCCGTTCAACTGGATCCCCGGACCGATCTGGTTCGCGGCGAAGATCGCCGTGGTGCTGTTCGTGTTTCTGTGGGTGCGGGCGACCTTCCCGCGCTATCGCTACGACCAGCTCATGCGGCTCGGCTGGAAGGTGTTCCTGCCGCTGTCGCTGTTCGCGGTGGTCGCCACGGCAGGCGCGCTGCAGGCGTTCGGCTGGCTGCCGCGATGACGGAGGCCAGGTTGCTACCTCGGGGACCCTGTGTTAAGCCCGACCGCGCCGATTGTTCGGCCGGGCCGCGTGGCCGGTGACGGAGTCCGCGATGTCCTTCCTCGACCGCACCGCGCGCAGCCTGCTCCTGACCGAGCTCGTCTCCGGCCTGGCGCTGACGTTCCGCTACATCTTCAAGCCCAAGGTCACGCTCAACTACCCCTACGAGAAGGGGCCGCTCAGCCCGCGCTTTCGCGGCGAGCACGCGCTCCGGCGCTATCCCAACGGCGAGGAGCGCTGCATCGCGTGCAAGCTGTGCGAGGCGATCTGCCCCGCGCAGGCGATCACCATCGAGGCCGAGCCGCGCGAGGACGGCAGCCGGCGCACGACCCGCTACGACATCGACATGACGAAGTGCATCTACTGCGGCCTGTGCGAGGAGGCCTGCCCGGTCGACGCCATCGTCGAGGGCCCGAACTTCGAGTTCGCGAGCGAGACGCGCGAGGAGTTGTACTACGACAAGGCGCGGCTGCTCGCGAACGGCGACCGCTGGGAGCGCGAGCTCGCCGAGCGGCTCAGGGCCGACGCCCCCTACCGCTGACGCGACGATGATCGTCGAGGCGCTCGCCTTCTATCTCTTCGCGGGCGTCGCGGTGGCCTCCGGCGTGATGGTCATCTCGGCGCGCAACCCCGTTCATTCGGTGCTGTTCCTGATCCTCGCGTTCTTCAACGGCGCGGGGCTGTTCGTCCTGTTGGGCGCAGAGTTCCTGGCCATGATCCTGGTCGTGGTCTACGTCGGCGCCGTGGCGGTCTTGTTCCTGTTCGTCGTCATGATGCTCGACATCAACGTCGCGCGGCTGCGCGAAGGGTTCATCAGCTATCTGCCGATCGGCGCGCTGATCGGGCTGATCCTGCTGGTCGAGCTGCTGCTGGTCATGGGCGGCTGGACGTTCTCGCTCGAGCTGGTCGAGCGCTTGGCGGCGCCGACCCCGGCCCCGTTCGAGGTTCACAACACCCAGGCGCTCGGCAATATCCTCTATACGGACTACGCCTATCTGTTCCAGATCGCCGGGCTGGTGCTGCTGGTCGCCATGATCGGC
Organism: Alphaproteobacteria bacterium; assembly: GCA_040905845.1. GTDB lineage: Bacteria > Pseudomonadota > Alphaproteobacteria > SP197 > SP197 > VGDP01. The sequence continues at coordinate 8,679 of JBBDQV010000156.1, read as the reverse complement.
GCGATCGTGCTCACGCTGCGCGGCCGCGAAGGCGTCCGGCGCCAGCGCATCGCGCACCAGGTCGCGCGCCGCGCCGAGCAAACGGTTGAGCTGCGCAAGGTCCAGCCGGGCGAGGGGGTCTAGATGGAGATCGGGCTCGGCCACTACCTGACCGTCGCGGCGATCCTGTTCACCCTCGGCATCTTCGGCATCTTCCTCAACCGGAAAAACGTCATCATCATCCTGATGTCGATCGAGCTGATGCTGCTCGCGGTCAACATCAACCTCGTCGCGTTCTCGGCCGAGCTCGACGACCTGGTCGGCCAGGTCTTCGCCATGCTGGTCCTGACGGTCGCCGCGGCCGAGGCCGCGATCGGGCTCGCGATCATCGTCGTCTATTTCCGCAATCGCGGCTCGATCGAGGTCGACGACATCAACCTGATGCGGGGCTAGGGGCGCGTGTACACGGCCATCGTCTTCCTGCCACTGCTCGGCGCGGCGCTGGCCGGTCTGTTCGGCCGTTGGCTGGGCGACCGCGGGGCGCAGGGGGTGACGTGCCTGCTGCTCGTCGTCAGCGCGGTTCTCGCGTGGATCGCCTTCTTCGACGTGGTGGGCGAAGGCGCCGCGAGGACCGTCTACATCTTCACCTGGATCGACTCGGGGGCCTTCGAGGCGACCTGGGAGCTCAGGATCGACCCGTTGACCGCCGTGATGCTGACGGCCGTGACGACCGTGTCGGCGGTGGTCCACGTCTACTCGGTCGGCTACATGCACGGCGACCCGGGCGTGCCGCGCTTCTTCGCCTATCTGAGCCTGTTCACGTTCAGCATGCTGATGCTGGTGACGGCCGACAACCTGCTGCAGATGTTCTTCGGCTGGGAGGGGGTCGGGCTCTGTTCCTACCTGCTGATCGGCTACTGGTACAAGAAGCCCGAGGCGAACGCGGCGGCGATCAAGGCGTTCATCGTCAACCGGATCGGCGACTTCGGCTTCGCGCTCGGCATCGTCGGCTTGTTCCTGGTATTCGGGACGATCGAGCTCGACACGATCTTCGCCGCCGCGCCCGATCATCAAGGCGCGACGATGACGTTCCTCGGCGCCGAGGTCGACGTGCTGACGACGCTCTGCCTGCTGTTGTTCATGGGCGCGATGGGCAAGTCGGCGCAGCTCGGCCTGCACACTTGGCTGCCCGACGCCATGGAGGGCCCGACGCCCGTGTCGGCGCTGATCCACGCGGCGACCATGGTGACGGCCGGCGTGTTCATGGTCGCCCGCATGTCGCCGCTGTTCGAGTACGCGCCGATGGCGCTCGCCGTGGTCGCCTTCGTCGGGGCTTCGACCGCGTTCGTCACCGCGACCATCGGGCTGGTGCAGAACGACATCAAGCGGGTCATCGCCTACTCGACGTGCAGCCAGCTCGGCTACATGTTCTTCGCCTGCGGCGTGTCGGCCTACGCCGCCGGCATCTTCCACCTGTTCACCCACGCGTTCTTCAAGGCGCTGTTGTTCCTGGGCTCGGGCTCGGTCATCCACGCGCTCCACGGCGAGCAGGACATGCGCCGCATGGGCGGGCTCTACAAGGCGATCCCGGTCACCTACGGCCTGATGTGGGTCGGCAGCCTGGCGCTCGCCGGCATCCCCTTCTTCGCCGGCTACTTCTCCAAGGACGTCATCCTCGAGGCCGCGTTCGCCGCCAACTCGCCGAGCGGCCAGTACGCCTTCGTGCTCGGCATCGCAGCCGCGGTGATGACCGCGTTCTATTCCTGGCGCCTCCTGTTCCTGACCTTTCACGGCAACTTTCGGGGCGACCATCACGCGCTCGAGCACGCCCACGAATCGCCGCCCGTCATGCTGGTGCCGCTGTTCGTGCTGGCCGCCGGGTCGATCGTCGGGGGCTACCTGGGGCTGCCCATGGTCGAGGACGGCGAGGCGTTCTGGGGCGAGTCGATCCTGGTCCTGGCCGTTCACGACGCGCTCGAGGCGGCGCACCACGTGCCGCTGTGGGTCAAGCTGCTGCCGATCGCGGCTGGCGCCCTCGGCATCGCGGTCGCCTACGTCTTCTACATGGCGCGCCCGGCGCTTCCCGGAGCCCTCGCGGCGCGCTTTCGGGGCCTCTATCTGTTCCTGCTCAACAAGTGGTACTTCGACGAGCTCTACGACCGCCTGTTCGTGCGGCCCGCGAAGGCGATCGGCTTCGGCCTGTGGAAGGGCGGTGACGGCGCGGTGATCGACGGGTTGGGTCCCGACGGCATCGCGGCGGTGACGCTCGACCTCGCGCGCCGGGCCAAGCGCCTGCAGTCGGGTTACGTCTACCACTACGCCTTCGCCATGCTGATCGGGGTGGCCGCGCTCATCACCTGGTACCTGATCTACGGGCCGCGCTAGAGCGATGGACCAGGCGCCCATGCTCTCGCTCGTCGTGTTTCTGCCCTTGGTCGGCGCGGCGGCTCTGCTGCTGATCCGTGGCGAGCCCGCGGTCGTCGCGCGCAACTGCCGCAACGTCGCGCTGTGGACGACCCTGGCGACCCTGGTCCTCGCGCTGGTGATGTGGGCCCGGTTCGACCCCTCGACGCCCGCGTTCCAGTTCGTCGAGCGCTCGGAGTGGATTCCGGCCTACGGCATCGGCTACCACCTGGGCGTCGACGGCATCTCGATGCTGCTGGTCGTGCTCAGCGCCTTCCTGCTGCCGATCTGCATCGTGGCGAGCTGGCGGGCGATCGAGACCCGCGTGCGTGAGTACATGGTCGCGTTCCTCGTGCTCGAGACCATGATGAACGGCGTGTTCTGCGCGCTCGACTTCGTCCTGTTCTACTTCTTCTTCGAGGCCATGCTGATCCCGATGTTCCTGATCATCGGGGTGTGGGGCGGGCCGCGACGCGTCTACGCGGCGTTCAAGTTCTTCCTGTTCACGCTGGTCGGCTCGGTCCTGCTGCTGCTCGCGCTGCTCGCCATGTACTTCCAGGCGGGCACCACGGACATCCCGACCCTGATGGCGACGGACTTCGATCCGGCGCTGCAGCGCTGGCTGTGGCTCGCGATGTTCGCCTCGTTCGCCGTCAAGGTGCCGATGTGGCCGTTCCATACCTGGCTGCCCGATGCCCACGTCGAGGCGCCGACGGCCGGTTCGGTCATCCTGGCGGCGGTGCTCCTGAAAATGGGCGCCTACGGCTTCCTGCGATTCTCGCTGCCGATGCTGCCCGAGGCGACGGCCTTCTTCACGCCGCTGATCTACAGCCTCAGCATCGTCGCGATCATCTACACGTCCCTGGTCGCGCTGATGCAGGAGGACATGAAGAAGCTGATCGCGTACTCCTCGGTCGCGCACATGGGGTTCGTGACCATCGGCATCTTCACGCTGACGACCCAGGGCATCGAAGGCGGGCTGGTCCAGATGCTCAGCCACGGCATCGTCTCGGCCGCGCTCTTCCTCTGCGTCGGCGTCGTCTACGACCGCATGCATTCGCGCCTGATCGAGCGCTACGGCGGATTGGTCCACCGCATGCCGGTCTACGCCGCCGTCTTCATGGTGTTCATGCTCGCCTCGGTCGGATTGCCTGGCACCTCGGGCTTCGTGGGCGAGTTCCTGGTGCTGACCGGGGCGTTTCAGGTGTCGACCTGGGTCACCTTCCTGGCCACGACCGGCATCATCCTCGGCGCCGCCTACATGCTGTGGCTCTATCGCCGGGTGATCTTCGGCGAGCTGGTGCGCGAGGACCTGAAGTCGATCCTCGACCTCGACCGGCGCGAGGTCGCGGTGTTCGCGCCGCTCGTCGTCGGCGTCCTGGTCATGGGCGTGTGGCCCGATCCGTTCCTGCGCGTCATGCACGCCTCGGTCGCCAACCTGATCGGCCAGGCGACGACGGGCGCCCAGGCCGCGATGCTGACCCTGCCCTGAGGCGCGCGCCATGAACGACGCCCTGGGGTCCGATCTCATGCTCGCCTTGCCCGAGCTGTGGCTCGCTTGCGCGGGCATGGCGCTGCTGCTGGTCGGCGTCTTCCTCGGCGACAAGGCGACGCGGCTCGTGCTGTGGCTGGCCGTGGGCGCGCTGGCGCTCGCCTTCATCGTCATCAGCGACCGGCCAGGGTCGAGCGCCACCGCGTTCGGCGGCCTGTTCATCAGCGACGGCTTCGCCGCCTTCATGAAGCAGCTCGTGCTGATCGGCGCCGGCGTCACGGCGGTGATGGGCCTCGGCTACCTCAGGCGCGAGAAGATGGAGCGCTTCGAGTACTCGGTGCTGCTGCTGTTCGCCACTCTCGGCATGATGCTGATGATCTCGGCGAACGATCTCATCAGCCTTTACGTCGGACTCGAGCTGCAGAGCCTGTCGCTCTACGTGGTCGCCTCGTTCCAGCGTGATTCGCTGCGCTCGACCGAGGCCGGGCTCAAGTACTTCGTGCTCGGCGCCTTGTCCTCGGGGATGCTGCTCTACGGCGCCTCCATGGTCTACGGCTTCTCGGGAACCACGTCGTTCGCGACGTTGGCCACGGCGTTCGCCTCGCCGGTGCCGCCCGACGTGGGAGTGATCGTCGGGCTCGTCTTTGTCATCGCCGGGCTCGCGTTCAAGATCTCGGCGGTGCCGTTCCACATGTGGACCCCCGACGTCTACGAGGGCGCGCCGACGCCGATCACCGCGTTCTTCTCCTCGGCGCCGAAGATCGCCGCCATGGGGCTGCTGGTGCGCGTCTTGATACAGCCGTTCGGCGAGCTGGCGGCCCAATGGAACCAGATCATCGTGTTCATCTCGATCGCCTCGATGCTGCTCGGCGCGGTCGCGGCGATCGGCCAGGCCAACATCAAGCGGCTGATGGCGTACAGCTCGATCGGGCACGTCGGCTATGCCCTGGTCGGCCTGGCGGCGGGGTCGCCGGCGGGGGTGCGCGGCGTCGCCATCTACTTTGCCATCTATCTCGTCATGAACGTCGGGACTTTCGCGTGCATCCTGGCCATGCGCCGACGCGAGAAGATGGTCGAGCAGATCAGCGACCTCGCCGGGCTGTCGCGCACGCGCCCCGCGCTCGCCCTGGTTCTCGCCGTGTTCATGTTCTCGATGGCGGGAATCCCGCCGCTCGCCGGGTTCTTCGGCAAGCTCTACGTGTTCCTGCCGGCGATCCAGGAAGGGCTCTACGGCCTCGCGGTCATCGGCGTGCTGTCGAGCGTCGTCGCGGCGTACTATTATCTGCGCATCGTCAAGGTCATGTATTTCGACGAGCCGACCGAGGCGTTCGACCGGCCGATGGGTCGCGAGATCGGGACCGTGGCCATCGTGAGCGGCCTGTTCATCACCTTCTTCTTCCTCGCGCCCGAGTCGCTGCTCGCCGGCGCCGAGCATGCCGCCGCGGCCCTGGTGCCGTGACGGCGCCCACCGCGCCGCGACGCGTGCGCCTCGGCGTCGTCACCAGCACGAACGACGAAGCGAAACGGCTCGCCGACGCGGGGGCGGCCGAGGGTACCTTCGTGACCGCCGAGATCCAGACCCGGGGGCGCGGACGGCGCGGGGCGGCGTGGTCCTCGCCGGCGGGCAATCTTCACATGTCGATCATTCTGCGTCCGGAGTGTCCGGCCGCGCGGGCGGGGCAGGTCGGTTTCGTTGCCGCCTTGGCCCTGGCCGCGACCTTCGACCGGGTCTTGCCCGCCAAGGCGGCCGTGCGCCTCAAGTGGCCGAACGACGTGCTGATCGACGGCCGCAAGGCGGCGGGAATCCTGCTCGAGACCTCGACCGTCGGTAGCGGCGCCGTGGCCTGGCTCGTGGTCGGCATCGGCGTCAACGTCGCCTCGGCGCCGGCCAGCGCGGCGCGGCCCGCGACCAGCCTCGCCGCGGCCGGGGCGTCGGTGTCGGTCGATGCGCTCGCCGACATGGTGGCACGTGCCCTGCTCCACGGCCACGAGCGGTGGCGGCGGGTGGGCTTCGGGCCAGTGCGCGAGGCGTGGCTCGCGCGCGCCTTCGGCCTGGGCGCGCGGGCCGACGTCAACCTGGATCACGAGCGGTTCGAGGCCCAGTTCGTCGGCCTCGACGACTCGGGCGCCCTGATCGCCGAGCTGCCGGGCGGCGCGCGACGCGCGATCTCGGCCGGCGAGGTCTTCTTCCGGGGTGCCGCGTGACCGAGCGTCGGCTGCTCGCGATCGACGCCGGCAACACCAACACCGTGTTCGCGGTGTTCGAGGGCGAGGCGATTCGCGGCCGCTGGCGCGTCGCGACGCGCATGGACCGCACGGCGGACGAGTACGCGGCGATGCTGGCCCAGCTCATGGCGCTTGCCCACCTCGCGCCCAATCACATCGAGGACGTCATCATCGCCTCGGTCGTGCCCCAGGGCCTGTTCGCGCTCAGGGCCATGGCGCGCCAGTACTTCCACTGCGAGCCGGTGATCGTCGGCGCCGGCATCGAGCTCGGCATCAAGGTGCTGGTCGATCGCCCGGCCGAGGTCGGCGCCGATCGGCTCGCCAACGCCGTGGGCGGCCACGCGTCCTACGGCGGACCGCTCATCATCATCGATTTCGGCACCGCGACGACGTTTGACGTGATCGACGGCGACGGCAACCTGCTCGGGGTCAGCATCGCGCCCGGCGTCAACCTGGCCCTGGAAGCGTTGCACCAGGCGGCGGCCAGCCTGCCCCGGGTGGCGGTGGAACGGCCGCCCTCGGTGATCGGCAAGTCAACGGTGCCGGCCATGCAGTCGGGCATCTTCTGGGGCTACGTCGGCCTGGTGGAGGGACTGGTCGCGCGCATCAAGGCCGAGTTCGGTCAGCCCATGCGCGTCATCGCCACGGGCGGGCTCGCGCCGCTGTTCGCCGCGGCGATCGACGCGATCGAGCGCGCCGACGGTGACCTGACGATCAAGGGGCTGCGCGAGATCTACCGGCGCAACAGCCAGGGGCGCGGCTGAGCCGATGGCAGCGCGCAAGAGCCGCCGCGACGACCAGCTCGATTTCCTGCCGCTCGGCGGGGCGGGCGAGATCGGCATGAACGTCAACCTCTACCGCCACGCCGGCAAATGGCTGATGGTCGATCTCGGCATCACCTTCGCCGACCGCGACCTGCCCGGCATCGACATCGTGCTGCCGGATCTGGCCTACATCGAGAAGCAGCGCTCGGCCCTGGTCGGGCTCGTCCTGACCCATGGCCACGAGGACCATCTGGGGGCCGTGCAGTACCTGTGGCCGAGGCTTGGCTGCCCGGTCTACGCGACGCCCTTCGCCGCCGCCCTGCTGCGCCGCAAGATCGCCGACGATCCGGTCGAGGGCCTGGACGATCTCGAGATCACCGAGGTCGCGCTCGGCGCGCGCTTCACGGTCGGACCCTTCGACGTCGAGCTGGTGTCGCTGACCCATTCGATCCCCGAGCCGAACGCCGTCGTCATCCGCACGCCGGCCGGCACGGTCATGCACACCGGCGACTGGAAGATCGACCCAACGCCCCTGGTCGGTGCCGCCACCGACGAGGCCACGCTGACGGCACTCGGCGATGCCGGAGTGCTCGCCATGGTGTGCGATTCGACCAACGCGCTCCGCGCCGGCACGTCGGGCTCCGAGGCTGAGGTGCGCGCCAGCCTGACCGAGCTGGTCCGCGCCTGCACGGGGCGCGTCGCGATCACGACCTTCGCCAGCAACGTCGCGCGCATGCTGACCTGCCACCACGTCGCGCGCCAGACCGGGCGGAGCGCGGCATTGGTCGGCCGGTCGCTGTGGCGCATCTTCGAATCGGCGCGCGAAACCGGCTACATCCCCCAGGGCGTGCGGTTCCTGTCCGACAAGGAGGCCGTGGACCTGCCGCCCGACAAGGTGCTCTACGCCTGCACCGGCTGCCAGGGCGAGCCCAACGCGCAGTTGAGCCGTATCGCCTCCGGGTCCCACCCTTACGTCACGCTGGGGGCGGGGGACTTGGCGATCTTCTCCTCGAAGATCATCCCGGGCAACGAGCGGCCGATCTTCGGGCTGATCAACCGGCTGGTCGCCCGCGAGATCGAGGTCATCACCGAGCAAGACCGGTTCGTTCATGTCTCCGGGCACCCGTCGCGCGACGAGCTGACGCGCATGTACCAGTGGGTACGGCCGCGCATCGCGGTACCCGTGCACGGCGAGGCCCGACACCTCAGGGCCCATGCGGCGCTGGCCCGCGCGCTCCAGGTCCCCGAGGCGATCGTGATCGAGAACGGCACGCTCGTCCGGCTCGCGCCCGGACCGGCGGAGATCATCGACCGGGTCCACGCCGGTCGCCTGGTGTGGGACGGCACGGCGGTGATCCCGATCGACGGCACCGTCATGCGCGAGCGCAAGAAGATGATGCGCGACGGCGCGGCGTTCGTCGCCGTCGTCGTCGACGACCAGGGCGAGGTCATGGCCGACCCCTCGGTCTCGGTCTACGGGCTGTTCGAGAATGTCGAGGCCGACGCCCGCCTGGCCGAGGCCGCGGACGACGTGCGCGAAGCGATCGAGGAGCTTTCGCCGCGCGAGCGGCGCGACGACGAGGCGGTGCGCGGGGCCGCCCGTCAGGCCGTGCGCCGAACCTTGCGCGCCGCGCGCAACAAACGGCCGATCGTCGAGGTGAGCGTGACGCGGGTGTGACGCGGGCGCTGGGTCGTGTAGCGTGTGGAGCGGGACCATGATCGGCCGCCTGAACCACGTCGCCATCGCCGTGCCCGACCTCGATGCCGCGCGCGCGCTCTATCGCGACGTGCTCGGCGCCCGCGTGTCCGACCCCG
>JBBDQV010000155.1:0-22279 GCA_040905845.1 Alphaproteobacteria bacterium | reverse complement strand
TCCGGCGCACCGCGCGGCGCGCCACCAGCGCAGCATTCGATCAGATTGAACCACCGGGTTCAATCTGATCGGTGCCGCGCTACCCGCCGAGCCCGACGTGACGGCGCAAGAGCGTCGGGTCGCGCCGCACCACGTCGACGGCGACGACGGCTTCCAACCTGCCGTTCTCGAGGATCGCGACGCGGTCCGCGACTTTCAGCGCCGCCTCGACCTTCTGCTCGACCAGGAGCACGGCGACGCCCTTGTCCCTCAGCGAGGCGACCGTCTCGAGGATCGTCGCCACCGACCTCGGCATCAACCCCTCGGTCGGCTCGTCCACGAGCAGAAGCTTCGGGTCGAGGCACAGTGCCCGCGCGACCGCGAGCATCTGCTGCTCGCCGCCGCTCAGGCTGCCCGATCGCTGGTTCATCCGCTCGGCCAGGACCGGAAACAGGCCGAGGATCCACTCCATCGTCCTGGCATCCGCCGGCCGCGCATAGCAGCCAATACTGAGGTTTTCGGCCACGGTCAGCTCGCCGAACAGCCGGCGCCCCTGCGGGACATAGCCAACGCCGAGCCTCGGGATGCGGTGCGCCGGCATGCCGACCAGCTCGATCCCGCCGAGCCGGATGCCGCCACCCGCCGCCGGCACCAGCCCCATGATGGTCTTGAGCAGGGTCGTCTTGCCGGCGCCGTTGCGTCCCAGCAGCGCGACCACCTCTCCCTCGGAAAGACCGAGCGTCACGTCGTGCAGGACGCGCACCGTGCCATAGCCGCTGGAGAGGTCGCGAACGTCGAGCATCAGGTCCCCAGGTACGCCTCCCGAACGGCGGGGTCGGCGCGGATCGCTTCCGGCGTCCCCTCGGCCAGGACCCTTCCTTGGTCCAGGACCGTGATGACGTCGGCCAGCGCCATGACCACCGCCATGTTGTGCTCGATGAGAAGGATGGTCGTTGCGCCGGCGATCTCGCGCACCAGCCGGCAATAGCGATCGATCTCGTCCTCGGACAGGCCCTGGGTCGGCTCGTCCATGATCAGGAGCTTCGGCGCAAGCGCCAAGCCCATGGCGACTTCCAGCAGCCTTTGGTGACCATAGGGCAGGGTCGCGGCGCGCCGATCCATCGCGTCGTCGAGGCCGACGCGCGCGAGCGCCGCCGCGGCCAACGCGCGGAGCGCTTCGGCGTTGGGTCTCAGGCGGCCGCCGATCCCCGACATGGTCGAGCGCTGCGCCGCCAGGGCGACGTTGTCGTGACAGTTCAGGTTCCCGAACACGCTCGTGATCTGGAACGTGTAAGCGATGCCGAGGCGCACGCGTCGCCAGGCGGGCAGCTCCGTGACGTCGCGACCTTCGAGCACGATGCGCCCCGCGCTCGGCGGCACGCGCCCGCTGATCAATCCCACGAGGGTCGACTTGCCGGCCCCGTTCGGGCCGATGATGGCCCGTATCTGCCCCCTGGATAGGTCGAAGGAGACGTCCGCGACGGCGCGCAGCCCGCCGAACATCTTGGTGAGCGAGCGCGCCTCGAGCAACGTCATGGCGCGCCCCTGAAGACGCGATCGCGGATCGTGCCCATGATGCCCTTCGGGAAGACGACCACCAGGACGATCAGGATGACGCCGACGGCGATCAGATAGCTCGACGTGAGCCCACTCAGCCGATCGACGAGGACGAACATCAGCGCCGTTCCCACCAACGGACCCAGCGTGGTGCCCGCGCCGCCGAGCAGGACCCAGAGCAGCGGCAGGATCGAGTACTGGGTGGAGGCGAACGTGGCTCCGACGTAGCCGAACAGCAGCGCGTAGGCCGCGCCGGCCACGCCGGCGAGCGCGCCGGACAGGCCGAACGCCAGCAGCTTGTAACGCAGCGTGTCGTAGCCGAGCATGCCGGCGCGCTCCTCGTTCTCGCGGATCGCGACGAGAACCCGGCCGATCGGCGAGCGGAGCAGCGCGACGCTCAGCCCGTAGCCGAGCGCGAACAGGACCAGGGCCGCGTTGTAGCGCGCATCCCGGTCGGCCAGGTCGACGACGAGGCCCGCGATGCTCCAGACTTGCCGGTCTGGCGCCAGCACAAAGCCTTCGTCCCCGCCCGTGACCTCGTTGAAATAGAGGATCGTCAGGAACGCCGCCTGGGCGAACATCAGGGTGACGATCATGAACGAGACGCCGCCGGTCCTGAGCGCGATCAGTCCGACGGCCAGGGCGAGGACGAGCGCGGCGAGCCCGCCGATCAGAAGGGCGGCGGGCCACGGGACTCCGGCGAATTGGGCGGCCATGCCCGCGCCGTAGAGGCCGGCCGCGAAAAACATGGCGTGGCCGAGGCTGAGCAGACCGGTGAAGCCGTACGCGACGTTGTAGCCGACCGCGAGGACGGCGAGGACCAGGACCCGCGCCATGCTGCCGTGTGCGTAGGCCGGCAGGACGAACTGTAGGGCGAACAGCCCAGCTATGACCGCCAAGGGCAGGACGCGGCCGGGAAACCTCGCGGCGTCGCTCATGGCCGGCGCGAGCCGAACAGGCCGGAAGGCCGATAGACCAGGACCAGGGCGACCAGCAGCGTCGCCAGGATCTTCGCCAGGGTCGGGGAGAAGAAAACCGACACGACGCCGTCGCTGATGCCGATCACGAAGGCGGCGACCAGGGTGCCCCGCAGGCTGCCCAGTCCGCCCAGGGTGACGACGATGAAGGACAACAGCAGCGGATCGCCGCCCATCAGGTAGTGGGCCTGCTGGATGGGCACGACGAGCACGCCGGCGATGGCCGCCAGCCCGGCGCCAATCGCGAACACGACGGCATAGACGCGCCCGACGGGAATCCCGAAGGCCTGGGCGATCTCGCGGTCGGACTGGGTCGCGCGCATCGTCAAACCGACCCTGGTCCGCGTCAGCGCCAACCAGACCCCCAGAAGCAGCGCGACCGAGGCGGCGGCGACGATCAGCTTGTAGCCCGAGTAGCCGAACCAGGGGAACGCGACGCGGAAGTAGAAGGGCGCCTCGACCGAACGCGCCTCGGGCCCGTACGCGATCAATGTGGCCTGCTGCAGGACGTAGACGAGCCCGATCGTCGCGACGATCGTGGCCTCGGGCGCATAGTGGACGCGGCGCAGGATGAGCCGCTCGGCGAGGACGGCGATCGCCGCGACCGACAGCGGCGCGGCCACGAGCGCCACGAGGAACCCGAAGACCGGGGGACCGCCGACCATCTGGGCGAACCACCAAGCGAGCACCGCGCCGAGCATGAAGAACTCGCCGTGCGCGACGTTGACGATCCGCATCACGCCGAACACGAGCGACAGGCCGAGCGCCGTCACGGCCAGCACGCACGCGGAAACCGTGCCCTCGAGCACGGCGAGGAACAGGTGCGCCTCGAACGGCACTCTACGAACCGCGCGGCGGCGGGGCTCGCCCGATGGCTACGGACACCGCGCAGGCGCGGGCGATCCGAGGCGCGGATCGTCCTGGCCGGGGCGGCGCCGCCGCTGGGCGAGACACCCTGGACGAGGCGAAACTAGAGCGGCTGGGTCGTGTAGTCCGCCTCGGGCTCGTAGAGTCCTTCCTTGATCGTCGTGCGATGAACGACGTTGAGCCGGCCGCCCTCGACCTTCGAGATGAACTGCTGGCCGAAGCACTGGTGAATCTTGCCGACGAAGTTCTTCGCGCCCTGGGGATGCTCCATCCCCTCCGCGTAGCCGGTCGTCGCCTCCAGGGCTTCGATCAGGGCCTTCTTGTCCTTGTCGGTCGCGCTTCTGTAGCCGCTCTCCTCCACGGCGGCCTTGATGGCGAAGAGTGTCTCCCAGCAGCCGAACATGTGGGACGACGTGGCGATGTCGGCCGGGTCGGTCACGCTCGCGCCGTTCGAGTCGACGCCGACCTTGTTGCGGTAGAAGTTCGCGCCCTCGGTCGGGTAGCCGTCGGCATAGCGCGGAAACGCCTCCCAGAAGTGCGAACCTTCCAGGTACTCGAGGCCCGGGCTCGCGATGTCGACGGCCTCGAGCGAGTCGATGAAGCCGAACAGGGCCGGGCCGCCGCTGCCGAAGAACTCACCGAGCTCCTTGACGAACGTCAGCACGCCGGGGCCGACCATGACGTGGTAGATGACGTCGGTGCCCGCCGGGATCTGCGGAAAATACTTGGTGTACGACGTCTCGGTCGGCGGCATCGCCAACAGCGCGGTGATCTCGCCCCCGAGCCGGCCGGCGGCCGCGCTGAAGAAATCGCGATGGTCGTAGCCGAACGCGTAGTCCGGGAAGATCATGGCGATCTTCTTGCCGAGGTTGCTCGTGATCCACGGCGCCATGGTGCTGATCTGCTGGCGCACGTCGGTGATGCCGGGCTGGAACACGTAGCGGTTCAGCATGCCCGAGGCGACGTGATAGCCCTCGCTGACGACGAAGTACGGCATCTTCAGCGCGCCCGCGCTCGGCGCCGAGCCGATGACGACGTGCGAGAAGAGCGTGCCGAAAACCACATCGACCTTGTGCTCGTTCGCGAACTTCTCGACGACCTCGGCGCCGCGCTTGGGGTCGGTGCCGTCGTCCTCGATGACCAGCTCGATCGGGCGGCCGCCGATGCCGCCGGTTTCATTGATGAGCTGGACCGTGGCCTGCGAAGTAATCTCGTACCACCGACCATAGGCGGCGCCGATCCCGGTCCTGTGCACCTGGAATCCGACGCGAATGGGCGCGTCGCTTCCGCTCGCGCGGTACCCGGGCAGCAGCGCGGTCGCGCCCGCGAGCGCGCCCATGCCCTTGATCGCCGATCGCCGGTTCAGTCGAGCGGCACGCCGAGACGGCGCGGGTCTAGTCGTTTCATAGGTCATGAGTCCCTCCCTTGCATCGGCGCCAGCGCCCGGCGAGAGCCCCGTTCGGTCGTGCCGCCGCCAGCGCGACTGTAGCCGGAATCCCGCGCTCGCTCATCTCGCCTTTTCGGCTAGGCGGCCGTCGGGGTGGCCAGGAGCCACAGGCCGAAGACCGTGTAGCCGACCATCAGGACGGTCAGGGGCGCCTGCCCGAGGACGGCGTCGCGGTGCCGGTCGGTCCGCCGGGCGGCGATGCCATGACCGACCGCGACGGCGGCGACGTGGGCGAACACGATGATGGCGACCTGGGCGTGCCAAATCGCGCGCACCGAGCCGAAGTCGTTGAGGAAGGACGTGGTCACGCGAACCTGGCCGAGCCCGAACGCATCCCACCCCAGCCCGAACGGGTCGCTCAGCGCGGTCGCCGCGTACTGCGCATCGACCATGAACGAGGTTGCGTAGTGCGCTAGGTGGTAGCCGAGCGCGATGGGCACGATCGACGCCACACTCTCGCCCAGGCGGGTCGCGAGCGGAGCGCTATCGCCACCCATGCGCTGGCCGAGCCGCACGGCGGCGGCGAAGGCGGCGGCCAACGCCACGAAGGTCCCGAACAGCCCCAGCGTGTTCGGCAACGTCACCGCCGATCGGCCGGGAAACTCGAGTGGATTGGTCCCGATGAGATCGAGCCACCAGAACGTGCCCGAGAGCCCGTCGAACGAGACCGAGCTCAGCGCCAGCAGCACGAAGGCGACGCCGCCGATCCCGAGCGGGCGGAGGTGCAGGAGACCGAGGCCGGGGAGTGTCGCCACGATCGCGCCACCGTCCTCGGACGTTGCGCCCGGCCGGCCGTTGAGGGGCGACAGCCATGAAACCATGCGGAAGTAGACGGAGAAGGCCTCGGCGTTGCGAAGCCAGGGCGACAGGCCGAACAGCAGGCTGCCCGCCAGATGGAGGGTGAAGTACGCGGCCACGGCCTTGGCCAGGATCTCCGGATTCTGGGGTGCCGCGTAGACCAGCTCGAACCACGCGAAACCCAGGAACCCGGCGACCGCCGGCCAGGCCCCCAGCCCATCGGGATAGCGCAGGGGTGGCCTGGCGACGATCCGTCGTAGGCCCGGGACGGTACGCAGAAGGGTGTGCGCGCCGCGCCAGGGATTGAGAGCGGACCACAGGTCGCCAAGCAGCACCTGCGCTGCCGTCAGTCCGATCCACCACAGCGTCCAAACAACCAGCGGCAACGGATTGGCCAGAGGGTCTTGCGTGCCCAGGAACCCCGCGCCTACCAACGCGGTCATGATCGCCAAGGAAACGACGCTCGCCGCCGCGCCCACGCCGTGGGGCACCCGGCCGAGGCGCCACTCGATCGCGGCGATCGAGCGGACACGTTCCGCCGTCACCAGGGCCGCGATCATGAACGAGACGGCGACGACGATTGCCCCGCCGGCGATGTAGAGGTGGGTCGGAAGGGTCAGGACGAACGCCCGCTCCGAAGTGTGGGCGAGCGCCGGCGCGCCGTGGCTCACGGCGATCAGGGCGGCGACAAGGACCGACGGATAGCTAAGGGAGCGTTTGAGAATGTCCAGACGGAGGGGTTCCTTGGTCGTCATGGCCGGGACGATGCCACGGCTGTCCGGTTCGGGCCGGCGGGGATACTCGGAGTTTGGTGCCACACCGGTGCCGTTGCAGCCTCGGACACAGATAAGGACACGCTCGGCGTCGACCGAGCGTCGGACCCCGCCCGTGCTTCGAGACGCTTGCTGCGCAAGCTCCTCAGCACGAACGGGATCCCAATATGTCCGTGTCAGGAGCCCACCAGGACCGTTCGCGGTGAGGAGCGCGCAAAGCGCGCGTCTCGAACCGCGTGGCGAGCGCGAACCGGACAGCCGTGGGACGATGCCGGCTACGACGGCGTCGTCGAGGAGAACATGACACTATGCATCGAGAGCTACATCGGCGGCGAGGGCGGCGCCGAAAGGGTCAAGCTCGAGGAGCAGGTCGTCGTGACGCGCGACGGTTATCAACGCATCGCCGTCTTCCCGTTCGAGGACGAACTTCTTCGATCGTGACGGCCGGCCGGGTCCGCGATATCGATTGAGCTTCGTCTCGCCCCTCCCTAACGTGCGGGCTTGGTATCGCGCGATCGGTCCGTGGCGGTCGCGAAACGGCGGAATGCCGCAACCCGGGTGATGACGGGACCAGAGGGGGCATGGACGCGGCCCGCGTGTACGATCTCGCGGTCATCGGCGGGGGTGTCAACGGCTGTGGCATCGCGCGCGATGCCCAGGGCCGCGGGCTCTCCGTGTTCCTCGCCGAGATGGGCGACCTCGCCGGCGCGACGTCGTCCGCCTCGACCAAGCTCATCCATGGCGGCCTGCGCTACCTCGAGCACCACGCGTTCCGGCTCGTCCGCGAGGCGCTAGTCGAGCGCGAGGTGTTGCTGCGATCGGCGCCGCACATCATCTGGCCGCTGCGCTTCGTGCTGCCGCACCACCGGGGGCTGCGTCCGTGGCTCGTCATCCGGCTCGGCCTGTTTCTCTACGACCACCTCGGCGGGCGCCGCGTCCTGCCGGGAACCCGCAGCCTGGACCTCGCGCGCGACGAAGCGGGCGCCGGCCTGAAGCCGGAGTTCCACCGAGCCTTCGAGTACTCGGATTGCTGGGTCGACGACGCGCGTCTGGTCGTGCTCAACGCTCGCGACGCGGCGGATCGGGGCGCCGACATCGTCACCCGAACCCGCTGCTTCGCCGCGCGGCGCGACGCCGGGACCTGGCGCCTCGGTCTGGAGAACACGCGCGACGGCTCGCGCTTCGAGGTCGCCTCGCGCGTCCTGGTCAACGCCGCCGGGCCCTGGGTCGCGCGCGTCAACGCCATGGCCGCCGGAGCGAACGCCGGGGCGCCGGTCCGGCTGGTGAAGGGCAGCCACATCGTCGTCGACCGCGTCTTCCAGCACGACCGTGCGTACATCTTCCAGAATGCCGACCGGCGGATCTGCTTCGCCATCCCCTACGAGGACGACTTCACGCTGATCGGCACCACGGACCGGGACTACCAAGGCGATCCGGCCGACGTGGCGATCGAGGATGCCGAGACCGACTACCTGCTCGCCGCCGTGAACGCGTACCTCGATCGGCCGATCCAGCGGGATTCGGTCCGCTGGAGCTACGCCGGCGTCCGCCCGCTGTTCGACGACGGCGCGACGAAGGCGCAGGAGGCGACGAGGGACTACGTCCTGCGGCTCGACGGCCCGCCGGGCCAGGCGCCGCTGCTCTCGGTCTTCGGCGGCAAGATCACGACCTACCGGCGACTCGCCGAACAGGTGCTCCGCGAGCTCGCGCCGTACTTCCCGGCGATGGGACCGGCGTGGACCGGCGACGCGACTCTTCCCGGCGGTGACATCCCCGGTTCGTTCGATGCCTGGGCCGGCGCGCTGGCGCGTCGCTTTGTCTCGCTCGACCGTCGGCTCGTCGGCCGGCTGTGCCGAGCCTACGGCACGCGCGCCGAGGCGCTGCTCACCGGCGTCTCGTCCATGGCGGACCTCGGCCGGCATTTCGGCGCCGGCCTGACCGAGCGCGAAGTCGACCATCTGATCGCCCACGAATGGGCCGAGACCGCCGAGGACGTCCTGTGGCGCCGCACCAAGCTGGGCCTGCGCATCGGCCCGGACGGCGCGGCGTCGCTCGAGACCTTCATGGCACCGCGCGCGCGGCGCGGCGCGCGCCCCGAGCTCGCGCGCTGAGCATGCCCGTCAGGTCATCGCCTGGGGCCGCGCGAAAGCCGAGCGCTCGCAGGCCAGGAACCGTCCGCGCCCCGGCGTGGCCGATGGCTTGCCGTCGCGCGCCACGACCTCGCCGCGCGAGACGACGACCTCGGGCCAGCCCTTGACGACCCGCCCCTCGTAGGGCGAGTAGTCCATGGCGTCGTGCAGGTCGGCGTGGCGGATCGTGACCTCGCGCTCGGGGTCCCAGATCGCCAGGTCCGCGTCCGCGCCGACCGCGATCGTCCCCTTGCGCGGATAGAGCCCGTAGATCTTGGCGGCGTTGGTGGCGGTCAGGGCGACGAAGGTCTCGAGGTCGATGCGGCCCTTGCCAACGCCCTCCGAGAACAGCAGCGCGAGGCGCGTCTCGATGCCCGGCACGCCCGGCGCCACGTGGTGGAAATGCGGCTCGGGTCCGTGCCGCCTCTTGCCCTCGGTTCCCCCGAACCGATAGGGCGCGTGGTCGGACGAGAAGACCTGGAAAGTCCCGTTGGCCAGGCCGCGCCACAGGTGGTCCTGGTTCGCGGCGTCGCGCGGCGGCGGCGCGCACAGGAACTTGGCGCCTTCCCAACCCGGGCGCGCGATGTCGGCGGCGGTCAGGAACAGGTACTGCGGGCAGGTCTCGCCATAAACCTTCAGCCCCTTGCCCTGGGCCCAGCGGATCTGGTCCATGGCCTCGTTGGACGAGACGTGCACGATGAGGATCGGCACGTCGACCACCTCGCCCAGGGAAATCGCCCTGTGGGTCGCCTCGCGCTCGACCGGCGAGGGCGCCATCTTCGGGTACTGGGTCAGGTCGGTCTTGCCGCTGGCGGCCAGGCGCTCGGCGAGCCAGCGGATGCAGTGGTCGTTCTCGGCGTGGACCATGACCATGGCGCCGTGCGTGCGCGCCGCCGCCAGCACCTCCAGGATCTGCCGGTCGTCGAGCGCCATGTTCTCGTACGTCATGTAGATCTTGAACGAGGTGTAGCCGTCCTCGATCAGCGCCGGCAGCTCCTGGCCGAGGGTCTGTTCCGTGGGGTTGGTGATCATGGCGTGGAAGGCGTAGTCGATCACCGCCTTGCCTTTCGCCTTGCCGTGATATTCCTCTATCGTCGAGCGCAGCGAACGACCGCGCACCTGCTCGGCGAACGGGATGATCGTCGTCGTCCCGCCGCACGCCGCCGAGGTCGTTGCCGAGCCGAAGTCGTCGGCGCAACTGACGCCGAAGAAGGGGTATTCGTCGATGTGGACGTGGGAATCGATGCCGCCGGGCAGCACCAGCCTGCCGGTCGCGTCGATCGACCGGGCGGCCGCGCCGAGATCCGCGCCGAGCACCACGACCCGCCCGTCCTTCACGCCGATGTCGCACCGCACCGTATCCCCGGCGGTCACGACCGTGCCGCCACGAACGATCAAGTCCAAGCCCGTCATGTCGTCCTCCCCCTCGGGTCAGGCGCCCGGAATCCCACGCAGCGACCCGTCGTTGACGGTCAACCGGCGCGCGCCTAACGTACCCCCTTGTATCCAGATTGCCGAGGGCCATCGCGCCCCGGCCATGCCAAGAACCGCGGAAGGCACCGCCTCGGCGGCCGTGCGATGGGAGGACATCATGAAGTTCGATCCGAGCATCCTGCGCGAAGGAACGCGGATTTCGCGACGCGGCGCACTCGGCGTGCTGGGCGCCGGCGTCGCGTTCGGCGCCAACTTTCCGCGCCGCGCGGGCGCCGCGGGTAGCGACACCCTGGTCGTCTCGTCGGGCGGCGAGGCCGTGACGCTCGATCCTCAGGTCTCGTTCGACGGCACCTCGCCGCTCTTGTGGCGAGCCTGCTACGAGACGCTGCTCAAGCTCGACGGCTCGTCGATCGACATCGTGCCGAACCTGGCCGAGGCCTTCGAGGTCGCTCCGGACGGCCTGACCTACACGTTCAAGATCAGGCCCGGCATCGCCTTTAGCGACGGCGAGGCGCTGAACGCCGCGGCGGTCAAGCGGAGCATCGAGCGCCAGATCGGCGTCCAGCAAGGCATCGCCTACGCGCTGAGCACGGTCACCTCGGTCGAGACCCCCGATGACTTGACCGTGGTCCTCAAGCTGAGCGCGCCGTCCGACGGCCTGCTCTCGGCGTTCGCCTCGACCTATTCGCCGTACATGATCTCGCCGAAGGCGCTCGCCGAGAACGAAGCGGACGGCGACCTGGCGCAAGGCTGGCTGCGCGGCAACATGGTCGGCACCGGGCCCTACGTCCTGGAATCCTACACCCAGGCCCAGCAGGCCGTGTTCAGCCGCAATCCGGATTACTGGAAGGGCTGGGACGGCAATCACTTCGAACGCATCATCGTCAAGTACATCCAGGAGGCGACGACGACCCGGCTGCTGCTCGAGCAGGGCGAGATCGACATCGCGCTCTTCCTGCCCGACGACGCGGTCGAGGCGCTCGACGGCACTCCCGGCGTGACGGTGACGAACGTGCCGTCGTTCAACCTCTACATGATCGTGCTGCCGTCGGCCAAGGGACCCACGACCGACAAGCGCGTGCGCCAGGCGATCTCCCACGGGCTCGACTATGGCACCTGGGTCACCGACTACATGGGCGGTAAGGCGCAGCAGGCGCGCGGGCCCGTGCCCAGCACCTTCGTGGGCTTCGACCCGACGGTGCCGCAGTACGACTATGATCCCGCGAAGGCCAAGGCCCTGCTCGCCGAAGCGGGGTATCCCGATGGTGGCTTCACGCTCAAGTACACCTACGAGACGGGGTACTGGTGGAAGCGCCCGCTGGGCGAGCTGTTCCAGTCGAACATGAAGGATCTGGGCATCACGGTCGAGATCCAGGAGCTATCGCCGTCCGCCTGGGGCGATCTCCTGTCCAACCCGGACACCGCCGAGCACGCGTTCGGCCTGGTCTGGTGGCCGACCCTGGTCACGCCGCTCGATTTCATGTGGTCGGTGTTCGCGACCGGGGCCCAAGGCACGTCCGGGTTCAACTGGGGCTATTATTCGAACCCGGACTTCGACGCTCTGCTGGACGCGGGCAGCGTCGAGCCCGACGCGGCCAAGCGCACCGATATCTACAACAAGGCCCAGCACATCATCGTCGACGAGGCGCCCGCCCTGTTCGTCTACGAGAAAAACTACCGCCTGCCCATGCGCGACAACGTGCAGGGCTTCGTGTTCAACGGCGTCTACATCGAGATGCTGGACTACTTCGCCCTCGGCAAGGCCTGAGCCGACGGGGCGCGGAGAACCGAGCTCCGCGCCCGTCCGGCCGGAACACGGTGATGGCGGGTTTCATCGTCCGCAGGCTCGCCCTCCTGGTGGTCGTGGTCGTCGGCATGACCCTGATCACGTTTATCCTGACCCACGTGGTGCCGGGCGACCCGGCGCGCATGCTCGCCGGTCAGCACGCGACGCTCGACCAGGTCGAGGCGTTCCGCCGGCTCTATGGCCTCGACCGCCCGCTGCCCGAGCAATACCTCATCTACATGAACGGCCTGCTCAAGGGCGATCTCGGCCAATCGCTGACCACGCGCAGGCCGGTGCTCGACGACCTGCGCCAGTTCCTGCCCGCGACGCTCGAGCTGACCTCGGCCGCGCTCGTGCTGGTGATCCTCGGCGGCATTCCGCTCGGCGTCCTGGCCGCCGTGCGCCGCGGCAAGGCGCTCGACCACGTCATCCGCGTCGTCACCGTCGGCGGCGTGTCGCTCCCCGTCTTCTGGCTCGGCATCGCCCTCCAGATCGTGCTCTACCGCTGGCTCGGCTGGCTGCCCATCGGAGGCCGGCTCGGCATCGTCGACATCGAGCCCGCGCGCGTGACGGGCATGTACACCGTCGATGCACTAATCGCGGGGGACACCGCGACGTTCGTCTCGGCCCTCGTTTACCTCATCCTTCCGGCCTCGACGCTCGCCGCCGGCAGCCTCGCCGTCGTCACGCGCATGACGCGCGCGGCCTCGATCGAGGTACTCGACGCCAACTATGTCCGCACCGCGCGGGCGAAGGGCCTGTTCGAGACCGTCATTCTCAGACGCCACGTGCTCAGGAACGCGATGATCCCGACGATGACCGTGATCGGGCTTCAGGTCGGTACCCTGCTCGCCGGCAACGTCCTGACCGAGGTCGTTTTCAACTGGCCGGGGATCGGGCTTTACGCGGTCAACGCCATCAGCTACCTCGACTACGCCGCGATCATGGGCGTGACGGTCACGATCTCCCTCGTCTACGTCACGGTGAACCTGCTGGTCGACATCGCGTACGTCGTGCTCGACCCCCGCATCAGTTACGGCGCACGGGACTGACGGGGCCATGGCAGCGAATCCCGCCGCCGCCGTGCCCACCGCGGACGCACCCGTGGCGCGCGGCGGTCGCGTGCGCCGGGGAGCGCGGCGCCTGCTGCGCAACCCGTTGAGCGCCATCGGGCTCGCCTTCGCGATCGGGTTCGTCGCCATCGCCATCGCCGCGCCGCTTCTCGCGCCCATGGACCCGCTCGCCATGAACCCCGGCGGCCGCCTCGCGGAACCCAGCGCGGCGCATTGGCTGGGCACCGATGACGGCGGGCGCGACGTGCTGAGCCGGCTGATCCACGGCACGCGATCGTCGTTGCTGGCGGCGTTGGGCATCCTGACGCTGGCGACCGCGATCGGCACGGCGGTCGGCCTGACCGCGGGCTATTTCGGCGGCTGGATCGACGAGATCCTGATGCGCCTCACCGACATGTTCCTGGCCTTTCCCGCCCTCGTGTTGGCCATGGGCATGGCGGCCGCGCTCGGCCCCAGCCTGATCAACGCGGTGCTCGCGACCGCGCTCGTCTGGTGGCCGTGGTACGCGCGGCTGGTGCGCGGCCAGACGCTGCAGCTCAAGACCGAGGCGTTCGTCGAGGCCGCGCGCATCGCCGGCGCGTCGGGCCCGCGCATCGCCGTGCGTCACATTCTGCGCAACTGCTGGACGCCGATCACCGTGCAGATGAGCCTGGACGTCGGCTATGCGATCCTGACCCTGTCGGGGCTTTCGTTCATCGGTCTGGGCGCCCAGCCACCGACCCCCGAATGGGGCTCGATGGTCTCGATCGGGCGCGACTACTTCCTCGAGCAGTGGTGGCTGGTGACCTGCCCGGGCGTCGCGATCTTCCTATCCGTGATGGCGTTCAACCTTCTGGGCGACGGGTTGCACGAGGCTTTCTCGCCTCGGCTCGCGCGGGGCTGATCGGCCTAGAGCAGCTTTATCCGATCGGATATTGCTCTAGCGCCCGACGGCAGGTGATCGGCGACCCGATCGGGGAAGTGGCACGCGACGCAATGCCCGTTCGCCTCCTCGCGCAGGGGCGGCACCGCGTCCTCGCATCGTGTGGGCCGGCCCAGCCGCTCGCGCAGCCAGCAGCGGGTATGGAACGCGCAACCCGTCGGCGGATCGGCGGGGCTCGGCACGTCGCCCTTCAGGATGATGCGCGAGCGGCGCGCCTCGATCCTGGGATCGGGCAGCGGGACCGCGGAGAGCAGCGCGATCGTGTAGGGGTGCCGAGGCGCGGCATAGAGGTCGTCCGCCGACGCGGTCTCGACGATGCGGCCGAGGTACATGACCATGATCCGATCGCTGATGTGCCGGACGACCGCCAGGTCGTGCGCGATGAACAGGTAGGCGAGCCCGAAGCGCGCCTGGAGCTTGCGCAGGAGGTTGATGATCTGCGCGCGGATCGACACGTCGAGCGCGCTGACCGGCTCGTCGGCGACCACGAGATCGGGGTTCAGCGCCAGCGCCCGCGCGATGCCGATGCGCTGCTGCTGGCCGCCGCTGAACTGGTGCGGGTAGCGGGTCGCGGCGCCGGCGGAAAGCCCGACGACGTCGAGCAGCTCGCGGACCCGATTCGACCGGTCGCGCGCGCCGCCTTCGCCGTGGATCTCCAAGGGCTCGGCGACGATCTCGCCCACGGTCATGCGCGGGTTCAGGCTCGAGTACGGGTCCTGAAATATCATCTGCATGCGGCGACGCAGGCGCTTCAGCGCCGCGCGGTCCAGCGACGTCGTGTCCCGGCCGGCGAACATGATGCGGCCGGCGGCCGGCCGCTTGAGGCCGACGATCGCGCGCCCGATCGTGCTCTTGCCCGAACCGGATTCGCCGACGAGGCCGACCGTTTCGCCCCGCTCGATCCGGAAGCTCACGCCGTCGACGGCACGCACGACGCGCGCGCGGGCGAACGGCAAGCGGCCGCGCAGCGTGAAGTGGACGGCGAGGTCCTCGACCTCCAGGAGCGGCTCCGGCCCGGTCATGCCAAGCCCGCCGCCAAGGGGTTGAAACATGCCACGGCGTGGCCCAAGCCGCGTCCTTCGACTTGGGTCAGTCCGGGTGTCTCGCGCAGGCATCGCTCGATCCGCCGCGCGCAGCGCGGCGCGAACGGGCATCCGGGCGCGAGCGCGAGCTGATCGGGCGGGCTACCCTCGATGGGAACCAGCTCCGCCTCGCGCGATCCGTCGAGCCGCGGCAACGAATTGAGCAGGCCCAGGGTGTAGGGGTGCGCCGGCTTGTCGAACAGGTCTTCCGTGGCGCCGGTCTCAGCCACCATGCCCGCGTACATCACGATGACCCGCCGCGCCATCGAGGCGACCAGCCCGAGATCGTGGGTGATCAGCACGACCGCCGTGTTCGATTCGCGGGTCAGCCGGCGGATGAGGTCGAGGACCTGCGCCTGGATCGTGACGTCGAGCGCGGTGGTCGGCTCGTCGGCGATCAGCAGCTTCGGCTTCAGGGCCAGGGCCATGGCGATCATGACGCGCTGGCGCATGCCGCCGCTGAGCTGGTGCGGGTAGCGGCGCAACGCCGTTTCGGGCTCCGGAATCCCGACCCGCTGCAAGAGCTCGATCGCCGTGGCCCGCGTGTCCCCGTACGCCGCGGCGCCGTGGGCCGCGATCGTTTCGCGCAACTGCCGCCCGATCGTCAACACCGGGTTCAGGCTGGTCATCGGGTCCTGGAAGACCATCGCGACGTCGCGCCCGCGCAAGGCACGCATTTCGCCCTTGGTGGCCGTCAGGAGATCTCGTCCCTCGAGGTCGATGCGATCCGCCGACACCTCGACGCCGGTTTGCGGCAGCAGGCGCAGGATCGCCAGGCTGGTCGCGCTCTTGCCGCAGCCCGACTCGCCGACGATGCCGACGGTCTCGCCGCGCTCGACGTCGAAGCTGACACCATTGACGGCATGGACGATGCCGTCTTCAGTGCGAAAGCGCACCGCGAGGTCGCGGACCGACAGCAGCATGGCAGGCCCAAGGTAGCCCAGCCGATGCGGCAATGTCCCGGCCGGCGTCGCGCCATCGAGGAGGGAGACATATGGCGGATCGTCTTGCCGGCCGCGTCGCCCTGGTGACCGGAGCGGGCAGCGGCATCGGTCGCGCGATCAGCCTGCTGTTCGCCGAGGAAGGCGCGCGCGTCTGCTGCGCCGACCTCGACGGCGCGGCCGCCGACGCGACCGCGGCCCGGATCGTCGGCGCGGGCGGCGTCGCGCGAGCGGCGCGCCGCGACGTGAGCCAGGGCGTTCAGGCGCGCGCGGCGATCGACGCGGCGATCGACGCCTTCGGGGCGCTCCACGTCCTGGTCAGCAATGCCGCCTACTTCGCGCCATCGATGCCGCTGGCCGAGCTGGACGAGGCCATCTGGGTCAGGACCTTCGCGGTCAACGTCCACGCCGCGTTCCATCTGTGCAAGCACGCCTGCCGCCACATCGAACGCGCGGGCGGCGGCAGCATCATCCTGACCGCCTCGCAGATGGCGCGCGTCGGGCACGCCGGCGACACGGCCTACTGCGCCTCGAAGGGCGCGCTGCTGACCATGGCCAAGAGCCTGGCGCTCGAGCTCGCCCGCGCGAACATCCGCGTGAACACGCTGTCGCCCGGCGGGACGGCCACGGAGCAGATGGCGCGCGAATGGGGCGGGCTCGAGCGGGCCGAGCGTGAATGGGGCAAGGCCATGCATCCGCTCGGCCGGCTCGGCCGGCCCGAGGAATTGGCGCGGGCCGCGCTGTTCCTGGCGAGCGAGGAGTCCTCGTTCATGACCGGAGCCGATCTGCTGGTGGACGGCGGCTATACCGCCCAGTGAGCGCGACCGGGGACGACCAATGGTAGAGATCAACGCCGACCGCCTGCTGACGACGCTGCGCCGCCTGCGCGAGTTCGGGGCGACCGGCACGGGCGTCGTCCGGCCCACGCTGTCGGCGGTCGACATGGCGGCGCGCCGCTGGCTCGCCCAGCGCATGGCCGACGCTGGATTGGACGCGCGCATCGACGGCGTCGGCACGCTGCTGGGCCGCTCGCGCCGCGCCGGCAAGGCAATGCTGATCGGGTCGCACAGCGACACCCAGCCGCGCGGCGGCTGGCTCGACGGCGCCATGGGCGTGGTCTACGCCATCGAGATCGCGCACAGCTTGGCCGAGCACGCCGATACGGCCGCCTTCGCCGTCGACGCGGCGTCGTGGAGCGACGAGGAAGGAAGCTATTTCGGCTTTCTCGGCAGCCGCTCGTTCTGTGGAGAATCGATGGAACACGCGATCGAACAGGCGCGCAACGACAAGGGGGAGCGGCTCGCCGAAGCGATCGCGGCCGCGGGGCTGAGCCATGAACCGCCCCATCGGCTCGAGCCCGGCCGCTATCTCGGGTACCTGGAACCCCACATCGAGCAGGGCGGCGTCCTGGAAGCCGCGGGCCAGCGGATCGGCGTGGTGACGCACATCGTCGGCATGCGCGATTTCACCATCGAGATCACGGGCCGACAGAACCACGCCGGCACGACCCCCATGAGGCTCCGGCGGGACGCCGGTGCCGCGGCGATCCGGCTCGGCAATGCCATCCAATCGACCATGGCGGGCGTCGCCGGCCCGCAAAGCGTCTGGACGATCGGCCGCATGAGTTTCGACCCCGGGGCACCCAGCATCATCCCGGGGCGCGCCACGTTCAACCAGCAGGTTCGCGATGTCGAAGCCGGCCGGCTCGAGGCCATGGAAGCCCATGTCCGCGGGCTCGTCGCCGAGGCCGCCCGCGCCGGGCCGTGCGGCGTCGCGATCGTTCCGTCGAAGGACGCGGTCGAGCCCGCCGCCATGGACTCGGGGTTTCAGGACGCCCTCGCCGCGGCCGCCGAACGGCACGTGCCCGGCGGCTGGCGGCGCATGCCGAGCGGCGCCGGTCACGATGCCCAGGTGCTTGCCCGGCGGATGCCGGCCGGCATGCTGTTCGTCCCGAGCATCGGCGGCGTCAGCCACGACTTCGCGGAGGACACCTCGGACGAGGACATCGTGCTCGGCTGCCAGGTGCTCGCCACCGCGGCCGCCTCGATCCTCGCCGCGGCGCGCGGTCGGTGACCACCGATCGCCAAGCCATGACGACGATTCCGACCCGGATGACCGCCGTCCTGCTGACCGGTCACGGCGGCTTCGACAAGCTCGTCTATCGAGACGACGTGCCGGTCCCGGTGCCACGAGCCGGCGAAGTGCTGATTCGCGTCGGGGCGGCCGCGTTCTGGTCGAGAGCTGCCTGCGTGAGCCGGTCGGCTGGGTGCCCTATCGGGCGTGGTATCTCGGCTCGGAGTGCGACGGCGGCATGACGGGCTGGACGTGGTCGATGGCGAGAACGGTCATTCCGGCCGCCCGAGTTTCGCGCTCGTGGCGAGGTCGCCGAGCCAGGCATAGAGCGCCAGCAAGGGCCGGTCGTTGGTGCGCATGGCGTGAACCGCCATCGAGCGGTGGAAGATGAAGCAGCCGGCCGGCTTCGCCAGCCACGGCCCATCGTCGACTTGCCAGTCGGGTGTGCCCGCGACGACGTGATAGAGCTCGACCGCCGGATGGTAGTGCTCGGGGTAGAGTTTTCCGGGCCCGATCACCAGGAACCCGGTCGCCAGGGCGTTGGTACGGATCAGCCCGCGCTCGGGGCTCGCGATGTCGAAGTAGCCGTAGTTCTCGAGGTAGTCCGGGCCGAGCTCGGCCTCGCTGTATGTCTGAACCCAATCGACGGCGGGCAGCACGGGCGCGAGCGCTGCCGCGATCGCCGCCGCCGGCCCGGCCGCAGCGGCCTCGATCAAATCGTCCATCCAGCGTGCCGCCGCCACCCGGTTGGGGCTGGCGTCCGGTCGGGCGCCGCCGGCATCGAGGCCGGCGAGGAGATCGGCGACCCTTCGTGCCATCGCCACGCCTGGTTGCTCGGTCGCCCCGTGCGCGCGGTAGGCCGCCGCCATGACTTCGAGCAGCGGCGCGAGCTCCTTCACCCGATGTCCTTCGCGGCCGCGGTGGCCAGCGCGGTCCCGTCACCCTGGGGCAGGCCTTCGTGCTTGACGTGGATGGTGCGCTGCGGGAACGGGATCTCAATGCCGAGTTCGTCGAAGCGCTTCTTGATCGCGCCCAAGTAGCGCCGGCTGATCGCCCACTGCCGTCCGGCGCGGGTCTTGACGCGCGCACGGATGACCACGGCCGAATCGCCGAGGCTGTTGACGCCGAACACTTCGATCGGCTCGAGCACGCCGTCGGCGATCTCGGCGTCTTGGCGCAACGTCGCGTCGACCTCGCCGAGGACAGCGCCGACTCGGTCGGTGTCCTCGCCGTAGCCGACACCTATGTCGAGCACTGCGTAGGCGAAGTCGCGCGTCATGTTGGACACGGTTTTGACCTCGCCGAACGGGATCGTGTGCACATTGCCTTCGAGATCGCGCAGCGTCACCGTGCGAATGGTCATGGTTTCGACGACGCCCGCGGTGCCGCCGAGATTGACCACGTCGCCGACGGCGATCTGGTTCTCGAACAGGATGAACGCCCCGGTGATGACATCCTTGACGAGCGTCTGGGCGCCGAAGCCGACGGCGAGGCCGATGACGCCCGCGCCGGCCAGGAGCGGCCCGATGTCGATGCCGAGCTCGGAGAGCGCCGTGAACGTCGCGACCGCGACGACGACGATGGTGACCGTGTTGCGCAGCAGCGGCAGCAGGGTGCGCAGCCGGGCGCTGCGCAGCACGGTGTCGCCCTTTTCGTCCCTGGCCTCGAGAAACCGTGCGATCAGTCCGCTCGTAACCTCGATGACGACGAGCGCGACCAGCACGATGACCCCGATCGCGACCAGCCGGCCGAACATGCCGCGCGCCCAGTCGCTGGTCAGCCACGCCAGCGCATCGAGGCCCCAGGACTCGGCGATCGCGGTGGCGGACAGCAACAGGACGGCGGCGGAGACGACCCGGCGCAGGACCGGGACGTAGCGATTGGCGCGAAGCTCGACGCCCGGCATGGCCCCGGCGACATCGATCCCGACCGAGAGCGCGCGGTCCATCAGCCGGTTGCCGATCACCAGCACCAGGCGCGCGACGACGACGACCGCCGCCGTGCCGGCGACGCCTCGGACCAGCGCGTCGAGCGTCCCCTCGGCCTCGATCGCCCAGGCTACGAAGGCGGCGGCGAGCGCCGCGATGGCGAGCAGGTGCCAGACCTCGGCAAGCCGAGCGAGCAGCGCGCGTGTCGTGCTGCCGGCCCCTTCCTCGCGCCCGAGCCGCAGGAAGTCGGCGACCGCGACTCTGTTCTGCATGATGAAAACGACGAGCAGCCCGACGAGGACGAGGCCGGCGACGCGCAGCACCAGGCCCGAGCCGACCGGCGGTACGCCGAGCAGCAACAGGGCCTGGGCCGCGAAGCCGCCGTAGGCGGCGACCCGGGTGAGCCGCTTGACCCAGATGTGGAGGTAGGCGGCGGTCTCGTCGCCGACCGGCACGGGGCGCGGGCCACCCGACAGCGGCGCGAGGACGACGGTTGAAACGGCGGCGGCGAACTGGACGACGATGGTGGCATTGACCAGGGCGAGCGCGACGATGCGCGTCTCGGGCAACGGCTCGACCACGGTGAGGGTCGCATAGGCCACGGCGGCAAACGCGGCGGTCGGCACGAAACCGACGACCGCGCGGCCGACCAGAACCAGCCCGCCAAGCACGAGGCCGTCGGCCACGTGCTCGCGGAGCGCCCGCGCGCTCGGCGCGAGCGCGAGCTGCACGAGGCGGCCGGCGGCGAACGCCAGCGCCAGGACGAGCACGACCTTGCCGATCGCGTAGGCCCAGGCCGAGCGCCGATCGGCGTTGCCGAACTCGCCCTCGATCCAGGCGGTCGTGTCTTGCCAGCCGCCGATGTCGTGCCCGAGCGCGGCGAACTCGCGGCCGAGGCGTGCGAGCCCGCTCGATACCCGGCCGAGCAGTCCGACGCGCTCGGCCTCGGCCTCTTCCTCGGTCTTGCCCTGCGCGGCGAGCAGGGCTTCGAGCCGCGCGATCAGCTCGACCCGGGCCGCGTCGTCTTCGAGGGTCGCGATCAGCGCCTCGATGTCCGCGTCGGCCGGTGGAGCCGCCTCGGCGGCGACGGGCGTGACGAAGTACCAGGTCGCAAGGAGCAACGCGGCTACGAGCCGACCCATCGTGCTTCCTCGCGAACGCCACGCGACGGCATTCCCTTGCGCCATGTCACCTCCTTTGCCGCGACCCTACAGCATCGACGCCGGCCGCTGAAACCCGGCGATCGGACGATCGGACTTTGACCTCCGTCGGCGGCGGCGTCAGTATTCCCTCATGGCACGGTGGCTCGCGTCGTTCGCGCTCGCGGTCGGCTTGCTGGTGGCGCTGGCGGTGCGCTCCGGCGACTACGAGTCCGGCACGGCCGCGTTCAACGCCGGCGACTTCGCGACGGCGCTGGAGGCGTGGCGCCCGCTGGCCGAGGCCGGCGACCCGCGTGCCCAGAACGAGGTCGGCGTCATGTACGGGCTGGGCTACGGCGTCGCGCGCGACGATCGGCTCGCGGCGGCGTGGTTCCGCCGCGCGGCGCTGCAAGGCTACGCTCGATCGCAAAACAATCTCGGCCGGCTCTACCGCCTGGGCCTCGGTGTCGAGCGCGACCCGGAGACCGGGGCGCGCTGGATCAAGCGCGCGGCCCGCGCCGGCTACGTCCGCGCCCAGGCGACGCTCGGCGCGCTCTACGCCCGGGGCGAAGGCGTGCCCAGGGACCTGCTCAGGGCCTATTTCTGGTGGAGCGTCGCCGCGCGCGAAGGGCATGGCGAATCGACGGTCGCGCGCGAGGACGCCGCCGGCATGATGACGCCACACCAGATCCGCATCGGCAACTTGCTGTCCGAGGAGTGGCGGCGCGAACCCGAGACGCTGGGACCTTAGACCCTTGCGCGCGCGGCGCGGGCGGTGCTAGTAGGCGCTCGGACTCAGAGGACCGATGCGCGGGGGAGAGCGAGTCATGAGCGATTGGCAAGGCGCGGACCGTCAGAATCTCGGCATGTACAAGAGCTTCATGCGGCTCACGGTGGGCGCGGGCGCGGCCGTCATCGGCACCCTTATCGTCCTGGCGATCTGGCTGCTGTAGCGCGCCGGCGCGGTCGTCAGGACCGCAGCCAATCGCGCAAGCGATACGCCCAGTAGGTCGTTTGGGCCCAGGCGAGCCCGGCCTTGCCGCCGGCCCAGACGAGCCCGAACGTCTCGTCGACCCTCTTGTAATCCTCGTCGCCCTCGGCGATCGCGCGGGCGATCAACTCGCCCGCGAACGTGGTCGTGCCCATGCCGTGGCCACCGAACGCCTGGGCATACCAGAGCCCCGGCTCGAGCCGGCCGATCTGGGGCATGCGGTGGCGCGCGTAGCTCATCAGGCCGCCCCAGCCGGTCTCGACCTTGGCTCCGGCGAGCTGGGGGAAGACGCGCGCCAGGTCGCGCAGCATGAAGCGACTCACCGCCTCGGGCGGTGCGTCGCGCACGCTGACCCGCCCGCCCCACAGGAGCCGTGTGTCGCC
>JBBDQV010000154.1:0-22716 GCA_040905845.1 Alphaproteobacteria bacterium | reverse complement strand
ACGAGTGCACAAACTACTTCGCCGCCGCAGGATATGACCGCGATTAAGCCGAATCAACTCTAGCATAACATAGAGGGCTCGTGAGATCAGGTGCATTTCTGCTGGACAATCTCGCCCGTTTTCTGTGAAAAACAAATAATAAACTCAAGTGTGTTTAGTATTTTTCAAATATTTGTTTTGTGACGCGCCATTTTTTTAAAAACACGTGTAACGCATCGTCAGGGGTTCATCGTCGCGATCAGCTTGAAGCGGGTGTGGCCGAGGCACCACTACCCCGACGTTCGGTCGATGAGGGCGTCGTCCGAGCTTGGATCGCTCGAGCGAGCTGCACATGCATCGGCAGTCTGCACTTATGAACCAAAGCCCCTCCTGTATGGCCCAAATTCCCAGCTCTGCCCAATGCGCTCCCTGTTTCCCGAAATTTGTTCCCTGATCCGTCGAAAAATTTCCCTGTTCCGTTGCATAGGAAATTCCGGGCTAAGCTGCCGCATTCAGGTCGCTATTCGGTCGCGATTCGAAACATTGAGGCGTAAAACCGCCAAATTTCCCTGTATTTTCCCGTCGAACAGGGAAATGGGTCCGGAGACGAGTTCGCAGCGGACTGCCAGCACCGCCACGACTAAATTGTTGAGATAGAAAGATAATTTGTCCCTATCGACGGTCCGACAAGTGGCCGTGGTGTCCGAGGCTTGTGCGCGGCGCCCCTGTCGTTGAGGTCATCGGAGACTGGGAGATTGCAGGAGTGCGCAAAGGGTGCCAGTCAGGCGCGGAAGTCTCCTACCCCGGTTCGGGTGGTACGGGAACGACGACGGGTCGAAGACCGTGCTCACGGGTACTACTTCACGGCCCCGAACGTCAGGCCGCGCACCAGGTGGCGCTGAACGAACAGGGCGAAGATCACTCCCGAAGCGCGACCTCGGCCAATTGCGCCGCGAGATTCAAGTCGCGCGTGGCAGCCTCGACGGAATTACGTACAGGTTCCCCCTTTGTCACGCTCCTCCAGAAACCGAGAAGTTCTCTGATGAACGCCTCCTCGAAGCTGGCGCGGTACTCCGTCTTCCGCCAGGTCGTCCCCTCGGAGCGAGCGACGGTGAGGCGCGTCGGGAAGTGGTTTAGATACGGCGAGGGAAACGTCAGCTCGTAGACGGTGTCATCGAAATAGAGAGAGATCCGTTCCTGATAGTCGGCGACCTTCGGCACGAACAGATGGGTCATCTGCCAGATCGCGTCGCGCCCTTTCAGGCGGATGCTGCCATGACCACCATCGCCGCCGGCGAAGAAGGCGGCCCCGATCACGCCGCCGGTGTCCAGCCCCATCACGTCCAGCAGCCCGTGAACGGCATTGATGTCGTGGATCAAGCTCGAGCAGTAGGAGTTCGTGAAGCCCCACATCTCGGCACCGCTCAGCACGTGCCCCGTGGCGCGCAAGACCTGTTGTTCGCGGCGGGCCCTGGCATCCTCGACCAACGCGGGGGAAACATCGCTCGTCTTGATGAAATCCCCTTGGTGCTGGTTGAACGGCCACGAATCCGGGTCCTGCACTTCGACGCTGATAAAGCGGAGACCGGCTCCATCTTTGGGCAGTAGCTCCCGCAGCATCTCGTAGGCCGGATCGAAGCGCTTCATGTATCCGACCTGGACCAGCTTCCTGGCCCGATCGCGCGCCTTGGCTATCTCCTTCGCTTCTTCGACCGAGAAACACAGGGGCTTCTCGCAGAACACGTGCAACCCGCGATCCAGGGCTGCAAGGGTGATCTCCGCATGGTACTGATCGGGTGCCGCCACCAACAGGGCGTCGAGTTCGCAAGCCAGCAGCTCGCGGTAATCGGCGAAGGCGCGGAAGCCGCGTCGTTCCAGTTCCGCCCGCATCTGAGCGGAGGCATCGGCAATGCCGACAATCTCATAGTGGGCCGAGAGGCGCCTTAGGTTGGGTATGTGCTCCACTTGGCCGATCAGCCCGGCGCCGACCACTCCAATTCGCACCTTGGTCATGCCCACCTTCCTACCGTCGTCTCTTCATGGGTTTCTCGACGCGCGGCGACCGGCCCGACGTCGCCCGCGTCCGACGACAGGATCGCGGCCCAGCGGGTTGTCGCTACATGGCAGGGTTACGGGAGCGGTCCATCATGTCGATCTCCGACTGGATGCGCTCCAGGTCCTCGCCGCCGGCCATGACACGAATGACTTCATCCCGTGAAATCTCACCCTTCTTGTAGATGCCCTGGCTCTTGCCACGGTTCAGCAGCGTGAACCGATCGGCAACGGCCCAGGCGTGGTGAATGTTGTGCGAGATGAAGACGACACCCAAACCGCGTTGCCGGGCCTGGGCGACGTACTTCAAGACGATCGCGGCCTGGTGAACGCCAAGCGCCGATGTCGGCTCGTCGAGGATGAGCACCCGTGCCCCGAAGTGCAGCGCGCGGGCGATGGCGAGGCACTGCCGCTCGCCGCCCGACAGGGTTCCGACAGCCTGGCCAGGGTCGCGGACATCGATACCGATTTCGGAGAGCCGCTCGAAAACGATCTGGTCCGCCCTCGCGATGTCGAAGCGGGAAAAGGGCCCCCATCCCTTCTTCAGTTCGCGGCCCATGAAGAAATTCCTTGTGATGCTCATGAGCGGCACCATCGCCAGGTCCTGATAGACTGTCGCGATTCCCCGGTCGAGCGCTTCCCTGGGCGATCGTATGAGCGTCGGTCGGCCGTCGATCAAGTACTCGCCCTCGGTCGACTGAAAGACACCCGCCATGATCTTGATGAGGGTCGACTTGCCCGCGCCATTATCGCCGAGGAGGCAATGGACTTCGCCGGCATGAACCGCGAAATCCAGGCTGTCCAAGGCCAGCACCGTGCCGAACGATTTCGACACGTTCCTGAGTTGGACGATGGGCTGCACGGCGAAGGACGCTTGCGCGGTCATCGCGGCGCCGTGACACGGCGCCGGACATAGTTGTTGAACAGGACCGCCAACAACACCATCAGGCCCAGGAAGACCTTGAACAGGTCCGAATCGATGCCGGTGTAGAGAATGCCGATCTGCACCGTGCCATAGATCAGGGCGCCCAGAAGCGCGCCGACGGCCGATCCATAGCCGCCGGTCAGCAGAGTGCCGCCGATGACGACGGCGATGATGGCGTCGAACTCCTTCTGCGTGCCGCGCAGCACGTCCGCCGAGCCCACGTCGAGCACCTGGGTCGCCGCGAAGAAGACGGCGGTGAGCGCCGTCAGCATGAAGAGGATGATCTTGACCCTGTTGACTGGGACGCCGACGTTCCGGGCCGAGGTTGGGTCGCCCCCGACCGCGAAGGTCCAGTTGCCGAAACTGGTCTTGAGCAGGACCCAGGTGGCCAGGGCCGTCAGCACGACCCACCAGACGATCGAGATCGGCAGGCCCTCGATCATGGGGAGCCCGTTCGTCTTCGTGTCGATCCAGCCCTGCTCCGCCATCCAGACGAAGAACGGAGCGCCAACGCGGCCGCTGAACAGCCGGATCATCGGGCTGTCCGGATCACTCGCCGTAATTTTCGAGATCTGCGTGTAGCCGTTGATCGCGCGCGTGCCGGCGATGGTCAGCCCGCGCAGTATGAGGAGCGAGGCAAGGGTGACGATGAAGGACGGGAGCCCGGTCTTGACTGTTATCCACCCGTTCAAGGCCCCGATGGCCGCGCACCCGACGAAGGCGATCAGGACGCAAGTGGTCAGCGGGATGCCGTAGACGGTCGCGCCGAGCCCGATGATGACGCCGGCGAAGCCGATCATGGACCCGATCGAAAGATCGAACTCGCCGGCGATCATGAGCAGCGCCACGGCGACCGCCAGAATGCCTATCTCAGCCGAGACCTGCAGGATGTTGACGATGCCTTCGACGCTGAACATCCCGCTCGATCGGGCAAGCGCGAAGAAGATCAGATAAATGAGGATAACCCCGGACAGCGCGCCCAGTTCGGGGCGTCGGAGGAGGCGCGCAATCAGGCTTGGTTTCTGAACGCGCGCCTTGTCGCTTCCGATGCCCTTGCGGGAGAGCGTCGTTCCTTTTGCGCCGTCGGTCACTGCCGACCCCTCTCGCCGTCTGACTTGCCGCGTTCCTTCTGCGACAAATCAGGCGGCCTCACTCGCAAGCATCGCCGTTTCGTCTCCGATCGCTCCTATCTGATGCCCTTCTTGCTGAGGATCATGATCTGTTCCACGTCGGCGGCCGTCAACGGCATCGGCCCCGTGTAGATGTTGTTCGTGGGAAGGACACCGTACCGAGCGTATTGGGTCAGCATGATGATCGGCAGATAGCCCATCAGGTACTGCTGGGCGTCGAACGAGAAGACTGTCTCGCCCGCCTGGAGTGCCTGAAGCGTGTCGGCGTTCACGTCGAAGTGGCCGATCTTGTACTTGTCGAGTATGCCCTTGTCGCGCAACGCGGCTACGACATTGGCGGCCGCGGGCGCGCCCACGCAAAGGATGCCATTCGTGTCCGGATGCGACGACAAATAGGCCACGATCCTGGCGCCCGTGTCCGTCGGATCGAGCGAGATCTCCACGCGGTCGGCTTGGGCCCCGAGCGCCTTCAGCTCCTCCATGAAGCCATCACACGCCGACTCGTTGACCAGGTTCCCGGGCTCGTGGTTGGCGCAGACACCACTCGTGACGCCAGCCTCGACCAAACGCTTGGCCGCGACCCTCCCTTGCTCGAAATAGTTCGTCGTTCCGACATAGAGCTTGAGCCCTAAGCGCTCGACTTCCGGCTCGCCGCTGTCGATGACGATGACGGGGATGCCCGCGTCGGCGGCAGCCTTGACGGACTTTTCCAGGGCCGTGGCGTCGGGAATTGAAACGACGAGGCCCTGGACCTTCTGTGCGACCGCCGCATCGATCATACGCGACATCGCCACCATGTCCGTCGTCTGGGGCGCCTGGTACGAGACCTCGACACCCATGAGCTCAGCCGCGTCGTCGACCCCCTTCTTGACGACCCCCCAATAGGAATCGGAGGACTGGCCGTGCGTGACGACGGCGAGCTTGATGTCCTCGGCGATCGCTTGCGCCGACGCCAGCGCCAAGCCGGATCCCAAGGCCAGACCCAGAAGCAGGGTCCTGAACTGTAGTCGCATCATTTGAACCTCCTCTGCGTGCGTTGACTAGGTAACTTCACTTCCGAACGTACATTCCCACTATGCCGCGTCGGCTTCGAAGCGCTTCTCGATGCCTTCATAGCGCACGGCGCTCATGGTCGGCGGACCCCCGTCATGGCGTCTCCGCCAGGCGTGCCAGGACGCGCTTCAGGCCGGCGATCGAGCGGCGCGTGCCTTCCTCCCCGTCGTAGCGCGGATCCTCGTGCTCGATCGAGATCACCCCATCATAGCCCGCCGCCCGGAGCGCGCGGAGCAATGTCAGCCACGTGTCGTCGTCGTGGCCCTCGCCCACGGCCGCGAAGTGCCAGGGCGCCCGCGCCGGATCGCCGGGCGGCGCGAAGTGCAGCACGCCCTTCGTGCGGATCCTGTCAGGATAGAGCAGCGTGTCCTTGCCGTGGACGTGGCCGATGCGGTCCCCGAGCGATTGGACGACCGTGACCGGATCGATGCCCTGCCACCAGAAATGGCTGGGGTCGAGGTTAAGTCCGATGTTCCGCCCGACGTGCGCCGCGAGCGCCTCGAACCCGTCGGCGTTGAAGATCGTCACCCCGGGATGGAGCTCGAAACAGATCATCACCTTCGGCGCCGCCCGCGCGAGCCATGCGCTGGTCGCGCTCCAGAACGGAACCAATTCGTTCGCGAGCTGCCACTCGAACAGCCGTTCATCGTCCGCCGAGGTTGCCCAGCACGGGAACACGCCTAGCGACCCGCCGCCGGGCCCGGCGGGACACCCGCTCATCGTGACGACGCGATCGACATCGAGGGTCACGGCGAGCTCGACGGCCGCGCGGAGTCGCGCCTGGGCATCGTCGCGCTTGGTCCGGTCCGGATGGAGGACGTTGCCGGCGGCATTGACGGCCGAGAGTCGCAGTCCGAACTCGCGGAGCTCGCCGTCCAGGCGATCCCGCTCGCCTCGGTCGCCGATCGTCGCGAGATCGAGATGGGGTCGCGGCCACGGCCCCCAAGCCCCGACGCCGAGCTCGACATCGGTCGCGTCATGTTCGGCGCACCAGGCGAACAGCGCGCGCCGATCGAGCTTGGCCAGGGAATCCGAGAAGACGCCGATCCTCATGCCGTCGCCCTCTTGAACGCCGAAGTCAGCAGCGCGACATCCCGAAGCGCCTGCTCGACCGTCGTCACGACCGGCGCCAGACCGCACGCCGCCGCGTGGAACGCGCGAAGTTGCTCGCGGAACGCCTCCTCGAAGCTGGGGCGGACCTCGCTGGTCTCGAGCGCGTGCCCGTTTTCGCCGCGGCGCACCGCCAGCCGCGTCGGCGCGTGGCGGAGGTAGGGCGAGGGGAACGTCAGCTCGACGATGCGGTCCGCGCCATAGACCGTGACCCGCTCCGTGTAGTCGGGGACGCCGGGCAGATTGAGGTGGCTCATCGACACCCGGCCCCCTCCGGGCAAGCCGAAGCCCAACTGAACGCCGCGCCCCTCGTCGAAAATGGCGCCATGGTCGGCCTCGTCCGGCAAGTCGCCGCCGAGGTGACGGAGCATGCCGTGGACGACGGCCACGTCGTGCACCAGCGCCGAGAGAAACCCGCCGCCAAGGGCGCGCGCCTCGGCATCGCCGAGGGGCCGGCCGACCGCCTCCCGAAGCTGCGCCGAGGCGCCGGCGCGCGCCTGGTCGCGCAACGCGGTCGGCAGATCGCCGGGCCAGGTCATGGGCAGGTGCGCGACGAAGGGCTCGTGATCGGGATCGTTGACCTCGACCGTGACGAGCCGGATGTCCTCGATGCGCGCGGGCAGCAGGTCCAGCGCGCGCCGATACGCCGGATCGTGGCGCTTCATGTACGCGACCTGGACGATGCGGCCGGCGCGATCGCGCGCGGCGGCGACCCGACCGCAGTCGGCGACGGTCAGGGCCAGCGGCTTCTCGCACAAGACGTGCAGCCCGGCCTCGAGCGCGGACACGGCGAACTCGGCGTGGTAGGGGTCCGGCGCGGCGATGACGATTGCCTCGAGATCTTCCGGCAAGAGGCCGCGGATCGAGTCGTGCACGCGCGGGATGGCGTAGCGCTCGCCAAGCGCCGCGCGAACCGATGGCGACGCATCGGCCAGCGCCACGAAGGCGAATCGTTCGCGCTCTTCCCACAGGTAGAACGCATGTTCGGCCTGGCCGACGAGCCCGGCCCCGATCAGCCCCGTGCGAAGCCGCCTCACGAGTGTTCTGCCCCGCCAAGAGCGCCGCGGCAGCGGGCGATCATGCGACGCCGCCCACGCCAGTAGGCCGGAGCGCAGGCCGCCGTGGCTTGGCGACGATCCCGCGCGCGCGCCCACCCGAGCGCACGAGGCGTTCGCCGAGACTGACGAGCAGGCACAGCGCGAGGCACATCTGCACCGAAAGGGACCTGAATCCTTCGAACTCGGCCTCGTGGATCTCGAGGGTCACCGTCGCCAGGCGGGCGATGGGGCTGAGCGCGCTGTCGGTCAACGCGATGACCGGAACGACAGGGGCCAGGGTCTCCACGGCCTCCACCACCTCCGGTGCGTAGGAGCGGAAACTCACCACCACGAGCAGGTCTTTCTTGCCGACGGCCTGCAATTGCTCCCGCAGCATGCCGCCGACCGAATCGAGGAGACAGCTCCGCAACCCAAGGTGCGACAGCCCGTAGTTGAGGTACGCCACGACCGGAAACGAGCGGCGCAAACCTAGGAGATGGATGACCTCGGCCTTGGCGAGAAGGTCCACGGCACGCTCCAGCGCGCTCGTATCCATGTTCTCCCTGAGGTGTTGCAGGCCGGCGATCGCGGCGTCGGAGAACTCCTCGATGATGGCGTCGGGGTTGGACCGGCCGTTCTTGCGGTGCCGCGTCCGCAGGCCCCGGATGCGGTCGGCGTAGCTCGGCGTCTGCTCGCGCAGGCGCGCGCGGAACACCCACTGCATATCGCTGAACCCGTCGTAGCCGAACGTCTGCGCGAGGCGAACTAGGCTCGACGGTTGCACCCCCGCTCGACCGGCGAGGACGGCGATCGTTTCCAGCGCCATGTCGTTCGGATGGTCGAGCGCGTACGTCGCGATCCTCCGCAGCACCGGGCTCAGCCTCGTGTAACCCATGGCGATCGCCTCGCGCAGCGCTGCATAGGTCTCGGGCCGCTTCATGCCCTTCCTCTAGCACGGGTGTCGCCGCGCTTGCAAAAAAAATTCTAGACAGGTTTCATGGATGGAACCTACGTTCCAGTCCGGCCGCGAACGGATCGCCGGCCGCCGACGTTTCCGCCCGCAAGCCGCGAGGTCGCGATGACGCTCCACATCACCAGCCATCGGTCGGGATTTCCCCTCGGCTATACGGCGATCACCCGGATCGGCGAGCCCGACGCGGACGCCGGCATCGAGTTCGGCGTGCTCGAGCTGGCCGAGGGCCAGTCTTGCCGTTTCGACGTGACGCGCGAGACCGCGTTCCTCCTCATGGAAGGGACGATCGGCCTGCACGTCGAGGGCGTCACGACCGCGCCGCTGACGCGAACGTCGCTGTTCGACGAAAGCGCGACGTGCCTGCACGTCTCCGCCGGTCAGCGCGTGGCGATCGACGCCCGCGGCGGGGCGCAGTTGACGATGTTCGCGGTCGACAACGACCGCCGCTTCGAAGCTCGCCTCTATTTGCCCAAGGATGTGCCCAACGAACATCGCGGCAAGGGCCAGGTTGCCGACGCCTGCTACCGCTTCGTGCGGACGATCTTCGACCGCCGCAACGCGCCGGAGGCGGCGAACTTGGTGCTGGGCGAGGTCATCACGTTCCCCGGGCGCTGGTCGAGCTACCCGCCGCACCACCACGCCCAGCCCGAGATCTACCATTATCGCTTCACGCGCCCCGAGGGGTTCGGGCACGCCGAACTGGGCGATACGGTCCTCAAGGTGCGGCAGTACGACACCGTCAAGATCCTGGACGGAGTCGATCATCCGCAATGCGCCGCCCCGGGCTACGGCATGTACTACCTGTGGGTGATCCGTCACCTGCCCGGCGATCCCTACGGCATCCCCGAGTTCACCGCCGAGCATCGCTGGACGTTGGAGCGCGACGCCCGAATGTGGCAGCCGCGCGGCGTCGCGGCCGAGCCGTGACCCTGATGCCCGGCCCGCCGCGCCGACGCCGTGGCGAGATCGAGCGCGGGCCTGGAGCGCGGCGGTGCCATGGCGGCTGAGCGCCGGTTCGACTTCGTCGCCGTCGGCCGGGCCGCGGTCGATCTCTACGGCGAACAGATCGGCGGCCCGCTCGAGGACATGGCGACCTTCGCCAAGTACCTCGGCGGATCCCCGGCCAACACGGCGATCGGCGCCGCTCGACTGGGCCTCGAGCCGGCCATGATCACGCGGGTCGGGGACGAGCACTTGGGGCGGTTCG
Organism: Alphaproteobacteria bacterium; assembly: GCA_040905845.1. GTDB lineage: Bacteria > Pseudomonadota > Alphaproteobacteria > SP197 > SP197 > VGDP01. The sequence continues at coordinate 13,250 of JBBDQV010000154.1, read as the reverse complement.
TTCGCCAGTTCCTGGCCGCGGAAGGCGTCGACGTGAGCCAGGTGCGCACCGACCCGGAGCGCCTGACCGGCCTCGTCATTCTCGGCATCCGCGACCGTGACACGTTCCCGCTGATCTTCTACCGCGAGAACTGCGCCGACATGGCGTTGTCCGAGCAGGACGTCGACGCGAACTTCGTCGCCTCCGTCGGGGCGGCCCTGCTGTCGGGGACCCATTTCTCGCGCCCGAACGTCGATGCGGCGAGCCGTCGCGTGATGGCTCTCGTGCGCCAGGGCGGCGGACGGGTGATCCTCGACATCGACTATCGGCCCGTCCTGTGGGGCTTGACGGGACACGGGCAGGGCGAGTCTCGATTCGTCGAATCCGACCGGGTCACCGAGCATCTGCTCGGCATCGTCCCGGGCTGCCACCTCGTCGTCGGCACCGAGGACGAAATCCGCATCGCCGGTGGCTCCACGGATATGCTTGCCGCTCTTCGCGCGATCCGGGCGCGCACGCCGGCGGTCATCGTCCTGAAGCGCGGCGCCTCGGGGTGCGTGATCCTTCCGGAAGCGATCCCCGACGCGCTGGACCAGGGCCTCGTCGTCCCGGGGTTTCCGGTCGAGGTGTTCAACGTGCTCGGCGCCGGCGACGCCTTCATGGCCGGGTTCCTGCGCGGCTACTTGCGCGACGAGCCGCTGCGGCGCTGCGGCGAGCTCGGCAACGCCACGGGCGCCCTGGTCGTGGCGCGGCATGGTTGCGCGCCGGCCATGCCGACGTGGCGTGAATTGGAGGAGTTCTTCGCCCGCGATCGGTCGATCCGCCGGCCACGCGAGGACGCGGCGCTCGAGCGCCTCCACCGCGTCACCACGCGGTCTAGGAACTGGAACGAGGTCTGCGCCATCGCTTTCGACCACCGGACCCAGTTCGAGGAGCTTGCCGACCGTCACGGCCGGCCCCATGGCGACATCGCCCGGTTCAAAGCCCTGGTCGCGGACGCCGCGGTCCAGGTGAGGGCGGGGCAGGGCGTTACTGGGATCATCTGCGATGGCCGTTACGGCGAGGACGTGCTGGTCAGGCTGGCCGGCACCGGGCTCTGGATCGCGCGCCCCGTCGAGCGGCCGGGAGTGACGCCGCTCGAGTTCGAGGATGGGCCGGACCCGGCGTTGACCCTGCGGGCGTGGCCGACGGAACAGATCGCGAAGTGCCTCGTCTATTGCCACCCCGACGATACCGCCGAGACCTGGCGCGTGCAGACCGAGCGGCTGCTGCGCCTGGGCGCGGCCTGCGTGGCCACCGGCCGGGAGTTCCTGCTCGAAGCGATCCCGACGCCGGACAGACCGTGGAACGCGGCGACCATTCCCCGGACGCTAACGCGCCTCTACGCGGCCGGCGTCCGGCCGGACTGGTGGAAACTGCCCCCGCCGCGTGACATCGCCGCTTGGCGGGCGATCGCGGCCGTGATCGAAGCCAACGACCCCACCTGCCGTGGTGTCCTCATGCTCGGCCTCGAGGCCCCCGAGTCCGAATTGGGACTGGCATTTCGCGCGGCGGCGGGTCAACCGTACAGCAGGGGTTTTGCCATCGGCCGAAGCCTGTTCGCCGCGCCCGCCGAGGCGTGGTTCGCCGGCCGCATCGACGACGCCACGGCGACGGCGACCATCGCCGAGAACTACCGTCGTCTGGTCGCGCTGTGGCACGAACGCGAGGCTGCATGAGCGGAAAGGAGACGATCATGACCCGACTGACGATGGCCCAGGCTCTCGTCCGCTACCTGGCCGCGCAGGAGATCGAGATCGACGGACGGCCGATGCCCCTGTTCGCGGGAATGTGGGCGATCTTCGGCCACGGCAACGTCGCGGGGCTGGGCCAGGCCCTGCACGAGGCGCGAGACCGCCTGCCGACCTATCGCGCCCACAACGAACAGGCGATGGCCCACGCCGCCATCGCCTTCGCCAAGGCTAACGACCGGCGCCGGATGATGGCCTGCACCACCTCGATCGGGCCGGGCGCCACGAACATGGTGACCGCCGCCGCCGTGGCGCACGTCAACCGCCTGCCTATCCTTCTATTGCCGGGCGATGTATTCGCGAATCGCCGCCCGGGCCCCGTGCTGCAAGAGATCGAATCGTTCGACGACGCGACCATCAGCGCCAACGACTGCTTCAAGCCCGTCTCGCGTTTCTGGGATCGGATCGAGCGGCCCGAGCAGATCCTCGCGAGCCTGCCGGCGGCCATGGCGGTCCTGACGGATCCCGCCCGCTGCGGTCCCGTGACCCTCGCGCTGTGCCAGGACGTTCAGGCCGAGGCGTTCGACGTCCCGGAGTCGTTCCTCGCGCCGCGGCGGCATCGCGTTCGTCGGCCTGGCCCCGATCCCTCGGAACTGGCCGCGGCGGCACGTCGGATCGCCGCGGCCGAGCGGCCGCTGATCATCGCCGGGGGCGGCGTGCACTACGCCCTCGCCACGGCGACGCTGGCGGGCTTCGCCGAGCGCCACGGCGTTCCGGTCGCCGAGACGCAGGCCGGCAAGGGCGCGCTGCCGTGGTCGCATTCTCGGTCGGTCGGCGCCATCGGCGTCACCGGAACGTCGCCGGCCAATGCCCTGGCCGCCGAGGCCGACTGCATCCTCGCGATCGGCACTCGTCTCGGCGACTTCACGACCGCGTCGCGCAGCCTGTTCGGTACGCTCGGAGCCGGTCTCGTCCAGCTCAACGTGACCGCGTTCGACGCGGCCAAGCACGGCGCCACGCCGCTGGTCGCCGACGCCGGGCGCGGGCTCGAGGAGCTCGGAGCCGCGCTCGGCGACTGGCAGGCGCCCGCGGCGTGGACCGAACGGGCCCAAGACCTGGCGCGAGCGTGGCACACTACGGTCGACCGGGTGACATCCCCGGGCAACGCCACGCGGCCCTCGGATGCCCAGGTCTTGGGCGCGGTCAATCGCCGCGCGGGCGAGAATGCCATCGTCGTCGCCGCCGCGGGCGGGCTTCCGGGCGAGCTGCACAAGCTCTGGCGGGCGGAAAGACCGGGCGGCTACCACCTGGAATACGGCTACTCCTGCATGGGCTACGAGATCGCCGGCGGTCTCGGCGTCAAGCTCGCCCGACCCGAGCGCGAGGTGTTCGTGCTGGTCGGCGACGGCAGCTACCTGATGATGAACTCCGAGATCGCGACGTCGGTGATGCTCGGCGCCAAGCTGATCGTCGTGCTGCTCGACAATGGCGGCTTCGGTTGCATCGACCGGTTGCAGCGGGCGTGCGGCGGGGCGCCGTTCAACAATCTTCTGACCGATGCCCGCCACGCGAGCGCGGGTGCCCCAGGCATCGACTTCCGCGCCCACGCCGAGAGCTTGGGCGCCAGCGCGGAACGGGTGACCGGGATCGCTGAACTCGAAGCGGCGCTGGCCCGCGCCCGCGCGGCCGACCGCACCGCAGTCATCGTCATCGAGACCGACCCGGCCAGCGCCACCGCCGAAGGCGGCGCGTGGTGGGACGTTCCGGTCCCAGCGCTTTCGCCTCGGCCCGAGGCCCGGGACGCCCGGGCGAGATACGAGGCGTCGCTGGCTCGACGCGCGCCGTAAGGTTGTCCAACCGGCACCGAGGAGCAGCGCTCATGACCGTCAGGCTCGGCATCAACCCCATCGGCTGGACCAACGACTGCATGCGCTGGCTCGGCGACGAGATCCCGCTCGAGGCGTGTCTGGCCGAGGCCCGCGCCGCCGGATTCTCGGGGATCGAGATCGGGCGCAAGTTCCCGCGCACGGTCAAGGGACTAAGTCCGCTGCTCGAGCGCCACGGGCTGTGCCTCGTGTCGGGGTGGTACAGCGCCCGGCTCGTCGAGCGCGATGCGCGGGCCGAGATCGGTGCCATGCGTCGTCATCTCGATCTCATGGTCGGCTGCGGCGCCACGGTCATGGTGTTCGCGGAGACGACCGGAGAGATCGTCAACACCGTCGGCGCACCCGCCTCGGCGCGCCCACGGTTGGCCGGCGCCGCCGCATGGCGCCGGCTCGGCCGGCGCTTCACCGAGGTCGCCAGGCACATGCTCGGTCGTGGCGTGCGCATGGCGGTGCATCACCACATGGGAACCGTGGTCCAGACGGCCGACGACATCGACCGTTTGATGGATTGCACCGGACCCGAGGTCGGGCTCCTGCTCGACACCGGGCACCTGACCATGGCCGGCGGCGATCCCATCGCCCTCGCCAAGCAGTTCGCGGAGCGCATCGTCCACGTCCACTGCAAGGACATCCGGCGCTTTGCGCTCGAGACGTGCAAACGGCGCGATGCGAGCTTCTCGGAAGCGGTGCTGCACGGCGTCTTCACCGCGCCGGGCGACGGCATCGTCGACTTCGCCGGCGTGTTCAGGGTCCTCGCCCGATCCGGCTACCAGGGCTGGCTCGTGCAAGAGGCGGAGCAGGAGCCGCGCATGGCGGATCCCCGGATCTACGCGGAGCTCGGCAACGCCCACCTGCGCCGGCTCTGCCGTGGTGTCAGGCTGGCCGTGGCGTGAGGGCGGGACATGGCGCGGCGGCTCCGCATCGGACTGATCGGCGCCGGTTTCATCGCTCGGTGCCACGTTTACGGCTACCACGCGATGCCGATGGTCTTCCCCGATGCGTCGGCCTTCCCCGCGCTCGAACTCGTCTGCGACATCGACGAGCCGCTCGCGGCCGCCGCCGCGCGGCGCTTCCGCTTCGACCGCCACGTCGCCGATTGGCGCCGGGTCGTTGACGATCCGGCCGTCGACGTGGTCGACATCTGCGTTCCCAGCCATCTGCACAGAAGCATCGCGCTCGCCGCGCTCGCCGCGCTCGCCGCCGGCAAGCATATCTACTGCGAGAAGCCCGTTGGTCTCGGCGGCGCCGAGGCGGCCGAGATCTCGCACGCCGCGGGCCGCGCCGGCGTGCGCAGCCTGGTCGGCTACAGCTATCTGCGCAACCCCGTGGTCGGCCTGGCCCGGAAGCTGATCGGCGAGGGCACGATCGGCGACATCGTCCATTTTCGCGGCGCCCACAACGAGGACTACCTGGCCGATCCAGTAGCGCCCTTCGTCTGGCGCTGCGATCCCGCGATCGCCGGCGCCGCCGGCGCGCTGGGCGATCTCGCCGGTCACATCGTCAGTCTCGCCCGTGCCCTGGTCGGCGACGTCGCCGCCGTGTGCGGCACCGCCCGCATCGTCGTCGGCGAGCGTCCGCTGGCGCCCGGATCGGCGGAACGACGGCGGGTCGGCAACGACGACGAAGCACAGTTCCTGATCGAGTTCCGGTCGGGCGCCAGCGGCCACATCGAAACCAGCCGGATCGCCTCGGGCAGCAAGATGGACATCGCCTACGAGATCGTCGGCACCCGGGGCCAGTTGCGGTTCGACGGCGAGCGGATGAACGAGCTCCGACTCTATGCCGACCGCGATCCCGCCGACCGCCAGGGATTCCGCACGATCCTGGCCGGCCCCGCCCATCCGCCGTACGGCAATTTCGTCCCCGGCGCGGGACACCAGCTCGGCTTCAACGACCACAAGGTCATCGAAGTTTACGAGCTCATGGAGCTGATCGGCGCCGACCGGCCGGCGTCCCCCGACCTGTTCGAGGCCGCGCGCATCGGGCGAATCCTCGATGCCGTGCTCGAATCCGCGCGCCGGCGCGCGTGGGTTCGAGTCGAGGACTGAGCGCGCGGGCTCTCCTATCGTTGCCGGGTTAACCGCCGCCGCCGGTCATCGACTTAGCCTCGGCGACGATCCAGGTCCTGAACGCCGCGATGCGCGGCTCCTCGGCGGTCTCGGCCGGGCCGATCAGGTGGTAGGCGAAGCGGGCCGGCAGGCAGACCGCGAACGGCGCGACCAGGCGGCCCGCGGCGATGTCATCGGCGACCAGCGAGGTCGCGCCGAGCGCCACGCCCTGGCCCGCGATCGCGGCTTGCAGCGCCATGGAGAACTGCGAGAAGTGCGGCCCGCGCCCGACGTCGACGCCGGTTATCTCGGCGGCGGCGAGCCATGCCGCCCAGTCGGGCCAGGTGCGCCCGTCCGGCGCGCCGTCGAGGTGGACCAGCGTCACGCCGCGCAGATCCCGGGGCAGGCGCAGGGCGTTCGGCCCCTCCAGCAGCGCCGGGCTGCACACCGGGCAGACCTCCTCGGCGAACAGCGGCGTCCCGCTCAGTCCGGGCCGCTCGGCCTCGCCGTAACGGATCGCGAGATCGATGCCGTCGCGCTGAAAATCGACCTCGGCGTCACTCGCGGCGAGCCTGACGTCGAGCTCGGGGTGCGTGGCCTTGAAGCGCGCCAGCCGTGGCACCAGCCAGGCGGCGGCGAACGACGGGTCGGCGCTGACGACCAGGAGCCGTCGTCCACGCCCGGCGCGCAGGGCGCGGCTGGCCGCCGCGATCCGGCCGAAGCCCGCGCTGAGGTCGGCGAGCGCGGCTTGCGCGATCTCGGTCGGGCGCACGCCGCCGTCGCGCCGGCGCAGCAGCACGACGCCGAGGTCGCGTTCAAGCGCCTTGACCTGGTGGCTGACCGCCGCCGCCGTGACGTTGAGCTCGCGCGCCGCGCGCGTCAGGCTGCCGTGGCGCGCCGCGGCCTCGAAGGCGCGCAGCGCGGTGAGCGAGGGAGGGTGGGTCACGAGACATTCCCTTCTTGAGAAAAACTTGAAACGCTGAGACCAAAACTCGGTTGGTTGGGTCGATGTGTAAGCCTAACATCTATTGCACGTATTCGCCATGAGCGCCGAGTTGTCCCGAGCGCCTCGATCTCAAACAGAACTTGACACGAATCGAACTTCGAGGAAGCCAACATGACCGTCCGCGCCGCGACTCTCGCGCTCACCGGCTCGCTCAAGGGCCTCGATCGCGTCGTCGCCGCGATCCTGCTGCTGTTCGCCGGGCTTGCCGTCATCGTACCGGGCCAGGCGGTGGCGAGCATCGCCTTCACGCTCGAATCGCTGGTCAGCGTCGCTCTCTTCATCGCTCTGTCGGTCGCGCTGGCCGCCGCGATCAACGCTTCGGGCGCCGACGAGCAGATCGCCCGCGTGCTGCGCGGGCACTCGGTCAGGGTCATCGTCATCGCCGCGGTGTTCTCGGCGCTGTCGCCGTTCTGCAGCTGCGGCGTCATCCCGGTGATCGCGGCCCTGCTCGCCGCCGGCGTACCGCTCGCCCCGGTCATGGCGTTCTGGATCGGCTCGCCGCTGATGGACCCGGAATCGTTCATCCTGACCGGCGCGATCATCGACGTGCCGTTCGCGATCGTGCGGACGGCGAGCTCGATCGGCGTGGGCCTGCTCGCCGGTTTCGCGACTCTCGCCGCCGAAAAATCAGGCTGGCTCGGCGATCCCATGCGAGCTGCCAAGGGCTGCGGCTCGTGCGTGGCCAAGAGCGTGTGGAGCACGGACAAGGAGGTCGATCTCGCGCGGCAAAGCCGCATCCATTGGACGTTCTGGCGCGAGCCCCGGCGCATGGCGGTGTTCCTCGCCCAGGCGCGCACCATCGGCTGGTTCCTGTTCAAGTGGCTCACCCTCGCGTTCGCGCTCGAGAGCCTGATGGTCGCGTACCTTCCGGCCGAAGGCGTCGCGGCGCTGCTCGGGCGGAACGACTGGTGGGTGATCCCCGCGAGCGCGCTCATCGGCGTACCGACCTACCTCAACGGCTACGCCGCACTGCCACTGATCGACGGCCTCCTGGACAAGGGCATGGTGCCGGGCGCCGCGCTCGCCTTCTTGACTGCGGGCGAGATCACCAGCGTTCCGGCGGCGATGGCGGTGTTCGTGCTGGTCCGCCGCCCGGTTTTCGCCTGGTATATAGGTCTGGGGCTCGCCGGCTCGCTCGTCACGGGCTACGCCTATCAGGCGTTCCTGAGCCTGTAGCGAAGTTGTCCTGGTCCACCCGCCCGCGACTACTCCCGTCGCGAAGTGCCCGAGGGCGAGCATGACGGGATGGAGTATCGTTCGCTTGGCTCACTCCACTACGCCCGGCCGCCATGCGGTTTCCCGTCCCCCTGGTCCGCGCCACGCTGATCCGCCGCTACAAGCGGTTCCTGAGCGATCATCGCTTGGCCGGCGGCGAGGTCGTCGTCGCCCACTGCGCCAATCCGGGAACCATGCTGGGCCTGGCCGAGGCGGGCATGGAAACGTGGCTCGCGCCCTCGACCAACCCAAACCGTAGCCTCGCCTGGTCATGGGAGCTGGTACGCGCCGGACGCGGCCTGGTCGGCATCAACACCGCGCACCCCAATGGGCTTGTGTCCGCGGCGATCGCCGCCGGGCGCATCGCCGAGCTGGTCGGTTACGGCGCGCTGCGGCGCGAGGTGCGCTACGGTACGAACTCGCGCATCGACATCCTGCTCGAGGATCCCGGCCGCCCGCCCTGCTATGTCGAGGTCAAGAACGTCCATCTCATGCGCCGGCCCGGCCTGGCCGAGTTTCCCGACTGCGTGACCGCGCGCGGCGCCAAGCACCTGGACGAGCTCGCGCGCGTCGTCGCCGGCGGCGGCCGCGCCGTGATGCTTTACCTGGTCCAGCGCTCGGACTGCCGCCATTTCGCGATCGCCGGCGACATCGACCCGGCCTATGCGAAGGGCCTCGCGCACGCCCGCGCGGCCGGGGTCGAGGCGTTGTGCTACCAGTGCCGCGTCGACCCCAAGGGTATCCGCGTCGACCGCCCGCTCGCCGTGCTTGCCTGAGCCGGGAGCCGGGGCGGGGTTGAATTCCGTCGAGATCAATGCAATCTCAACCGGACTGGGGCTATTCTCATGCTTGAAGAGGGCTGGGGCGAGGGCGAGCAAGCGAGCCATGGAGCGCAGTGAGCGGAACCTGACGGGGCTGGTTGGCCTGACCAGCTTCCGCGTCCACGAAGCGGACGCGTTCGAGGGCATGCGCCGCGCCGGCCGGCTGGCGGCCGAGACGCTCGACTTCATCGTGCCCCATGTTCAGGCGGGCATGGTGACCGAGACGCTCGACCAGCTCTGCCACGACTTCATCGTGGAGCATGGCGCCATTCCGGCGCCGCTCGGCTATCGCGGCTACCCCAAATCGATCTGCACCTCGATCAATCACGTCGTCTGCCACGGCATCCCGGGCGATCGCCGCTTGCGCGACGGCGACATCGTCAACATCGACGTCACCGTCATCCTCGACGGCTGGCACGGCGACACCAGCCGGATGTTCAACGTCGGCGCGGTCGCGCGCCGCGCCGAGCGCCTGGTCGAGGTGACGTTCGAGGCCATGTGGCACGGCATCCGCGCGGTCAGGCCAGGCGCCACCCTGGGCGATCTCGGCCATGCGATCCAGAGCTACGCCGAGGCCGAGCGCTGCTCGGTAGTGCGTGACTTCTGCGGCCACGGCATCGGCCGCGTCTTCCACGAGCCGCCCAACGTCCTGCACTTTGGCCGGCCCGGCGCGGGCCCCGAGCTGATCCCGGGGATGTTCTTCACCATCGAGCCGATGATCAACCTGGGGCGCCCGGACGTGACCATCCTCCAGGACGGCTGGACCGCCGTGACCCGGGACCGTTCCTTGTCGGCGCAGTTCGAGCACACGGTGGCGGTGACCGAGGATGGCGTCGAGATCTTCACCCTTTCGCCCGCCGGGCTCGACCGACCGCCCTTCGATCGCGCCGCCAGCCATGGCCGATGACCAAGTCGAGGCTCCCCCGGATTACCTTGGCCATCGCGCCCGCCTGAAGCAGCGCTTTCTCAAGTCCGGCGCCGACGCCCTCGCCGACTACGAGCTGATCGAGCTGCTGCTGTTCCTCGCCGTCCCGCGGCGCGACGTTCGACCCCTGGCCAAGGCACTGCTCAAGCGGCTCGGCAGCTTCGCCGCGGTGGTCAACGCGCCGCCCGGCCGGATCAAGGAAATCGACGGCCTGGGCGATTCCGCCGTGATCGCCCTGCGCACGGCGCACGCCGCCGCGGTCCACCTGCTGCGCTCCGAGCTCAAGGGCCGACCGGTGCTCGGCGCCTGGAACAAGGTGATCGACTACCTCGAGGCGGACATGGCCTGGCGTACCGAGGAGCACGTCCGCGTGCTCTACATGAACCAGAAGAACGTGCTGATCGCCGACGAGCTCATGCACCAGGGCACGGTCAACCAGGCCGCGGTCTACCCACGCGAGATCGCCAAGCGGGCGCTCGAGCTGCGCGCCACCGCCGCCATCCTGGTCCACAACCACCCGAGCGGCGATTCGACGCCCAGCGCGACCGACGTCGACCTGACGCGCGCCGTGCGCGACGCGCTCAAGGCGGTCGGCGTCGCGCTCCACGACCACATCGTCGTCGCGCGCGACGGCACCGCGAGCCTGCGCGACCTCGGCAAGCTGTGAAGAATCGCGGCGGATCGGGTCCACGTTTCGACGACCCTGCTCCCCGTGTACGATGACTCCGCCATGCACATTCGCATCTCATGGAGGGACCCATGCGTAAGTTCATCATCGAGCGCGAGCTGCCGAAGATCGGCAGCGCCGAACGCGACGCCCTCAAGGGCGCCGCGCGGAAGTCCAACGACGTGCTCAAGCAGCTCGGCCCCGACATCCAATGGGTCGAGAGCTTCGTCGCCGCCGACAAGACGTTCTGTGTCTACCTGGCCAAGGACGAGGCCATCATCCGCAAGCACGCCGAGATCAGCGGCTTTCCAGCCAACAAGATCACCGAGATCAGGAAGATGATCGACCCGACGACGGCGAGCGCGTAGTCCGTCGTCGCGCGAGGTCGCGGCGGATTGGACCCGCGTCCGTTTCCTGGTGGGCATCGTGGCGCCTTGGACCTCCGGTACGACCCTCGTCGTCCTCGGCGGCGCGGGCATGATGGCGTCGGGCACAGTCAAGGATCTGGTCTCGAACCTGTCGAACGCGCCGGACCGCATCATCGTCGCCGACCGCGACGAGCGGGACTGTCGCGCCGTGATCGAGCGGCTCGGCGGCGATGCGCGCCTCGAGGCGCGGGCGATCGACGCCGCCGACCGTTCGGCTCTGGTCGCGCTGCTGCGGGGCGCCGAGGTCTGCCTGAACGGCGTGCCGACGTTCGCCGATCACCAGATGACGATCTTCGAGGCGTGCCTCGAAGCCGGCTGCCACTACGTCGATTACGGCGGCATGGGGGTGTACACGGTCAGGCAGAAGGCCCGCCACGAGGATTGGCGGCGGGCGGGCCTGACCGCGATCCTCAGCCTGGGCTCGGACCCGGGGCTGTCCAACGTGCTGTGCCGCGCCGTCGCCGATCGTCTCGACCGGATCGACCGGATCAACCTCTATTGGGCGGCCGAGGCCGAGGGGCCGGCGAACCCTGTCCTGGTGCCGCCCTACAACGTGGCGACCGTGCTCGGCGAGTATGCGAATGCCTCGCGCCAGTTCCTCGACGGCAGGCTGGTCGATGTCCCGGCGCTATCCGGCTTCGAGACGATCGAGCTGCCGCCGCCCTGGGGCCCGACAACGTTCATGTTCACCCAGCACTCCGAGCCCCTGACCGTGCCGTTCGCCGATGGCATATCGAACAAGGGAATCAAGGAGTTCACATGGAAACTCCATCTTCCACAAGAAGATCACGACACGTGGGTCGGCTTGGTCCGCGCGGGCTTCGGCGACTTCGACGATCCGGTCGACATCGGGGGCCGGCGGATCAAGCGGGCCGACTTCCTGGCGGCGCTGATCGCGCGCAACATGCGGCGCAACGCCGGACGCATTCCCGAGCGCGCGACGCGCGAGCTCCACTTCGCCGTCGGTCAGGGCACGCGCGGGGGAATCGCGACGCGCGTCACGTGCAGCGCGACGCTGGCCCCTTCGGCCTTGCACGACGGCTATGTCGACCCGGCGACGTCGATGTGCGCCTCGGTCGGGCTACAACTCGCGCGGCGCATGACGCTCAGGCCCGGCGTCTGGGCCCCCGAGGAGGTCTTCGATCCGGCCGACTTTTTCGCCGCGCTCAAGCCGCGCGGCTTCGAAATTTCGATTGTGACCGAAACGACCGAGGCGGCATGAAACATGGTGCCCACGGCTCCCGTCGACAGCGCGCCCGTGGTGGCGGAGAATGCTCGTTCGCTCTGGGAGTAGGTTCATGACCATCGCCAAGCTCGACACGCCCATGAACGGCACGTGGCGCCACGACGATCCCGAGACGGCATGGACGATGCCGTCGCGCTACTTCTACGACCCGGCGATCTTCGAGGAAGAGAAGCGGCGCATCTTCTACCGCACCTGGCACTTCGCCGGGCACCGGAGCGAGCTGGCCGAGCCGGGCGACTACGTCGTGACCGACGTGTTCGAGCAGAGCGTGATCGTCATGCGCGGCCAGGATGGCAAGCCGCGGGCGTTCCACAACGTCTGCCAGCACCGCGGAACCAGGCTGCTCAAGGACCGGCGCGGCCGGCTCGGCCCCCTCGTCACCTGCCCCTACCACGCGTGGGCCTATGGCCTGGACGGGGCCTTGCGCTCGGCGCCGCGCACGGAAGGGGTCAAAGGCTTCGACCGTTCGTGCTTCGGCCTCAAGAGCGTGCGGCTCGAGGAGTTCGCCGGGTTCCTGTTCTTCAATCTCGACGCGGGCGCGGCGCCGATGGCCGAGACCATGGCCGGAGCCGAGGCGGAGATCCGCCGCTATTGCCCCGACCTGGACGACGTGCGGCTGATCGACGAGCACGACTACCACGTGGCGGCCAACTGGAAGGTCGTCATGGACAACGCGATCGAGGGCTATCACTTCCCGCAGTCGGGCCGGTTCCACAAGGAGCTCACCGACATCATCGACTACGACCGCTGGGACCCCAGCGCCCACGGCGCCTGGTGGTCGTTCAAGGGTCCGCCCCGGCCGGGGTTGACCCACGCCTACGGCGCAGCCCTCGGCAACGGCCCCTGGCAGACCGACTGGTTCTTCAACATCAACCTGTGGCCATACAACACGCTCTACGTGTTTCCGTACGCCGATTTCATCGGCACGTTCCTGATGATCCCCGCCGGGCCCGAGGAATCGCTGGTCCGCTGCGGCTACTACCGGCCCGAGCGACCCGAGACGCCAGTGACCAAGGCCGGCCGCGCCTGGTTCGGCGACAAGCTGGCGCCCGAGGACATCGAGCTCAACGTCGGCGTGCAGAAAGGCCTGCGCTCGTTCGGCTACGACCAGGGCCGCTACGTGATCGACCCCGAGCGCCCGAACGTGAGCGAGCACCTCGTGCTCCACTTTCACGGCATGGTCCACGACGCACTGCACGCGTGACCGTCGCACGCCTGCGACACCCCCCTCCCTGCCCTCCCCCACAAAGGGGGGAGGGTTTCGGTAAGTGCGTTCACCTATCCTTCCCCCTCCCCCTC
>JBBDQV010000153.1:11709-22829 GCA_040905845.1 Alphaproteobacteria bacterium | reverse complement strand
CCATCGACGTCTCGGCGACGGGCGGCGCCTCGACCGGCTCGGCCGCCTCGGCCGAGGGTCCGGCGGCTTCCTTGTCCTCGGGAGTGCTCATGGCGCCGGCAAGGTAGCCGGTCGAGGCGCCGGCGTCACGGCCGCGCGGCGAGCAGGTCGATCAGCGCCTCGGTGTCGGGGCGGGGCGCGACGCGGACCGCGCGCCAGCGTGCCGCGCGCGCTTCGGCCGCCACGGCTTCGCTGAGGCAGACCGCGTCGAGGCCCCCGAGGCTGGCTTCGAGGCGCGCCTTGCGCACCAGGGCGAGGAACGTCGCGGCGGTGCGCGGCGAGAACAGGAGCACGGCGTCGATGGTACCGCTGGTCAAGGCTTCGCGCGCCGCATCGGGCAAGTCCGGCGCCGGCACGGCGTCGTAGATCACGGCTCGGCGCACCGTGAAGCCGCGCCTGGCCAGCTCGCCCGCGAGGTCGCCGGCCACATTCGTGCCGGCGACGTGGACGAGCGTACCGCCCACCGGGTCGAGCGTCGCGGCAAGCGCGGCCAGGGCGATGACATCGCCCCCGGCGACGCGGACGTCGGCGAAGCCCTGCTCGCGTGCCGTTGCGCCCGTGACGGCGCCGACCGCGAGCACGAGAATATCACGGCGCGCGGTCAGGCGGGCGAACATGCGCGCGCCGTTGGCGCTGGTCAGCAGCACCGCCTGGGCCCCCGCGAGGTCGATCGAGGCATCGCGCGGCACGATCGCCAGCAGCGGCGCGACGATGCCCTCGATGCCGCGCGCCGCGAGCAGCGCGACCACGGCCTCGGCGTCCTCCCACGGACGGGTGACGAGAACGCGCATCGCTTCAACCCGCGCCGAAGAATGCCGTCAGAAAAATGGCAGAAAAATGGGGTCAGAGTCGAATTTATGAGAGTCGAATTTATGAAATTGGAGTCTGACTCCATCCTCTCGGAAATTCGACTCTGACCCCATTTTCCTAGGCGTCAGCCCAGGGCGGCGAAGAAGTCCGGCCCGGCGGCGGCGCGCAGCGTGCGGCCGGCCTCGGCGCCGAGGACGGCGGCGTGGGCCGCGGGGCCCCGGCGCGAGGCGCGGTGCCAAGAACGCCCGTCGGGCGTGACGATCAGGCCGGCGAGCTCGACCTCGGTGCCCTCGACGCGGGCGAGCGCGGCGATCGGCGTCTTGCAGCTGCCGTCGAGGGCGGCTAGGAAGCCGCGCTCGGCCTTGACCGCGATCGCGGTGGCTGAGTCGTCGAGCCGGGCGAGCAGGTCGCCTACCCGTCCATCGCCGGCCCGCGCCGCGACGCCGATCGCGCCCTGGGCGATGGCCGGCAGCATGTCGTCGGGCTCGAGGATAGCGCTCGCGCGCTCGATCATGCCGAGCCGCTTGAGGCCCGCGACGGCGAGCAGCGTCGCGTCGGCCTCGCCCCGCTCGATCTTGGCGAGCCGGGTGCCGACGTTGCCGCGCAACGGGACGATGCGGACGTCCGGCCGCAGCATGAGTACCTGGGCCGCCCGGCGGAGCGATGCGGTGCCGACCACGGCGCCCTCGGTTAGCTCCGCCAGACTGCCGGCGTGCCTAGCAATCAAGGCGTCGCGCGGGTCCTCGCGCGGCAGGTGCGCGGCGATGACGATGCCGTCAGGAAGCCAGGTCGGCATGTCCTTCATGGAGTGCACGGCGAGATCGATCCGCCCGTCGAGCAGCGCCTCGTCGATCTCCTTGGTGAACAGGCCTTTGCCGCCAATTTCCGCGAGCGTGCGATCCTGGACCGCATCGCCCGTGGTGCGGATGACCTCGATCGCCGTCGCGGGCGCGCCCGGAAGCGCGGCCAGCCGGCGCTGGACCTCCTCGGCCTGGATCAAGGCCAAGGGGCTGCCGCGCGTGCCGATGCGGAGAAGCGCCATGCGCCTCTCTAGCATCCCGCCGCCGGCCTTGCACCCGGTGGGCGCGGCGCCACATGGTGTCGTCATGATCGTGCTTGGCATCGAAACGAGCTGCGACGAGACCGCCGCGGCCCTGGTGACGGCCGACCGCCGGGTGCTGGCCGAGCGGATCGCCTCGCAGGACGAGGCGCACCGGGACTATGGCGGCGTCGTTCCGGAGATCGCCGCGCGCGCCCACGTCGAGCGCATCGACAGCCTGATCGCCGAGGCGATGGCCGAGGCTGGCCTGAGATTCGGCGAGCTGGCGGGCGTCGCGGCGACCGCCGGGCCGGGACTGATCGGCGGGGTCATGGTCGGGCTGATGACCGGCAAGGCGATCGCCGCCGTCCACAAGCTGCCGCTGATCGCCGTCAATCACCTGGAGGGCCACGCGCTGACCGCGCGGCTGACCGACGCGGTCGATTTCCCCTACCTCCTGCTGTTGGTCTCGGGCGGGCACTGCCAAGTGCTCGCGGTCGAGGGCGTCGGGCGCTACCGGCGCTACGGCGCGACGCTCGACGACGCCGCCGGCGAGGCATTCGACAAGGCGGCGAAGCTCCTGGGCCTCGGCTTTCCCGGCGGGCCGGCGCTCGAGCGCGCGGCCGAAGGCGGCGATGCGACGCGTTTCGCCCTGCCCCGGCCGATGGTCGGGCGCGAGCGCCCCGACTTCTCGTTCTCCGGCCTCAAGACCGCGCTGGCCCAGACGGTCATGGCCTTGGGGCGCGCGCCTGACGCGGCCGAAACGCGCGACCTCGCGGCCGGGTTCCAAACTGCCGTGGTCGACATCCTGGCCGACCGGACGGCGCGCGCCGCCGCGTTGTTTCGCGCCGACCACCCGCGGGCACGCTCGTTCGTCGTCGCCGGCGGGGTCGCCGCGAACCGCGCCGTGCGCGCGCGCCTCGCCCGCATCGCCGAGAACGCGGGCCTCGGTTTCATCGCCCCGCCGGCAAGCCTCTGCACCGATAACGCCGCCATGATCGCGTGGGCCGGGATCGAGCGGCTGCGCCTCGGCCTTGTCGATGCGCTCGACGCCCCGCCGCGCGCGCGCTGGCCGCTCGAGGCGGCAGGCGCGCTGGATCGGCCAGGGGCCATGCGCTAGATTCCCTGGGGTGCAGGGGGAGAAAGCAATGCTGTTCGTCATCTACGCGCGCGACAAGAGGGACGGCGGCGCGGCGCGCCAGGCGCACCGGGGGGCGCATCTCGAGTACCTCAAGTCCAAGGGCGCGATGATCAAGACCGCCGGGCCGCTGCTCGCCGACGACGGCAAGGCGATGATCGGCTCGATGCTGGTGATCGAGGCCGACGACCGCGCGGCCGCCCAGGCCTTCGCCAAGGGCGATCCCTTTCACGAGGCGGGCGTGTTCGCGAGCGTCGAGATCCATCCCTGGCGGGCTTCGGCCGGCTCGGTCAGCTTCGCGTGAGGCCTCGATGGCGTACTGGCTGGTCAAGTCCGAACCCGGCGCCTGGTCGTGGGACGACATGGTGCGCGCCAAGCGGACCGAGTGGGACGGCGTGCGCAACCATCAGGCCAAGCTCAACCTGATGGCGATGAAGAAGGGCGACACCGCGTTCTTCTATCATTCGGGTGACGAGAAGGCCGTGGTCGGCACGGTCGAGGTGGTCAAGGAGGCGTATCCGGACGACAGCGATCCCACCGGCACGTTCGTCATGGTCGACGTCAAGGCACTCGCGCCGATGCCCAGGCCGGTCAGTCTCGCCGCGATCAAGGCCGACCCGCGCTTCAAGGACTTCGGTCTGGTGCGCTTCTCGCGGCTCTCGGTCGTGCCGGTCGACGCCGAACACTGGAAGGCGATCGCCGCCATGGGCGGCGCCAAGGGGTGAAGCGTGGGCTCGCGCTGCTCGCCGTGTTCGTGCTCGCCAGCGTGGCCGGCGCCGAGGAGTCCGACCCGATGATCGCCGCCATCCAGAAGACCGGCGCGGCGCAGTTCGATCCGAGCCTGCCGACCGTGTTCCTCGAGGTCTGGCTGCGCCACACCCTGCCCAGGGGCGCCGAGGTGACCTGGGAGACCAACGACTGCGGCGAGCAAACCGGCGATCCCGTGCTCGACGCGGGCCGCGAGTTCCCGACCTGCGTCGGCGCCCACATCGACGTGCCGAGCCGCGCGCGCGGCCTCGAGCTGCTGTTCGAGCCGGGGACCAAGGCGTTCATCCTCGGCGCCATGACGAGCCCGGAGGCGCTCGGCGACGTCTATTTCGAGGAGCTCGGGCTGTTGCCCGCGATGCTCGACCAGCCGCTCGCACTGCGACCCCTCGCCTGCCTGGACGGATCGGAGCCCGTGGTCGAGACCGAGTTCGCCGGTTCGTTCGAGAGCTGTCGCAAGGATAGCGCGCCCGACGGCGCCTATCGGTCGTGGTTTAACACGGGGCTTTACCTGAAGGAGCGGGGCGACTATGCCGCCGGCGCCAAGGTCGGGCGCTGGGTCGAATGCGACCGCTTCGAGCGCTGCCAGGTGGTGAGCTACTGATGCGGGCGCGCGCCATCGCCCTCGCCGTGCTCGCGATGCTGGCCGCGACCGGCGCCGCCGGCGCGGCGGACCCTCGGGTCGTCTTCGTCCAGCGGTCGCTGGTGCGGGACTACGATCCGTCGCTGCCGATCGAGACTTTGGCCACATGGCTGAAGCGGGTGCTGCCCAAGGGCGGCGCGATGCGCTGGACGACGACGACGTGCGGTGCCCGGGTGGACGACCCGGAGCCGGTATCCGGCGAGGCCGATGTGCCTTGCGTCGCGGCCGTCATGACCTCGCGGAGCCGCGATCGCGTCGTCGAGCTGCACTTCGAGCCGACGGGCCGGCTCTTCGTCACCTCGTTCGTCGACTCGCCGGACGGCGAGCTGTTCGCGCCCCCGAAGCAACTCGACCAGGTGGCGAACGTGTTCGACAGGGAGCTCGCGCTCGAGCCGATCGCGTGCCCGGCCGGCACCGAGCCGTTCCTGCTCGACCAGAACGGCGCGACGTTCGAGGGCTGCGCGCGCGCGGGCGTCATCGACGGCTTCTACCGGTCGTGGTTCCGCTACGCGGTCCAGCTCATGGAACGAGGCCGGTTCGTCAACGGCACCAGGGTCGGCCGCTGGACCCAATGCGACGGCGCCGGGCGCTGCCAAGAAGTGGCGTACTGACGGCAGCCGCTCATGCTTCCGCCAGGAGCCCGCGCCAGTCCTCGGCGATGTCGGCGACGGCGGCGTCGTAGAGCCGTTTCCCGTGCTCGGGCCGGGCGAGCGAGGGGTCCGAGCCGATGCGGCCGTCGGGGTAGCGGCGGCGGTAGTCCAGGGCGTCGCCGAACCCTGAGTTGCGCGGCGCCGTGCCCTCGAACGTCACCGGCTTGATCTCGTCCGGATAAGCGAACTGCGTGACCGAGACCTCGGAGCAGGTGGCGTGATCGCCCTCCTTGTCGCCGTAGAGCTCGGCCGAGAGCACCCGCACTTTCGGGGTGTCCCACCAGTTCTTGAGCCGCAAACGGAGCGCCGGTGCGTTGCCGGCCTTGGCCAGGCTCGCCTCGGCGTGGATCTCGGAGAACGCGGCGCGGATGGTCGCGATGTTGCCGCCGTGGCCGTTGAGGAACAGGAACCGGTCGAAGCCATGGCGGGCGAGCCCGACCACCTCGTCGCGGATCACCGCGATGAGCGTCGAGGGACGCAGCGTCATCGAGCCGGTAAAGGCCATGTGGTGCTGGGCCATGCCGACGCTGATGGTCGGCGCGATCAATGCGCCGGTCGCCGCGCCGATGCCCTTGGCGATGACCTCGGGGCAGATCGCGTCGGTGCCGATCAGCCCGTTCGGCCCGTGCTGCTCGGTCGAGCCGATTGGGATGATGATCCCCGTCGAGCCCTTCAGATAGTCCTCGACCTCGGGCCAGGTGGAGAGCTGGAGCTGCACGAGACTTAGCCCGCTTCGCGCGGCCCGATGAACACGGTCGCCTGCTCCTTGAGCCGGCCGTAGTGGGTCATCTTGGCGAAGACGGCGCGGGTCAGGCGCAGGTTCGTCCTGTCCTTCGCGGTCTCGCCCTTGTCGAGCGAGACCCATGGGTCGTTGACCGTGACGCCGGCCTCGTCGATCCCGGTCACCACGATCCAGTGCGGGGTGTGGCTGCCGTCGAGGTAGCGGCACGTGACCAGGACCATGGGAATGAAGCCCTCGGCCATCCTGGCGGCGATGTCCTCGAGGTCGATCTCGCCGTGGCGAAGCGGGATGCCGAGGCGCTTGGCCTCGGCCTTGTCCTTGTCGTGGACCAGGCGCACGACCGCCATGAGCTCGGGCTTGCGCGAGCGGGTCATCAACAGCGGCGCGCGGTGGTTGGCCTGGACCTCGGCCTTGAAGCCGCGCTTCACGGCGGCGATCGCGAGTCCGAGCGCGCTGGAGCCGCCGTGCCCGCCCTTGGGCCCCATGAAGATGGTCGTCGCCTCCTTCCACAGCAGGAGCTCGTGGATGCGCGCGAGCTTGATACTTGGGTCGTGCGCGTTCATCGCCATCAGCAGTGACGATGGCCCGCAGGTGAACCCCGTGGTCTGCCGGTAGTGCTTGACGCGCCGGGTCCTGGCCCGAGCCGCGCGCGCCTTGCGCTGGGTCATGGTGGCCCTCCGTTGACGCGGGAGACTACGCGCGATAACGCGCCCTGGCCAGCGCCGGTCGCCGCCAAGGTCGGGCTTGCCGGGACCACGGGAACCGGCGAGAGTCGCGCGCCTGACGGCACCGAGCCGCCACCGCGGGGATCACGCCATGACATGGATCGAGACGGTTCCGTACGAGAAGGCGACCGGTCGCCTGAAGCAGCTCTACGACCGCATCAAGGGTCCCGGGACCCACGTCGACAACATCATGAAAGCCCACAGCCTGCGCCCCCACACGATGGAGGCGCACATGTTGATCTACAAGTACGTGCTCTACCACTCGGGCAACAAGATCCCGAGCTGGATGCTCGAGACGATCGGCGCGTACGTCAGCATCCTCAACGGCTGCGGTTACTGCACGGCGCACCACCTCGAGGGCTTGCGCGCCCTGATCAAGAACGCCGACCGCTCGAACACCATCTTTGGCGCGCTCGCCGCCGACAAGCCCGAATTCGCGTTCCAAGGCCGCGAGCTCGCCATGTTGCGCTACGCGCGCGACCTGACGCTGACGCCCCGCGCCATGACCGAGGACGCGGTCATCGCGCTGCGCAAGGCGGGGCTCAGCGACGGCGAGATCCTGGAAGTCAACCAGGTCACGGCGTACTTCGCCTACGCCAATCGCATGGTCAACGGCCTGGGCGTCGACACCCGAGACGAAATCGTCGGGCTTTCCCCCAATGACACCGGCGACGACGACAATTGGACCCATTCGATGGCGACGGCGTCCGAGTGAGTCGCCGCGCAAGCAGGGAGGCAAATGATGAGCAGCGCATACTTACGTGATCGTCTGGCGCGCCGGGACCTGACCCGGCGCGAGCTTGGCCGCATCGCCGCCGGCGTCGGCTTGACGCTTATGCCGCTCGGCGCCGGTCGCGCCCGGGCGGACGGCGCCGACGCGCTCTATTACGTGCTCGGCGGCTTCGCCGAGGAAGGTCTGTTCAAGCCCTACGTGGCCAAGAACGGCGCGCCGCCCTCGACTAGCTTCTGGGGCGACGAGGAAGAGGCGTTCAACAAGCTGCGCGGCGGGTTCAAGCCCGACGTGACCTATTGCGGGTCGTACTCGGTGCCGCGTTGGCGCGACGCCGAGCTGCTGCAGCCGATCGACACGGGCCGCCTCGCCCACTGGGCCGACCTGATCGACGTGTTGAAGACGGTGCCGGGAACGGTCGTGGGCGAGGAGCACTGGAGCGTGCCGGTCGGCTGGGGCACCACGTCGGTGCTCTACCGCACCGATCTCGTCGAGGTCGGGGACGAGAGCTGGGGTCTGCTGTGGGACGAGCGCTACAGCGGCCGGCTCGCCATGATCGACGGCGTCGCCGACGCGGTCGCCGGCGCCGCGATCTACGCCGGCGTCGATCCCTACACAATGGACGAAGCAGCGATCGCCAAGGTCAAGGGCGTCATGGTCGCCCAGCGGCCGCTCTTGCGCATGTACACCTCGGACATGACCTCGCTCGCCCAGTCGATCGCCTCGGGCGAGATCGTCGCGGCGATGACCTGGAACGACACGTATGCGTCGCTGCGCCGCGAAGGCGTTCCGGTCGCCTACATGCTGCACCCGAAGGAAGGGTTGTCCACCTTCGCCGCGGTCGCGACGATCAACAAGGATGCCGCGCAACCCGATCTCGCCTACGACCTGATCGACAGCCTGACCGATCCGGAGTCGGGCGCGTTCTGGATGACGTACTACGGGCTGGGCCACGCCAACGCGAAGGCCTACGGGATGGTGCCCGCCGCCGACCTGGAAGCCGCCGGCCTGACCGCCGACCCGGCCGGCGTACTCGGCAAGAGCGTGTTCCAGTCGCGCATGCGGAACGAGGAGAAGATCACCGCGATGTTCGAGGAGGTGAAGGCCGGCGAATAGCGCCCCTCGCCTTGTGGCCCCGCCGCGCGTTGGCTATGAATTGGGCCGAATCGAGCCGTTCGCTTTGGGGGGAGCGCCATGAGCCACGACATCGTCCATCCCGTGACGCCCGAATGGGCGAAGCGCGCCTGGTGCGACGATGCCAAATACAAGGCGATGTACAAGCGCTCGGTCGAGGACCCTGACGGCTTCTGGGCCGAGCACGCCAAGCGCCTCGATTGGATCAAGGCGCCGACCAAGATCAAGGACTCGGCCTTCACGGGCGACGTGCACATCCGCTGGTTCGCCGATGGCGTGCTCAACGCCTCGGCCAACTGCCTCGACCGGCACCTCGCCAAGCGCGCCGAGCAAACGGCGATCCTGTGGGAGGGCGACGACCCCAACGAGAGCCGCGCCATCAGCTATCGCGAGGCGCACGCCGAAGTCTGCCGCATGGCCAACGTGCTGAAGGCGCTGGGCGTCAAGAAGGGCGACCGGGTCACCATCTATCTGCCGATGATCCCCGAGCTCGCCTTCGCCTTGCTCGCCTGCGCGCGCATCGGCGCGATCCACTCGGTCGTGTTCGGCGGCTTCTCGGCCGAAAGCCTGGTCGGGCGCATCGGCGGCGCGAAGTCTGATTTCGTCATCACCGCCGACGAGGGCGTGCGCGGCGGACGCAAGATCCCGCTCAAGAAGACGATGGACGAGGCCTTGGCGCGCTGCCCGGGCGTGCGCCACGCGCTGGTCGTGCGCCGCACCGGAGCCGAGGTGCCGTTCCAGGCGCCGCGCGACCTCTGGTACCACGACGAGCGCGCCAAGGTCGCGCCCCTATGCCCGCCCGAGCCGATGGGCGCCGAGGACGCGCTGTTCATCCTCTACACCTCGGGCTCGACGGGCAAGCCGAAGGGCGTGCTGCATACCACCGGCGGCTATCTGGTCTACGCCGCGCTGAGCCACCAATACGTGTTCGACTACCACGACGGCGACGTCTTCTGGTGCACCGCCGACATCGGCTGGGTCACCGGGCACAGCTACATCGTCTACGGGCCGCTCGCGAACGGCGCGACCTCGGTGATGTTCGAGGGCGTGCCGAACTATCCGACCTCGTCGCGCTTCTGGGAGGTCATCGACAAGCACAAGGTCAACATCTTCTACACCGCGCCGACCGCGATCCGCGCCTTGATGCGCGAAGGCGAGGCGCCGGTGACCAGGACCTCGCGAAAGAGTTTGCGGTTGCTCGGTACCGTGGGCGAGCCGATCAACCCCGAGGCGTGGGAGTGGTACTACCGGGTGGTCGGCGAAACTCGCTGCCCGATCGTCGATACCTGGTGGCAGACCGAGACCGGCGGCATCCTGATCACGCCGCTGCCCGGCGCGGTCGCGCTCAAGCCCGGCTCGGCGACGCGGCCCTTCTTCGGCGTCGAGCCGGTCATCGTCGACGGCGAGGGCAAGGTGCTCGAGGGCGTAGCCACCGGCAACCTCTGCATCCTCGACTCGTGGCCCGGCATGATGCGCACGGTCTACGGCGACCACCAGCGCTTCATCGACACCTACTTCAAGACCTTCCCGGGCATGTACTTCACCGGCGACGGCGCGCGCCGCGACGCCGACGGCGACTACTGGATCACCGGGCGCGTCGACGACGTGATCAACGTCGCCGGACACCGCCTCGGCACCGCCGAGATCGAGAGCGCGCTCGTCGCCCACCACGACGTAGCGGAGGCCGCCGTCGTGGGCTGCCCGCACGACATCAAGGGCCAGGGCATCTACGCCTACGTGACGCTGAAGCTCGGCGTGACGCCGACCGAGGCGTTGCGCAAGGAGCTGGTGCAGTGGGTGCGCAAGGAGATCGGCGCCATAGCCCAGCCCGACCACATCCAGTGGGCGCCGGCGCTGCCCAAGACCCGCTCGGGCAAGATCATGCGCCGGATTCTGCGCAAGATCGCCGCCAACGAGCACGAGCAGATCGGCGACACTACGACATTGGCCGACCCCGCCGTGGTCAAGGACCTGGTCGACAACCGCCTGGTGCGCTGAGCCGAGCCCGCCCGATGAACGCCGGGGTGGGCCCACGGGTTCACGCGCCCTTTCCCGACGACGCGGCCGTCGAGGACATCGTCAAGGGGTTCCTCGACCGCTCGCTCGCCAAGCCGCGCTGGAACCACCACGCGCACCTGGTCGTTTCGATCTGGCACGTGCGCCGGTTCGGGGCCGAGCGGGCGCTCGACCTGCTGCGCGACCGCATCTGGTCGTACAACCTCGCGGTCGGCACCCAGAACACCGACACCGGCGGCTATCACGAGACGATCACCCGGTTCTTCATCTGGCGGACACAGTGTTTCCTGGCGAGCGCGCCGGCCGAGTCTACCTTCGTCGATCTCGTCAACGCGCTTGCGGCGAGCCCCGAGGGCGCCAAGGACCATCCCCTCGCGTACTGGAGTCGCGACCGCCTGATGTCGGTCGAGGCCCGACGCGGCTGGGTCGAGCCCGACCTCCGGCCGCTGGCATGAGGCGCCCTTGAGCGAACCCAGGCTGCGCTCGGGGCTGTGGGTTCAGGTCCAGCTGCGTCTGTGCGATCTGGACTCGATCCCGCTCGTCGTCGTCCACAAGGGCGACGAGCAGGCCGGCGCCGTGATCCTGAAGCACAACCGGCTCGCCGCCGGTTGCCTCGTCTACGTCCGCACCATGGGCGCGGACGGCGGCTCGGCGTGCGGCTACCAGGGGCGCGCGATCGACGGCGGGTC
>JBBDQV010000153.1:6460-11699 GCA_040905845.1 Alphaproteobacteria bacterium | reverse complement strand
GGCTCGGCGTGGCTCTCGGCGCGGGGGCCCGCGCCGGTCGCCGAGGCCGAGGCCGATGCCTACGTGCGCCGCGCGCTCGACTACGACCCCGACGCCTGGGTGCTCGAGATCGAGGACCGCGACGGCCGCTACCGGCTCGACGCGCCGCTGGTGTGACTTTGGTCGCCCCGATCTTTCAACTCATCATCAAGAGCGTCGAAAGGGGCACGGCAAGCAACCTGGGATCTCGTAGTACGACGTCATCCTCTTGTGTAACGAGGATTCCAAACGGCGCGTTGTATACGGACCTTTCGACAAAACTGCGAAGCCCGACGGTGTCTCCGTGCGGGTCGATCCTACGACGATACTTGACCTCGATCGGAATGCGATTCTCGCCCACGGTGAGCACGAAGTCGACCTCCGGCTCCTGGGCTCGTTCAGGGAAGTACGACGTGTTGCTGTGCGGTAGCCCTGCCAAAAAGGCGCCGACCACACTCTCGGCGATCCGCCCTGCCAGGTCCGTGAGATGCGGCATCTCGTCCAGCGAGCGACGATCCAGCGGTATACGTTCCGCCAGCCAACTGGCGCGAAGCGAGTGGTCGACGAGACAGATCTTGGGACCACCTCGCCGCCTTTTGAGCCGGATCTCCGCAGGCTCGATGAGCCGCAACAGAAGGGCGCCGTCCAGGAATCGAAGGTAGTGCAGCACTCGTTGCCACCCGACGTTCGCTCTTAGCGTCTGACTGAGCTCGGCAACGTAGAGCGCTGAGGATGGAGCTTGGCCCGCATAGCGACAGGCCAGCCTGAACACCTCCTCAAGCAACCCCTGGTCACGTTTGCGACCGCGTTCGCCCATGCGCAGGTCGTGCTGGATGACGCGTCGGATCACCGTCTCGTTCAGTTGGTTGGCAAGCTCGAGCCAAGGCACGTCGGGCCTAGCGTGAGCAATGGGATATCCGCCACGATCGGAGAAGGCCACGAAGGCTTGCTGTCGCGCGCGTCCGTGCGTCCGACCATAGTCGATCAAGTTCCGCCAGAAATCGATCGAGCGCAATGCTTCGAGGCCGTTGCCCGGAAGCAGCGGGTCGACCCGCACGCCGACCGCGAGCTCGGCGATTTCCCGGAGCGTCAACGTACCGAGATCAACCGATGTGATCCGGCCGGCGAGGCTGTCGCGCCCTATTTCGATGCGCAGCGCGGAACTTCCGGTCACCATGACGTGGACCGTGTGATGATCGACCAGGTACTTCAGCTGTGGTGCCCAGTCAGCCTGGTTTTGAACCTCGTCGAAGAACAGATATGCGGGGCGTCCGGCGTGCGCGGCCTCATTGAATGTCTGTCCGAGAACGCGATTCTCGAACCAATACGCAACCGTCAGCAGGGGTTGTTTGAGCCCACGGAAGGACGGCAACTCGTCGAACTGAACCCGAAGTATGTGGTGGGGCTCGACGCCTCGAACCTCAATCAGTTCGCGGATGATCTGTTCCTGGAGAGTCGTCTTGCCAACCTGTCGCGGCCCCCGAACCACGACGATTGGCGCGAGCCCATGATCCATCCGGCGCAACAATGAACCGAACGCATGTCGCCGAAATCCAGGAACGACGCGCCCTGGTAGACCGCTCCACCAAGGGTTGCTGCGGCGCAGCGCCTCGTCCAATTCCGCCGGAATCCTGATCTTGTCGAAGATATCGCGTTCGGTTATGGCCATGGGCGACCACGATATCACGCCGCCAGAGTTCGCTATGGCGTCAGTCTGGCATCGCAAGCCGCGCGGCGAGGACGTGGGCGCGCAACTCCTCGGACGCCTCGCCGGTGACGGCCAGCGCGTTCTTCTTCTGATAGGACGTGATCGCGCCCCGCGTCTTGGGCCCGACGATGCCGTCGACGGGCCCGACCGGATAGCCGAACGAGGCGAGCCCGTCCTGGATCTCGACCACCATGGCGGTCTTGGCCAGATCGGCGCCCCAGGATTCGGCCAGCTTGGCGGCCTTCTTGCGCTGCCACGCGGGCGCCAGGCGCGCGATGCGGTCCTCGCCCCTGAGCGCCGCGTCGCGCTCGACGCCGACCGCGAGGTGGGCCGCCGCCAGCGTGTACCAGGCGAGCGCCTTGGTCTCGTCGTGCCTGGCCAATTCGCCGCGCTCGTGGGCGCGGCCCAACGCGAGCATGGCGCGGCCCTCGCCCAAGGCGGCGGCCATGCGCAACCATTTGATGGCCTCGGTCGCGTCGGCGGCCACCCCCTTGCCGTCGCGGTGGATGAGGCCGAGGACGTAGCGCGCTTCGGCGCTGCCCTCGAGCGCGGCCGGGCGCCACAGTTCGCGCCGCGCCACGGCCCAGTCGCCGCGCTCGTAGGCCCAAAGTCCCTCGGCGAGGCCGGCCGAGGCGGGCGAGGCCACCACGACGGTCGCGAGGACGGCGAAGGCGAAGGCGAGACGATGCATGGTCGAGGCTCCCTGGAGGAGACGGAACCTTGAAACTATAGCGCAGGACCACGCCGAACGCCCGTCGCCTTCGATCGCGCATGGCTACCCGCGCGGCCGGAGGTGGGCTAGAAAGGGAGCCGGCACGACCGACTGGAGGAACAGGCGCATGGCGCTCGGGCTGTTCGACCTCACGGGCAGGGTCGCGGCGGTGACCGGCGCGGGGCGCGGGCTGGGGCGCGCCATGGCCGAGGCGCTGGCGGGCTCGGGCGCCAAGGTCATGTGCGGCGGGCGAACCCTGGCAACGGTCGAGGCGGCCGCCAAGGCCATCAACGAGGCCGGCGGCGAGGCCGCCGCCCATGGGCTCGATGTCGTCGACCGCGCCACGTGCGAGGACTTCGTCGCCGCGACCGTCGAACGCTTCGGCCGGATCGACATCATGATGTGCAACGCCGGCATCAGCATCCCGCGCCCCGCGATCGACACCGACGAGGCGACTTGGCGCAAGGTGCTCGACGTCGATCTGACCGGCTGCTTCAACAGCGCGGTCGCCGCCGGCGCGCGGATGATCGACCAGGGCACGGGCGGCGCCATTGTCGCGACCTCGTCGAACTCGGGGCTGGTCGGCTTCCCGAACCTCGCCGCCTACTGCGCCGCCAAGGGCGGCGTGCACCAACTGGTGCGCACGCTGGCCATCGAATGGGCGCCCTACGGCATCCGGGTCAATGCCGTCGCGCCGGGCTGGATGGCGCATGCCATGAAGGGCGCCGGCTTCGAGCGCGAGGACCCGCGGGTCAAGGACGAGATCGGGCTGACCACGCCCCTGCGGCGCACGGGCAGCGACGAGGAGGTGGCCGGTCCCGCAGTGTTCCTCGCCTCCGACGCGGCCTCGTTCATCACCGGGGTCGTCCTGCCGGTCGACGGCGGCTACGTCGCGGTCTAGCGGAGGCCCCATGATCTACGTCGAGTACATCGAGCACGACCGTTTCCTGCCGATCCAGATTTTCCACAAGATCGGCATGCAGGACGGATGGAGCTCGGATGAGGACGTCAAGGTGGCGAACCTCGGCCGCGCCGAGCGGCTGGCGCCCGGCCCGAGCGTGCTGTGTCTGTGGCGCCACCGGGGCATGACGCGCATGGACGAGTGGGAGGCGTCGTTCCGCACGGCCGAGTCCCGACGCGACCCCGGCTTTCAGGCGACCCGGCTCGGCATCCACTTCGTCGAGGCCGGACTCTACGACGAGATCGTCGGCGGCCCGCCGCTCGGCGGCGGCCTGCACGTCGTCGAGTTCTTCGCGGCCGAGGAGTCGATCGAGGACGCCGCCGTGCGCGATCACTTCTCCGCCCGGGCAAAGCGCCACGCGAACGGCACGCTCGACTTCGTGCTGCGCCGGGTCGGCACGCTCGGCCCGGACCCCGGCGGACTCGCGCTGTGGGCCTTCGCGAGCTACGCCGAGGCCGAGGCATTGTTGCGCGAGCGCCACGGCGGGCATGCGCTCAGGCCACTCCGCAGCGGGCTTTACTGGAACTTCGAGGACGCCCTGATCTGATCGCAACGGGCGTGGTAGCGACGGCCTAACCGCTTGCGTCAGCGTCGTTTTCCGAGGTCGTACGCATGTTCGATTGCGGGCGGGCCGCGCCCCCTGCTCGATGGGCGCCGGCCGAGCCGACGTGTCTCGGCCATGACGAGCGGGACAAGGCAAGGAGATGGCGGACATGACGGCATCATCGAGCGATCCGTGGCGCACGGCGGCAGCCGGCTCGGCGGTTGTGGCCACGGCGGCGTTCCTGGTTGGCGCCATGGCGTTCGGCCCCGGCGCGCTCGCCGCGCAGCAGCCGCGGACGGACTTCTGCACCCAGACGACCGAGGCGGCGCTGAACGCCTGCGGCCACGAGGCGCGGGACGATCTGGCGATCAGCATCGGGATCTGCGCCAACGAGAGCGGCGAGGCGGCCAGGAAGGCTTGCGTCGCCGAGGCCCTGGCGGCCGGCCAAGGCGACCACGCGCTTTGCCGGGCCCAGGCCGAGGCGCGTGCCGCGCTGTGCGCCGCGCTCGGCGAGGACCCCTACGATCCGCCGATCAAACCCGCGAACTTCGTCCGCCGCGTCACCAACCCGTTCATGCCGTGGCTCCCGGGTTCGGTCTGGGTCTATCGGGGCGGGGACGAGAAGATCACGGTCACGGTCACCGACGAGACCAAGACCGTTCTCGGCGTCAAGTGCACGGTGGTGCGCGACGTGGTCGAGGAGGACGGCGAGCCGATCGAGGACACGCTCGACTATTATGCCCAGGACCGGGCGGGCAACGTCTGGTATTTCGGCGAGCTGTCGCAGAGCTTCGAGAACGGCGAGCTGGTCAGCCTCGAGGGCTCGTGGCTCGCCGGGGTCGACGGCGCCAAACCCGGCATCGTCATGCTGGCGAATCCGAAGAAGGGCGTCGTCTACCGCCAGGAGTTCGCGCTGGGCGACGCCGAGGACGCGGCGCGGGTGATCACCACGCTCGGCTCGGCCAAGGTACCGGCGAAAACGTGCAAGAAATCGTGCGTCGTGACCGGGGACTTCACCCCGGTCGAGCCGGACGTCCTCGAGCACAAGTTCTACGCGTCCGGCGTCGGCTTGGTTCTCGAGCTCGACCCGGCGACCGGCGACCGGACCGAGCTGGTAAAGTTCAAGAAGCCGTAGCGGGGTTCGACGAACGCTGCTCTAGGTCATTGAAATCTAGAGCAATTTCATCCGATCGGATTGAACCCCGTGGTTCAATCCGATCGGATATTGCTCTGGGGCTTACAGCGCGCCGAGGATCTCGTCGGCGCGCTGGCGCAACTGGGCGATGAGGCCTTCGA
>JBBDQV010000153.1:0-6360 GCA_040905845.1 Alphaproteobacteria bacterium | reverse complement strand
TAGGTCTCGCGCTGAGCCTCGTCGGCCGCCTTCCAATTGGGGCCGAGCACGGCGCCATAGACCGTTCGCGGATTCCGCCTTGCCACCGCGAGCCAAACG
This sequence comes from Alphaproteobacteria bacterium, assembly GCA_040905845.1. Taxonomy (GTDB): domain Bacteria; phylum Pseudomonadota; class Alphaproteobacteria; order SP197; family SP197; genus VGDP01. The sequence goes on along the minus strand of JBBDQV010000153.1, from coordinate 6,261 downwards.
CGCCGTAATAGAAGCGCGGGGGGAGTTGTGGCCTCGGCTCAGCCATGAATGAAGCGCACGCAGCCGAAACAGCGATGAATGGGGAGCATGGAGAAGAGCGCGATCCCCATGCCCAATACATTGCAAAGCAGATAGAAGCGTTCCGCGAACGCTTGCTTGATCTTTCCCTCCGAAACAGCCTGCTCAACTGCAGGCATGACCCACGCAACCTAACTCAGTTGCGAATCGTCGACGAGCTTCCCGACCCGGTCTTTCTCGCGCTCGAGGACGGCAATCGTTTTCTCGTCGCCCCACTACCCGAGCCCCGTGACAATCCCGATGACGAAGACACCGAGGAGTTCGACGCGGCTTTCGAGACGTTCAAACAGAAGAGTGTCATGTACCGCGCTGCGTTGGCTGAAATGCGACGGCGCAACGCGACTGCGCAGGAAATCGAGGCGTTGGATAGGGAGGCCCGCAACCAAGCACGCCAGGCGATCGGCCTTGAACCGTGGCGCCCTGAAACCGGGCTCTCCGGAGAAGAGTTAGCCAGGAGGCACGGCATCAACCCGAGCTTCGAACTGCCGCGCCGAGAGGATGAACCCGATGCCGAGCGCCATCGCGACGACACATTGCAGACACTCCTCGAGGCGGACGACCTCAATCGTCGCCTTCGACTCCTGGCCGATCGCGCCCGGACCAGCTTGCGGGATACGGGCGTCAATACGCTCTCGGCCGCTCTCGGTTTTCTCGAATGGTACGAGGACGATGTATCCGCGATTCAGTACTTCGCGCCGCTTCTCATGGTTCCGCTGGACATCGGCCGGCGGCGCGAGGGAACCCGCTACGTTCACACCCTGTATGCAGCCGGAGACCCTTCGGGGCCAAATGTTACGCTGGGGCGCTTCCTGAGTGAACGGTTCGATCTCGTCCTTCCGGAGTTTGAGGACGACGACTCGCCCGAGTCATACTTCGACAAGGTGAAGAATGATCTGTGCCGCCACAAGCAGCGGTGGAAGGTGCATCGATTTCTTACTATTGGGCTTTTTCCTTACTCGAAGATCGCCATTTATCATGACCTCGATGAGGCGCACTGGGCTGCGAAGCCCTCCTTCGTTGATCACCGAAGCGTGCGAAATCTGTTGGCTGCATCGGGAGCGACCGACGTGCCTTACGCCGAGGACCGGTCGATCGACGAAGACATGGCCGCCGCGCGGACGCCGATTCTGATCTATGACGCCGATTCATCCCAACACAGCGCAGTCACGGATGCCCTCACGGGTGAGGACCTCGCAATCTACGGCCCGCCTGGTACCGGAAAGTCACAAATTATCACAAACATCATCGCGGCGGAAATGTATGAGGGAAAGACAGTACTATTCGTCGCAGAGAAACTTGCTGCGCTCGATGTGGTTCACGACCGTTTGGCAAAGGCTGGTCTGGGGCCCTATTGCCTCAATCTACACGCACAGGCCCTTCGAAAGAGTGAGGTGATCGCTTCGCTTCGTGAGCGACTTCAAGCTGCACCTCCGCCCTTTGACCCAAATCGATACGAACAACAGAAAGAGATTTGGACGGAGCACCGCGACGCGCTCCGGACATACGCCAGAATCCTTGGCGAGCGCGTTGGGCAGCTCGATAAGACGGTGCACGACGTGCTCTGGCATGTCGTTCGAAGAAGCAAGGTTCGTGACGAGCTGCCTCAACAGATGGCGCTGTTGACGCTGACGGAGTGCGAAACGCTGACCGAGAGACAACTGGAAGCAGCACGCCAGGCAATCCGTCGGGTATTGCAGGAACTGGCACCCGTTGCTCGGGATCCGGGGGGAATCCAAGGGCACCCATGGCGAGGGGTAACGCATTGCGACCTGTCGCCCGTCGAACTTCCGCAAGCCCTTGATGCGATGAGGCAGTGGCGCGACGCGCTGCAATCCCTCGTCAATTGTGCCGCCACGCTCGGCATCCCGGAAGAGCCTTCTCGGCGCGGCGATCTCCTTGCGCTCGTGAGCGCGCCGAAGCTTCTGGAGCCACACGTCGCACGACTCGGCACATCCGGTCTCGCAACCATCGGGAACCAGGACGCGCGCGCGGCGCTCAGAGACGACCTCGCCCGAATCGATCGGCGGATCGAGATCGCCGAAGCAGTTCGTCAAGTCGTACCTGAACTCGATGTGGAGCGCGTTCCGGTGACGGATTTGCGCGAAGTTCTCTCGCGTGCGAGTGCGGAAGCGGTCGCCAACCTGTCACCCGACGAAATCGAGGCGGAAGCCGCCCGTCTGGTCGCGCGCGCCAGACGTGTCAGAGAGGTTTCGAGAATCGTCCACCGACTCGTCGAATTGTTTGGATGCGACCGCGTGGACGCCGAAACGACAAAGAGCATACTGCGCGCCACCGATGTCATCGCGGCGACTCCGCGGGAAATCCTTCTATCTCGATCTGCAGCCTTGATCGACGATCTTGCTTCGGAATGGCTTGAGGCAGCCGAGAAGGAATGCAACGCCCTGCGCGAGGAGCAGGCGCGATTGCAAGCGGACTTCGCCCTCGAAGGTTTGCCGGCTGCGGCCGAGCTGCACGCGGCCGCGCGCATTCTCTCGAGCGCAAACGGTCCGACCATTCTGAGTGCGCGTGCGCGACGGGCACGAGCGCTGTATCGCAGCGGAGCGCTAAGGAATGAGGGTTTCGAGCGAAGGGCAGCAGCAGAAGCCCTACGTCGAGTCGCTTGTTTCCTTGAGGCGCGCGACAAGTTCGTCAAGGACCCTGCATTGGCGTCTAAGTTGGGGAACCGCTGGCGAGGACTCGACACCAATTTCACCGTGCCGCTTTCTGTCGCCGCCTGGGCGTCGCGCGTGGCCACAGAGTTCGCGGGCATCAGTGACGGGCACAAGGCCGTACGCCACGTACTATTGCGCGGCAGTATCGAAGAGTTGGACGAAGTGGCATTGCTCGCCCGCGATCTCGCCAATGCCGAGGCAGCACTCGGCGTTGCCACTCTGGTCGCTTCGATTACAGAGGACCCGGCGCAGATTTCGGCACGAGCCGAGCGACTTGCAGACCTGGCATCTCGGGCGAGGACTTGTGGCCTCTCGGCGGAGCGATCGTTGGAGCAGGCACAGATTCTTCCTGACGTGATCGACGAGGATGCCCGGCTTCGAGAACTCCTGTGCGCAAGCACGCAACTTTCCACCCTCCGATTGACTCAGCGCCAACAGATCGTGGAGATCGTTTCCCTTTGTGAAGAGATGGAAGCATATTGCCGAGATCCTCGGTTCTGGGCCCTAGCAGCAGTTCTGGCGGAAACGCCCGACCGTACCGTGATGTTGGAGCAATGCCTCGCCGACGAGCATGCAGCTTGGAGGCATTGCGCGAGTGTCCTGGCGATCGAAACCAGGTCCTTCTTTGATGGTAACGAACATGAGGACGTACGGCTGACGGATCTGCTGCGCCGCGCCGACGCCGCAGTAACCGCTCCAGCGACACTGCCGCATTGGGTGGCCTTCTACCGTCGGTACGCGGACGTGATAGAGGGTCCCGCTGGCGTCGTACTCGATGCATTGCAATCGAGCGGCGCCCCGCTCGAGCTATTGAGCGACGCTTTCGAGTGGGCCCTTTACCAATCGCTCGCCAGGCGTATTTACAGGGCCTTTCCGCAACTCACGCGCCTTGACGGCAACCAACTCGTCAATCACCGGGAATCCTTCATTGGACTCGAGGCAAAGCTCCTCGAACTCGAGCGCGCCCGCGTGGCGTACACCGTGCACCGACGCGAAGTTCCAAGGGGCGTCACCTTTGGTTCCCCGTCTGAATACACCGAATTGGGATTGGTGCAGTATCAGGTGCAACTGCAGCGCGGCAGCGTGAGCCTGCGCCAACTTATGCGCCGTGCCGGGAATGCCCTTCGACAGTTGAAGCCGTGCCATCTGATGTCACCAGTTACGGTCGCCCAGTTGCTGCCCAGACAGCGGGACCTCTTCGACCTCGTCATTATTGACGAAGCCTCGCAGGTCCGGCCCGAGGAAGCGCTTGGAGCGATCGCACGCGCAAAACAGTCCATTATCGTGGGCGACCCCAAACAGCTCCCGCCGACCAGCTTCTTTCAGGCTAGCAGCCGACCCTCGGCAACCACTGCGAACGGTGCCGACAATGGAGTTGACAACGGGTATGGAATGCTCGACTTCGATGCGGAGTCGATCCTCGATCTCGCGCTCAAGGCATGGCGACCGCCCCGGCATTTGCGCTGGCACTATCGCTCACGCCACAGTGGCCTGATCGCGTTCTCGAACAAGCATTTCTACGAGAATCAATTGATCGTCTTTCCCGGTCCGAACGAGACGAACTCCGGGATGGGCGTTCACTTTCATTACGTGGGAGACGGCATCTACAGAGGACACCGAAATGCCGTCGAGGCGCAGCGACTCGTGGATGAGGCGCGCGCGTTCATGGAAAACCCGGACAACCGCGAGCGTAGCCTCGCCGTCGTGACGATGAACCTCGAGCAGCGCGATCTCGTCGACGAAATGTTCGAGAGCGAATTCGCGTCGAACCGCGCGATGGCGCGATACCGGCAGCGCTGGGAAAATACCCTCTATCCCTTCGTCGTGAAAAATCTCGAGAATGTGCAAGGTGACGAACGAGACGTGATCATGATTTCGACCGTGTATGGGCCTGAGCAACCCGGAGGGCAGGTGGCGCAGCGATTCGGGCCCATTACCACGCGGGGCGGCGAAAGAAGGCTCAACGTCCTCTTCACGCGAGCGCGCGAGCGAATCGACGTATTCTCCTCGATGCAAGCGGCCAGCATCCTGCCCCGGCCGAACATCCACTTGGGCACGCGCACGCTGCGCAGCTATCTCGAGTATGCGGCGACTGGAAGGATCGAGACGGGGATTATCAACGGCGCACCCACGGAGAGCCCGTTCGAGGACCACGTCAAGACGCGGCTTGAGGCCGAAGGGTTCAAAGTGCAGCCCCAGGTCGGCGTCGCGGGCTACAGAATCGATCTAGGTGTCGCACACTTAGACTACCCGCACGGCTTCCTCGCCGGCGTCGAGTGTGACGGCGCGACGTACCACTCCGCAAAGTCCGTGCGCGACAGGGATCGTCTGCGCGAGGCGATCTTGAATGGACTCGGCTGGCACATCTACCGCATTTGGTCGACCGATTGGTATGAGGATCCCGATCGGGAGATGGAGAAGCTACTTGGCTTCCTGCTGGAGCGTCTAACGGCGCCCGATCGGCCCGCCGCCCAGGCTCGGCCCATCGAGGAAGAGTTGATCGGGGTGACCGACGAAGAGGGGCCTGGCAGGGGCGCCGACGGCGCGGTGTCGGTGGAGAGCCCGCCTGTGCAGGTGCCGACATCGACCACGCGCGGCGGAACTAATGCAGAGGAGATCGTTGTCGAGATCGGAGACACGGTCTCGTACCGCAGGAGCGGCAGTCATGAGCCCCCGAGGAGCGTGACGATTGTGACGGGGCAAGGCGATCCCGCAAGAGGCGTCATCAACGACGGAACGCCGCTGGCGAAGGCACTTCTCGGCGCGGCTCGCGGAGAGGAAGTGGATGTGCGCACGCCCGGTGGCCAGATCAGAATCATTGTCGAGGGTATCGAGAAGGCCCTGCATTCGTCCGACGCGGACGGCGAGACGGGTAGCTGGGCCTCGGAGGCTGCCGTCAAAACGGGAGAACCGCTACCGCCGTACAAATCTTGGAATGGAAACGCGCCCGACCCGCGGACTGCGCCGCCGGCCGCCATCGATCGGTCTCTACTCGAAATCGTAACCGTCGAAGGGCCCGTCACGACTTTGCGCGCCTCCCGGACTTATGCACGCGCATGCGGGATTCTTCGTGTCGGAAAACAAGTGCGCCAGATGCTGAACCACTCGGTCAATCGACTCCAGCGCACCGCGAGGATAAAGATTGACGGAGCGACGGACCGATCTGGCTTCTCCGAGGCAGTCCTGCGCCTGCCGGAGTCGCCTGAGGTGGTGCTGCGCCAGCGCGGGCCGCGCGCTTTTGAGGAGATCCCTCTAGACGAACTCTCGGCGCATTTTGCTCGTGCAAAGCGCCTCGGAGGCCTCGACGACGAGGCCGCAAATCGAGCAGTTCTCGAAGGCTTCGGCCTGACTCGGATGACTACTCGGGTCCGCGAAATCTTTGCGCACGCACTACGGATGACGACGTGAACACACCACGGGCCTTTGCCGGAACGCGCTGATCTGAGGCGCGCCTAGAGCGCGCCGAGGATCTCGTCGGCGCGCTGGCGCAACTGGGCGATGAGGCCTTCGA
>JBBDQV010000152.1:0-22976 GCA_040905845.1 Alphaproteobacteria bacterium | reverse complement strand
GCCCCGCACAACCCCGATCCCGAAACCCCAAGCCAACGACACCGCACCGCGCCAATCAGGCGCCACCCATCCCCGCGTCCGTAACGCCGCCCGCGCTAGCGCTGCACGCATCACGCTTCGTCCGGTGAATAGATCGGGCTAGATCGCTCGGTTCAAGCGTCTGCCAACTTTTCCTGAGACGCGCGAATGAGAGCCCGGTATAGGCGCGCGCGAACGCCGGATCGAGTTCGACGGCTCGCTCGAAGAGCGCGATCTCCTCGGCGAGGTCGCCGGCGCTAAACCGCGCGGTCAGCTCCTTGCCGCGCAGGTAGAAGTCGTACGCGTCCATGCTCTCGGTCGGCTTGCGCCGCGCCGCCCTCAGGCGGTCCGCCTCGATGCGCGCGGGCAGCGCGGTCACGACCGTTCGGGTGATCTCGTCCTGGATCGCGAAGATGTCCTCGAGCTCCCGGTCGTAGCGCTCCGCCCACAGGTGGCTGTCCGTCGCCGCCTCGATGAGCTGCGCGGTCACGCGCACGCGGTTGCCCGCCTTGCGCACGCTGCCCTCGACGACGTACGCGACGCCCAGGGCGCGCGCGATCTCGTCCACCTTCACCGCCTTGCCCTTGAACGCGAACGAGGAGTTGCGCGCGATGACGAACAGCTCGCGGAACCGGCTCAGCTCGGTGATGATGTCCTCGGTGATGCCGTCGCAGAAATAGTCCTGCTCGGGGCCCCCGCTCATGTTGGTGAACGGCAGCGCCGCGATCGACGGTCTGTCCGCGACGGCGCGGGGCGTGGTCGGCGGTCGCGGCGCTCCCGGCTCCTGGGCGCGTCGGCTGACGCGGTAGGCGCGCAGAGGCTCGGGGATGTTGTGAACGGTCTGCTCGCCGAGGTCGGCGAAGTCGTAGGCGAGCTTGCCCTTGACCTGGTCGTGGACCGAGCGCGAGACGGCGACGCTCCCGGGCAGGGCCAGCTTTTCGAGCCTGGCCGCCACGTTCACCCCGTCGCCATGGATCGTGCCGCGCTCGGCGATCACGTCGCCGAGGTTCACGCCCATGCGGAACGCCATGCGGCGGTCGTCGGGCAAGTTGGCGTTGCGTTCGGCCAGGCGCTCCTGGGTCTCGACCGCGCATTGCACGGCATCGACCGCGCTCGCGAACTCGACGAGCAGGCTGTCGCCCGCCGAGCCCACGAGGCGCCCGCCATACTGCTCGATCTTGGGCTCGATCAGCTCGGCGCGCAGCGCGTTGAAGCGCGCCAGCGTCCCCGCCTCGTCGGCCGCCATCAGCCGCGAGTACCCGACCACGTCCGCCGCGAGAATCGCGACCAGTCTCCGTTGCTGACGCTCCACGCCGCGCCCTCCGAGGCGCGATTGTAGACCACCCTCTCATTCCAATGGGGCAACGGCATTCACACACCTTGGTGTGCGGTTGCGGAGCGACACCGTTCATCCTGACGGACCCGACCGCTTGAAGGTCGGCTGTCTCGAAACAACCGTGTTGTTGGTTACGCGTGGCGCCGTGATGCGCCGTTGCGAGCGATGGCGTTGAGGACGACGAGGATCTTCCAGTGGCCGGCTTCGACTAGGCGACACTCGCAGATGCAGATGAACGCGCAATCACACTTGCATACTGGTGCAAAGAGGCGGATGTCTGTAACTTACCTCATGGCGGTGGGGCATGCGCCAAGAGCTGGCGAATGACCATTTCCCATAAGATGCGTCCGTCGCGTCGGTACGTCTTCCGTTGACCGACCGACAGGCAGCCGGATCGCCGACGGGGTGAAATATGAAAATTAGCGAATGTATCAGCGCGATCCAACAACGGGATCTCGTGCTTCCGGAGTTTCAGCGGGAATATGTCTGGTCTCGTGATCAGGCGAAGCAGCTATTGGTTTCTCTTCTGAAGGGCTATCCCGTCGGCGGGTTGTTGATCTGGCCGACCAATGCCCCACCCGAACTCAAGAACATCGGTGCCCTGCCACCAAAACTCGGCACCGTTCGGGTTTTGCTCGACGGCCAGCAGCGCCTAACTACGCTGCATATGTTCGTTTCTGGCAACGTTCCGCGCTACTATACCGCAGCCGACATTGAGAACGATCCCCGTGACTTGTACTTCAACATTGACGATGCGGACTTTCAGTACTACCAGTCCTCGAAAATGAGCGAAAACCCATTGTGGCATCGTGTTATAGACTGCTTCTACGATGGGAACGACAAAGAAAAACAGATTCAAGTCTTCGCGATTGCAAGAAAGCTAGCGGCTGACGACCAACAGGCATTTGAACTGGCTCAACGTTACACGGATAACCTCACCGCTCTTAGGAATATCCAAAACATCGAGCTGCCCGTCCAAACGGTACCCTCCAAAGCAAACCTCGACGTGGCGATCGACATCTTCGACCGCGTCAACAGTCAGGGCACGAAGCTGACCGACGCGGAACTGGCGCTGACTCATGTTACCGGCAAGTGGTCAACTGCTCGCCGCGAGTTGAAGACTAAGATTGCCGACCTTGAGGCGCGCAACTTTGTCTTCAACTTAACATTCATGACCCGTGCCCTCACGGTCTGCGTCACGCGAAGGGCGCTGTTCGAAACCATCCACGAGCGAGCGGCCGACGAACTGCAGGTGGGATGGAAAGTGCTATCACAGGTGCTTGACTACCTGACGAACGTGCTGCCCCACCACGCCTTCGTCCACTCGACCCAAGACCTCAACACCACGAATGCGCTCATTCCGCTGGTCGCCTACTTGTCCCTAAACAAGGGCAAATTCGCGACCGACAAGGCGCTCCGTAGCGCCGTCCACTGGCTCTATGCTGCGCTCCTCTGGGCACGGTACACGGCCCAGACCGACCAACGGCTCGAATCGGACGTCTCGATCGTCATGAAGGAAGAGACGCCGTGGGGCCATCTTTGTGGCGAGATCATCGACCAACGCGGCCGGATCGAGGTCAAGGCGAGCGATTTCGAGGGGCGCGGGGCGCAGCATCCGCTCTATCTCGGCACCTACGTCCTTGCCAAGGCACACAGTGCCATCGACTGGTTCAACGGTGCGGCCTTGGGGGTTACGCACGGCGCCAAATACCGCATCCACAGCCACCACATCTTCCCACAGTCGGTGCTCTATAATAATGGTTTCGACGCGGACAATCACCTCGATCGCAAAGTGGTGAACGAGATCGCAAACCGAGCCTTTCTCACCGCCGAAACCAATCAAAGCATCGCCAGCGCGCTGCCGGCTGAGTATCTACCTCGTGTCGATGAGAGCTACCCCGGTGCGCTCGTCAAGCAGTTCATCCCCATGGACCCCGAGCTGTGGAGGGTCGAGCGCTATCGCGACTTTCTTGTGGCGCGGCGCGAAATCGTCGGCCGCAAACTCAACGAGTTCATGACAGCACTCGTGCGTGAGCCCGAGATTACAGAGAATCGGCCCGTATCTGAGCTCATCAAACTCGGTGAGAGCATAAATCTGGAATTCAAGAGCACGTTGCAGTGGGACGTGGTCAATAAACAGGTCAATGCTGGCCTACGTCTGTCGGTGTTGAAGACCATCGCCGCGTTCATGAACACTGAGGGTGGCACGCTTATCATCGGCGTCGAGGATGATGGTTCCGTTTTTGGCCTCGACCCCGACCTGAAGTCGCTGAACGGATCACGGGACCAGTTGGGGCAGCTTTTGGCCAACCTCATCAGTCAGAAGATCGGCGCCGAGTACGGGCACCTTGCCAAGGTCCGGTTCGAGAATATTGACGAAAAGATCGTGTGCGTCGTGGACACCGACAGAGCATTCGGACCCGCCTTTGTCAGTGGTGAGAAGGGTTCGGAATTCTATGTGCGTGTGGGGAACACAACGCGCGCGCTCGATCCGGAGGAGACGGTCAAATACACGGAAACGCACTGGGAGTAATGAGGGCATCGAAAATTGGCCTTTGGAATGACAAGCGTGATGGAAGGCATGCGTGGGCTCGCGGCCGGCCTTGCTGTGCTGCCCATTTCGTCGTCCTGATCGAAACTCGACGCGCGGCCGTCCATCCTGCGACTGTGCTCTCCCATGAGGTCTAGAAAGGAGCTATCTTGCAAAAAGGGTCGCCCGTCAGTTTTGGGCCTGTCGGCAAGTTTCGAAACGCGTCCTAATGCGCCTCGGCCCAGGTGCGCCCGCTGCCGGTCTCGACCACCAAGGGAACGGTGAGGTCGGCCGCCTTCGCCATGGTCGCCTTGACGACCTTGGCGGTCCTCTCGACCTCGGCCTCGGGCACCTCGAACAGCAGCTCGTCGTGCACCTGGAGCAGCATGCGTGCGTTTAACCGGGCTTCGGCGAGCGCCTTGGGCATGCGGATCATGGCACGCTTGATGATGTCGGCGGCGGCGCCCTGCAACGGCGCGTTGATCGCCGCGCGCTCCCAGAAGCCGCGCCGGGCCGGGTTCTTGTCGACGATGCCGGGCACGTGGCAGCGGCGCCCGAACATGGTCGTGACGAAGCCGTGGGCGCGCGCGAACGTCTTGGTCCGCTCCATGTAGTCGCGTATGCCGGGATAGCGCTCGAAATAGGCGCGGATGTACTTGGCCGCGGCGTCCTGCGGGATGCCGAGCTGACGCGCCAGCCCGAACGCGCTGATGCCGTAGATGATGCCGAAGTTGATCGCCTTGGCGCCGCGCCGCACCCCCGCGTCCATGCCCTCGACCGGTACGCCGAACACCTGGCTCGCGGTCAGCGCGTGGATGTCGGTGCCGTCCTTGAACGCCTGCTTGAGCGCGCCGATGTCGGCGACGTGGGCGAGCAGCCTGAGCTCGATCTGCGAGTAGTCGGCCGACAGCAGCACGTGGCCCGGCTCGGCGACGAAGGCCTCGCGGATCTTGCGCCCTTCCTCGGTGCGCACCGGGATGTTCTGGAGGTTCGGGTCGGACGAGGCGAGCCGGCCGGTCGAGGCGCCGGCCATGGCGTAGGATGTGTGCACGCGCCCCGTGGCCGGGTTGATCTGGTCGACCAGGGTGTCGGTGTAGGTGCTCTTGAGCTTGGAAAGCTGACGCCAGTCGAGCACGCGCGCGGGCAGCTCGTGGCCCTGGGCGGCGAGCTCGTCGAGCACGTCGGCGCCGGTCGCGTAGGCCCCGGTCTTGCCCCGCTTGCCGCCGCCCAGACCCATCTCGTCGAACAGGACCTCGCCGAGCTGCTTGGGCGAGCCGATCGCGAAGGGGCGGCCGGCGAGGCGGTGGATCGTCTTCTCGAGCTCGACGATGCGCCGGCCGAAGTCGGCCGACAGCCGATCGAGCGTCGCGCGATCGACGCGAATGCCGGCGCGCTCCATGGCGCAGAGCACCGGGATCAGCGGCCGCTCGATGGTCTCGTACATGGTCACCATGCGCTCGGCGAGCAGTCGCGGCCTGAGCAGCTCGTAAAGCCGCAACGTCACGTCGGCGTCCTCGGCGGCGTAGTCGCGCGCGCGCGCGAGCGGCACAAAGTCGAACGTCACCTGGCCCTTGCCCGTGCCGGTCACGTCCTTGTAGGCGATCGTCGTGTGGCCGAGGTGATGACGGGCCAGGAAATCCATGTTGTGCTCGTGCAGCCCGCCTTCGAGCACGAAGGAGAGCAGCATGGTGTCATCGACCGGCGTCACCTCGACGCCGTAGCTCGCCAGCACGACCGAGTCGTACTTGATGTTGTGGCCGATCTTGAGCACGGCCGGATCGCCGAGCAGCGGCCCGAGCAGCTCGATCGCCCGATCGCGCTCGATCTGGCGGATCGGATCGTCGAGCGCGTCGCGCCGGCGATGCGCCACCGGAACGTAGCAGGCCCGCCCGGGCGCGAGCGCCAGGCTGACGCCGACCAGCTCGGCGCGCGTCGCGTCGAGCGAGGTGGTCTCGGTGTCCACCGCGACGTACCCCTGGCGGCGCGCCTCGGCGATCCAACGGAGAAGCGCGGCCTCGTCCTGGACCAGCTCGTAGCCGCCGGGCGTCGGCGGGGCCGGCTTGGGCTCCTTCGGCGCCCTGCCGCCGCGGCGCGCCAGCCAGGCGGCCGCGCGCGGCACCACCGACTTGAAGCCCTGCGCCTCGAGGAACCCCATGAGCTTGTCGGGGTCGGGCCTGTCGACGACGAGGTCGCTGAGCGGCACGGGCACGTCGATGTCGGCCTTGAGCGTGACGAGGCGGAGCGAGACGCGGGCCTGGTCGGCGAAGGCGATCAGGTTCTCGCGCCGCTTGGGCTGCTTGATCTCGGACGCGTGGGCGAGCAGCGTCTCGACGTCGCCGTAAAGTCCGATCAGCTCCGCCGCCGTCTTGACCCCGATCCCGGGCACGCCCGGAACGTTGTCGCTCGAATCGCCGGCGAGCGCCTGGACCTGGACGACCTTCCCGGGCGGCACGCCGAATTTGGCCACGACGTCCGCCGGCGCGATCGGGCGGCCCTTGAGCGCGTCGTACATGGCGACGGTGCCGCCGATCAGCTGCATCAGGTCCTTGTCGGACGACACGATGGTGACCTCGCAGCCGGCCTCGGCGCCGAGCCGCGCGTACGTCGCGATGATGTCGTCGGCCTCGAAGCCGTCCATCTCGATGGTCGGCAGGCCGAACGCCCGCGCCGCCTCGCGCACCAGGGCGAACTGCGGCACCAGCTCGGGCGGCGCGTCGGGCCGGTGCGCCTTGTAGTCGGGGTAGATGTCGTTGCGGAAGGTCCGCCGGGCCTTGTCGAAGACACAGGCGATCGCGTCGGCGTCGGTGTCGGTCAGGAGCTTCAGGATCATGTTGGCGAAGCCGAGCACGGCGTTCACCGGGGTCCCGTCGGGCCGCGTCAGGGGCGGCAGCGCATGGAACGCGCGGAAGATGAAGCCCGAGCCGTCGATCAGGAAGACGTGACGCGGCGCCGCCCCGGCCGTCATGGCTGGCTCAGTGCGCCGCCGGGGTCTTGGCGCCCTGCTTGAGGACGAAGCGGCGGCCGCAATAGGGGCAATCGATCGAGCGCCGCGCCGAGATGTCGAGATAGACGCGCGGATGACCGAGCGTGCCGCCGTCGCAGGCGACCTTGGCGCTCTCGACCTCGATGGTCTCGACAGGTTCCATGGCTGGGCTCGCTGTGGGTCGAGGGCCGGCGGGTCGTTGACCCGCCTTCGCGGCGGATGATACCCATGCGCGCGTTCCGTTCAACCACGGTGTCCGCCTTGCCCGAGCCCGATGTCGCGGTGCGCCTGTCCGGTGTGCGCAAGGTCTATCGGCGCGACGGCCGCGCGGTCGAGGCGCTCAAGGGCATCGACCTCGCGGTCCCGCGCGGCGCGTTCTTCGGACTCCTGGGCCCGAACGGCGCCGGCAAGTCGACGCTGATCAACATCCTCGCCGGCCTGGTCATCAAGACCGCCGGCACGGTCGTGATCTGGGGCCACGACATCGACCGCGCCTCGCGCGCCGCGCGCGCCTCTATCGGCGTCGTGCCCCAGGAGCTCAACATCGATCCATTCTTCAGCCCGCGCGAGACGCTCGAGTTGCAGGCCGGGTTGTACGGCGTGCCCAAGCGGCTGCGCCGGACCGACGAGATACTCGCCGCCGTCGGCCTGACCGAGCAAGCCGGCGCCTACGCCAGGACGCTGTCGGGCGGCATGCGCCGGCGCCTGCTGGTCGCCAAGGCCATGGTGCATCACCCGCCGGTCCTGGTGCTCGACGAGCCGACGGCGGGGGTCGACGTCGAGTTGCGCCGGCAGTTCTGGCGCTACGTCGCCCGGCTCCACGCCGACGGCACCACGGTTCTCCTGACGACCCATTACCTCGAGGAGGCCGAGCGGTTCTGCGACCGCATCGCGATCATCGACCGGGGCCTGCTGATCGCCTGCGAGCCGACCGCCGATCTGATGCGCCGGCTCGATCGCAAGATCGTCAAGCTGACGATCGCCGGGGGCATCGCCCAGGTCCCCGCGACGTTGGCCGGCTGGGAGGCGTCGGTGACGCCGGGCGGGCGCCTCGCCGTGGCCTACCGGCCAAGCGCCGCCGGGGTCGAGCAGATCCTGGCCGCGGTGCGCGCGGCGGGGCTCGGCATCATCGACCTGTCGACCGAGGAGACGGCGCTCGAGGACATCTTCCTCGACCTGACCAGCCGACGCCCAATGCGCGACGAGGCGCGCTCCGGGCGATAACGAACTCTTAACCTCGGACCGTCAGATTGGCGGCGGCCCATCGGTTCGAGCGATCACCATGGTATCCGCGCACCGGGACGCGACGGCGCCCAAGACCATCCTTCTCGTCGAGGACGACGAAACGCTTCGAGCGACAATCAGCACCATCCTTCGGCGCGACGGCTATCGCGTCGTCGCGGCCGGAAACGGGGCCGAAGCGCTCGGCCTGCTCGATGAGTCGCGCCCGGACCTGATCCTGTCCGACCGCATGATGCCGACCATGTCCGGCTTCGAGCTGCTCGAGGTGATCCGGCGCGACCGTCCCGACCTCGCGCCGGTCCCGTTCGTGTTCCTGACCGCGCTCGGCGACCGGCGCGACATGATGGCGACCGCGTCGCTCAAGCCCGCCGCGTACCTGACCAAGCCCGTGCGCGCACGCGAGCTGTGCGCAACACTCGGCTTTCTGCTCGGCGTGCGGGATCGACCCGCGCCCGCCGTCGAGCGCGCCCCGACCTGACCGCGTGGCGGCGATCCACGCGCTTGTGACCGGCGCCAGCTTTCGCGTAGTCTCCTCCCGGAGTCCCGAAGCACCCGTAGCTCAGTTGGATAGAGCGCTGCCCTCCGAAGGCAGAGGTCGTGAGTTCGAGTCTCGCCGGGTGCGCCAGTTTGCTGATGCGTGAGCGAGCAGGGCCTAGTCCAGCAATCCGCGGACGGCCTGGGCTGATCGCCGCGCCAAGTCGGGCACGCAATCGATCGTCTCCTGGTAGGTATCGGCCGTCACGCGCGTCCTGCCGTCGGCGATGTCGGCGATCATGCCGCGCGCGATCGCTTCGGAGAAGTGCGCGACGTCGCGGTACTCGTCGAAGGCGAGGGCGAAGTCCTCGCGGCACTGGAAGTCGAAGATGTCGACGTTCGGGTACGCGAGCATGGCCGCGTAGAACCTCGCCTTGGCGGCGAGGAAGCCCTCGAGCCCGAGGCCCGGAGTGTCGAGCCGAGCGACGTACCAGGCCGCCGAATAAGGCGGAAACACGTAGATGAACTTCACGTCGGGCATCGACTCGGCCAACCGCGCATAGTTGACTTCGATGTTGGCTACGACGTTGGCCTGCCGATCGTCGCTCTCGGGGCGCGACGCGACGACACGTCGATAGCTCGCCGCGACATGGTCGCGCCCGGTCGGGCGCCGGAGGACGTCCGTGTAGAGCTTGTCGAGGGGCACGGGCCGAAGCGGCAGAACGCCCCACAAGGAAAGCACGACCTTCAGCGACAGCGCGGTCGTCTCGAAGTTGGCGAGGTAGACGAGATCGTTCCACCGATGGTCGTCGTAGAGGTGCATCGGAAACCCGCCGCGCCGCCCCTTGGTCACGTCGGCGGGCGCCAGGAGGTTGTTGTAGTGCACGTCGCGGATCACCCGGCGCAGGCGCCCGGTGCGATGGGCGAGCTCGATGAGCAGAGCGTGCTCGCGCGCGGAAGACCCGTTGATCGGCAGGCGCAGGACCTCGCCGCCGAGCGCGGCCTCGACGTCGCGGGCGAGGAACGCCTGCATCAGCGAGGAACCGGTGACGATGGTGTCGTAGGGATAGTTCCGGGCGAGGCCGGGGTTCTGGTAGCGCTGGTTGTCCGAGAACACGGGCGCGTAGGTCGCCCGCCTCAGGAACTGCAGGGGATCGACCGCGTAGTTGAGACCGACCGCGCCGAGCAGGCCGGCGACGAGCACGGCGCCCCCGAGGGCGGCGTAGCGCCTGGTCAGCATCGCGGGCGAGCGCACCGTCATGGTCCCGCTCAGAACTGGAAGTAGAGGAACTCGGTCTCGCGCGTCACGCCGAGCAGGGCGAGGACGGCGAGGCACGCCAGGGCACAGGCCCACGCGGGCGAGGCCCGCCATTCGAGCCGGCCAGCCGGGAGTTGCGGCGGCCCGAAGCGCATGGCGAGCGCGGGGCGGCCACGGCGCATGATCTCCTGCGTGTTGGGCAGGAACCACGCTATGGCGAACGCGACGGGAAGGAGCAAGAGGACCGGCCATTCCAGCGTCGCGATGCTTTCGGCGCGAAGCCCCACCGCCTCGAGCGCGGCTCCGACCGATCCCAGACGCTCGATCACCGAAGCGGGCAGGACGATGCCGTGCCGGCCCGCCATCGCCGACAGCAGCTTGAACGCGGTTTCCGCGTCCGGCGAGCGGAAGAAGACCCAGGCGGCGACGACGGCCAGGAACGTCAGGCCGCGTGCCAGCCACGTCCATGCGGCGCTCGCCGTGAACGTCCAGCCGCCGGCCGCGACGATCGACCGCCAAGCGCGATTGACGACCAGGAACAGCCCGTGCAGCCCGCCCCAGATCACGAACGTCCAGCCCGCGCCGTGCCACAGCCCGCCGAGCAACATGACGATCATCAGGTTGACGTAACGCCGGCCTTCGCCACTGCGATTGCCGCCGAGCGGGTAGTAGAGGTAGTTGCGCAGGAAGCGCGACAGCGTCATGTGCCAGCGCCGCCAGAAATCGATGATCGAGGTCGCCTTGTAGGGCGAGGCGAAGTTCACGGGCAGCCGGATGCCGAACATGCGGGCGAGCCCGATCGCCATGTCCGAATAGCCCGAGAAGTCGAAGTAGATCTGGAACGTGTAGGCGAGCGCGCCGGCCCACGAGTCGACGAAGCCGACGGAGTGGCCGGCGGCGGCGGCCTCGAACACGGGCGAGACCTGCAGGGACAGGGTGTCGGCCAGCACCGTTTTCTTGAACAGGCCGATGGCGAAGATCGAGGTTCCGACGACGAGGTTGCGCAAGTCCGCTCCGCGCTTCGCCCAGCGCGCGAACTGCGGGATCAGCTCGGCGTGATGGACGATGGGCCCGGCGATGAGGTGGGGGAAGAACGCGACGAACAGCGTGTACTCGACGAACCCATGGCCCTTCACGAGGCCCCGGTACTCGTCGACCAAGTAGGCGATCTGGAGGAAGGTGAAGAACGAGATCGCCAGCGGCAGCTCGATCGGGCCGATCGGCGGGCGGACGCCGAACAACGCCTCGAGGTTGTCGGCGAGGAAGGTCGCGTACTTGAATGTGCCGAGCAGAACCAGGTTGGCCGCGATTCCGAACGCCACGAGGCGCCCGCGCCACGGCGCCGACCGCCCTCGGATGGCCGACCCCAGAACCCAATTGCCGACGATCGATCCGGCGAGCAGCGGGACATACGCGACGTTCCACCAACCGTAGAAAGCGAACGAGGCGATCGTGACCAATGCGAGCGTGGACCGATAGCCGCGCCGCCGCGCGACCACGAACAGGACGAGCGTCGCGGGCAAGAAGATACCCAGGAAGACGTACGAATTGAACAGCACGGTCCGCCCCTCCTCACGGGCCGGCCCCTCCCGGCGCGGCTGGCACGCGATCGCGGCAAGCTGCCTAGCACGTCCGCCGACGGCGCACGAGGCGGTTCGCGCGCCGATCAGGGAGGTCGCATATGACTTTGGGCCACTAAATCCGCTCGCCCTGCGCCGCCGCGAAGCGGCGGTCGAAGGGTCCCGCGAACGGATTTCGTGACGCCGCTCGCTCTTCGAGACGGCCCTTCGCGTGGGGGCGGGGGCAACCGCCCCGACGCCTCAGAGCGAACGGATCTCCATATGCGATCACCCAGCGCGCGCCGGCGCGTCGCTAGGGCCGGCGGGCGGAACCTGATATCCACGTCGCGCCATGAGCGGGGAGATCGGGCCAGCACAACCCCTCGCCGACCGGCGCGAGCGGGTCGTGCCGTGGCTCGTGGCGTGCGCGCTGTTCATGGAGAACCTCGATTCGGCGATCATCGCGACCGCGCTGCCGGCGATCGCGACCGCGCTCGACGAGGACCCGGTTGAGCTCAGCCTAGCGATCACGTCGTATCTCTTGAGCCTCGCCGTGTTCATCCCGGTCTCGGGCTGGATGGCCGACCGGTTCGGCGGGCGCATGGTGTTCCGCGCCGCGATCGTCGTGTTCATGGTGGGCTCGATCGCGTGCGGGCTCGCCACCTCGCTCGAAAGTCTCGTGCTCGCGCGCGTGCTCCAGGGCGCGGGCGGCGCGATGATGGTGCCCGTGGGCCGGCTCGTGCTGCTGCGTGCCGTGCCCAAGTCCCGGCTGCTGCGCGCCATGGCGTTCGTCACGATCCCGGGGCTGATCGGCCCGGTGATCGGCCCGCCGCTCGGCGGCCTGATCGCGACCTACGCCTCGTGGCGCTGGATCTTCTTCATCAACGTGCCGATCGCGCTCCTCGGGGTGGTTCTGGTCAGCGTGCTGATCGGGAACGAGCGCGAGGCCGCGCCGCGCCCACTCGATGCCCGCGGCTTCGTGCTCACCGGCCTCGCGCTGGTCGGCCTGCTGTTCGGGCTCCAGGGGCTCGGGCGCGCCGTGGTGCCCGGAGGCGTCACGGCCGCGCTCATCGTCGGCGGGGCCGTGGCGGCGGGGCTCTACGTCGTCCACGCGAGGAGCCTCGCCCACCCGATCATCGATCTCGCCTTGCTGCGCATCCCGACGTTCCGTGCCGCGATTGTCGGCGGCCTGTTCTTCCGCATCAGCATCGGAGCGATCCCGCTGCTCCTGCCGATGATGCTGCAGCTCGGCTTCGGGCTCACCCCGTTCGCCTCGGGCGCGATCACCTTCGCCGGCGCGGCCGGCGCGCTAACCATGAAGGTCGCGGCGGCGCCGATCCTGCGCGCCGTCGGCTTCCGCCGCGCCCTGCTGTTCAACTCGGTGGTCAGCGGCGTGCTTCTGATCGGTTACGGGCTGTTCGAGCCGACCACGCCGCACCTGGTCATCGTCGCCGTGCTGCTGGTCGGCGGCTTCTTCCGCTCGCTCCAGTTCACCGCGCTCAACACGCTCTGCTACGCCGACGCCGCGCCCGAGCAGATGAGCCGGGCAACGAGCCTGGTCAGTGTCGCCCAGCAGGTGTCCCAGGGCGTGGGCGTCGGGCTTGCCGCCGTTCTCCTTCACCTGACGCTCGCGCTGCGCGGCAGCGAGGCGCTCGACGCCGACGCGTTCGATGTCTCCTACCTGACGATCGGCGCCCTTTCCTTCGCGGCGATCCTGTTCTTCCGCCGCCTCGCCCCCGACGCCGGCGCCGAGATCAGCGGGCACCGGGCGCGATGACACTAGTTTCCTTCCAGGAAACTCCGTTGCACCCCATTGATTTTCGCCAAGGGCGCTGCTACCTTACGTCCGCTCGCCACCCGTGGGAGAAGGCGCCATGTGCGGGATCGCCGGCATCATGTTCAAGCACAACGGCGCCGACGCCGGGGTCGGCAAGGCGCTGATCGACATGCTCGACGGCTGCCAGCATCGCGGGCCGGATTCGACCGGCTTCGCGCTCTATTACGAGCCTCAGGAGGGGCATTACCGGCTGCGCTTCTACGTCGGCGAAGGGGCCGAGGTCGCGGGCATTATCGCGCGCGTCAAGGACAAGCTGCAGGACCACCAGGCGCGCATCATCGAGGAACACACGGTCGGCTGCACCTACGCGGTCGTCGTGCGGTTCCGCGGCGACCTGCAACGCTTCGCCTACGACATGGAGCACGCCGCCAAGGTGTTCTCGATCGGCGAGAGCCTCGACATCGTCAAGGACGTTGGCGGCGCACACGACGTCGACGAGCGCTACAAGGTCGAGAACTTCCACGGCAGCCACGGCATCGGCCACGTCCGGCTGGCGACCGAATCCGACGTCTCGCCCGATGCCTCGCACCCGTTCTGGGCGACCGGCTTCGCCGACGTGGCGATCGTCCACAACGGCCAGATCACCAACTACTGGAAGATGCGCCGCCGGCTCGAGAAGCGCGGGTTTGCCTTCAACACCGACAACGACAGCGAGTTGATCGCGGTCTACCTCGCCGACAAGCTCCAGCACGGCGCCTCGCTCGAGGACGCGCTCAAGGCCTCGATCGAGGACCTCGACGGCACCTTCTCGTTCCTGGTCTCGACCAAGGACGAGATCGGCTATGCCAAGGACCGGCTCGCGGCCAAGCCCATGGTCATGTTCGAGACCGACGAGGTGATCGCCATCGCCTCCGAGGAGGTCTCGCTCAACCGGCTCTATCCCGGCAAGCCGCTCGACACCTTCGAGCCGCCGCCCGGCACCTACCGCACATGGCATCGGTCGATTTAGCGACGCTCTCGGTCCGCGCGGCCAACGAGCGGATCCGCGAGCTGGGCGCCGAGGGCGAGGACATCGAGGTCCTCAATCCCGACGCGCGCCATCACATCGGCGTCGGCCTGGTTCATCCGGTCACCGTGCGCATCCGCGGCTCCGCCGGCTACTTCTGCGCCGGGCTGACCGACGGGCCGCGCTTCATCGTCGACAACAACGTCGGCTGGGGCCTCGCCGACAACATGCTCAAAGGCTCCGTCGTCGTGAACGGCAACGCCTCGGCCATAGCGGGCGTCGCGATCCGCGGCGCCGAGGTCGTGGTCAAGGGCAACATCGGCAGCCGCGCCGGCCAGGTCATGAAGGCCGGGACGCTCTTGTGTTGCGGCAACGCCAACTTCATGGCCGGCTACATGATGTACGGCGGGCGCATCGTCATCCTGGGCGAATCCGGCGACAAGGTCGGCCAGGACATGACCGGCGGCACCCTCTACGTCGGCGGGCGCATCACCGCGCTCGGCACCGACGCCATGCTGACCGACCTCGCCGCCGCCGAGGACGAGAGCTTGCGCGCCTTCCTCGACCGCTACGAGATCCCGTTCAAGGGCCGGTTCCAGAAGATCGTCAACGCCGGCAGGCACCTGCGCTACCCGCGTACCGAGCCGCGCGTGCGCGTCATCCCGTACATGGCGGCGACCGGGCGCGAGGGCTATTGGAACACCAAGGTCCGCGAGGACATCACGGTCAAGGCGCAGATCGGCCGCTACCGCATCCGCGGCTACGGCGCCGGGCGGCCGCTGCCGCACATCACGGACCTCGCCTTTCGTACGCCGATCAGCTTCGAGCCCGACCCCAAGGTGGTCGAGACGATCGGGCTCAGGACCACGCTCGGCGGGCGCAGCGGGGCCAAGCCGCTCGATCTCTCCATGCCGGTCATGATCGCGCCCATGAGCTACGGCGCGCTCAGCAAGTCGGCCAAGCTCGCGCTCGCCCACGCCTCGCGGATGTCCGGCACCTCCGAGAACACCGGCGAAGGCGGGCTCAGCAACGAGCAGCGCGAGGCGGCGGAACAGATCATCTACCAGTGCCTGTCGGGCCGGCTGGGCTGGAACATCCACGACATGCGCCGGGCCAATGGGCTCGAGATCTATATCTCCCAGGGCGCCAAGCCGGGGCTGGGCGGCCAGCTCATGGCCAAGAAGGTGACCAAGGAGATCGCGCGCATCCGCGGCATCCCCGAGGGCATCGACCTGCGCTCGCCGTCGCGCCACCCGGACGTGCTCGGCGCCGACGACCTGGTCATCAAGGTCGAGGAGTTCCGCGAGGCGACGGGCTACCGGATTCCGATCTCGGTCAAGCTCGGCGCCGGGCGCGTCAGCGACGACATCAAGATCGCCTACAAGGACGGCTTCGACTTCGTCGAGCTCGACGGGCTCCAGGGCTCGACCGGCGCGGCGGGCAACGAGGTGCTCGAGTTCGTCGGCATCCCGACGATCTCGGCGATCCAGGAGGCGATGGACGCGCTCGCCAAGATCGGCGCCTCGGGCAAGCTGCCGATCGTCCTGATGGGCGGGGTCAAGGACGGCATCGATGCCGCCAAGGCGCTGGCGCTCGGCGCGAGCGCCGTCGGGGTCGGCACCAGCGCGATCATCGCCGGTGGCTGCATCGCCTGCCTGCAATGCCACGTCGGCAACTGCGTGGTCGGCATCGCGACCCAGGACCCGCAGCACGAGCGGCGCTACAACATCCCGGTCGAGGCCCTGAACATCCACCGCTACCTGGAATCGGTGCGCTGGCAGCTCGCCACCGTGACGCGTGCGCTCGGCCACGACCACGTCAACCAGCTCTCGCGCGACGACCTGGTCGCGCTGACGCCCGAGGCCGCCGCGATCACTCGGCTCCCCTACGAACCGGGCCTGCGCGCGACCAACGGCGCCTGACGGGCCAGCCACGGGTCCCGACAGGAAGCCGTCATGGCCGAGACATCTGTCTACGACATCCAGCGCATCGATCCGGGCCCGTCGCCCTCGTCCTTCCCCGACGACGTGAGCGACCACCACTTCGTGCCCGCGCCGTGCCAGGTGGCGTGCCCGATCGGCACCGATGCGCCGTCGTACCTAGCCTACATCTGGGAAGGCAAGATCCCGGAGGCGTTCGAGGCGATCACCGCCACGAACCCGTTCTCGTCGATCTGCGGCCGGGTGTGCGACGCGCCGTGTGAGCCCGCGTGCCGGCGCACCGATTCCGACGGCCCGGTCGCCATCCGCAACCTCAAGCGCTACGTCATGGACAAGCTGGGCCGGACGTTCCGGCCGCCGCCCGTCGCCGTGACGCGCGCGGAGACGGTCGCCGTCGTCGGCTCCGGCCCGGCCGGGCTGACCGCGGCGCAAGACCTGGCCGAGGCCGGCTTCGAGGTCCATGTCTACGAGATGACCGATCGGCTCGGCGGCATGATGTTCTGGGGGATTCCGGCGTTCCGCCTGCCGCCCGGCATCATCGGCGAGGACCTCGACCGCATGCTGGCGCGCTGCCCGGGCATCAAGGTCCATCTGAACACGGCGCTGGGGCGCGACGTCGCGCTCGACGCGCTCGAGGCGCGCCACGACGCGGTGCTGCTGACCATCGGCGCGTGGTGGGGCAAGGGCATGACGATCCCGGGCGCGGACGATCATCGGGTCGTCGACGGCGTCGGCTTCCTGCGCCGGATCAACGGCGGCGAGCGGCCGAGAATGCCCGAGAAGGTGGTCGTGATCGGCGGCGGCGACGTCGCCATGGACGCCTGCCGGGTCGCGCGCCGCCTGCCCGGCTGCAAGCAGGTCAAGGTGCTCTACCGGCGCGGCCCGGCCGAGATCCCGGCGCGCAAGGACGAGCTCTACGGCGCGGTCAAGGAAGGCATCGAGATCGTCTACAACGCCCAGCCGGTGGCGATCAGGGCCGGCAACGACTTCGCGGTGCGCTGCGTCGCCACGCGCATGGGCAAGCCCGGCCCCGACGGGCGCCGGCTGCCCGAGACCGTGCCCGGCAGCGAGCACGACGTCGACTGCGGGCTGGTGATCGTCGCGGTCGGCCAGCAGGGCGAATCGGACGAGCTCGCGGCGCGCGGGCTGATGGCCGGGGACCGGGTGCGCGCCGACTTCGCCACCATGCGCACGGCGGACCCCAAGGTGTTCGCGGCGGGCGACGGCGCGTTCGGCGGCTCCACGATCGTCATGGCCATGAGCCACGGCCATCGCGCCGCCTACTACGTCAAGGCGTTCCTCGACGGGCGCGAGAACCCGCTGCCCTACCGCACGCCCTACCACACCCGGCGCGTCCCGATCGCCCAGGACGCCGAGTGGGAGGTCTTTTCGCGCCACGATCAGGCGTTTCACGGGCTCGGCCACAACCCGGTCGCGTTCTCCGAGATTGAATCGACCTACGACCAGCCGACCGCCAAGGCCGAGGCCGCGCGCTGCTATCGTTGCGACGCCGAAACCGGCACCGCCGACTACAACGTCCACACCCGCGAGGACATCTTCGTCATGGCGCGGACCGAGCCCGGGGACGTGATCACTCAGGCGGCCATGCTGCGGAAGCGGCTCGCCCAGCGGCCCGACCCGTTCGGGCCCGAGCGCAAGCCGACGCTCGACGACCTGGTGTTCCTGCCGGCCAACCTGTCGCGCCTGGTCATCGATCCCTACCGCGATGCGTGCAACGTCGCCTCCAAACTGGCCGGGCGCGTGCCCTTGGCGACGCCCTTCATCGTCACCGGGTTCGACGCGGTGCCCGACGAGGTGTTCGAGGCGTTGTGCAAGGGCATCGAAGCGGTCGGCGTGGGCTATCTCGGCGCGCGGCGCCCGAGCAACGCCATCGGCTGGCTCCAGGTCGCCCTCGCCGGCCAGGACGCGGCGGACGCGCGCGCGGCGGCGGTCGTCTACGCCCAGCCCGACGGCTTCGCCCCGTTCGATGGGCGCCGGGCGCACAAGGACCAGGCGCTCGGCCTCGCCGTCAGCGGCGCGGACCTCGCCAAGGCGATCCCGTTCGCGCTCGACAAGGGATTCGACCTCATGGTCCTGCTCGCGGCCGGCGGGCTGACCGAGCCGTGGCCCGAGCTGGCGGCGAACCCGGACCTTTCCGTGTTGCGCGACGCGATCCGCATCTTGCGCGGCATGGGGCGCGAGGAAGACATCGAACTCGTCTTCTTCGGCGGCGTCCGCTCGGGCACCGACGGCGCGAAGCTCGTCGCGCTCGGCGCCAACGCGGCCGCGCTCGGCGTCTCGATGGCGATCGCGCTCGCCGGGCACCAGAACGAGGATGGGTTCGCGTTCTATAGCGACCTGACCGTCGAGGAGCGCACCGATCGAGCCGCTTCGCTCCTGCGCGCGCTGACCACCGAGGCCTCGATCATGGCGCGCTGCACGGGCAAGACCGACGTGCACAACCTGGAGCC
The DNA here is from genome assembly GCA_040905845.1 of Alphaproteobacteria bacterium. Lineage (GTDB taxonomy): Bacteria > Pseudomonadota > Alphaproteobacteria > SP197 > SP197 > VGDP01. The sequence goes on along the minus strand of JBBDQV010000152.1, from coordinate 4,382 downwards.
CGAGGACATCCGCTCGATCACGCTCGCGACCGCGATCAACGCCGGCGTGCCGCTGGCCGGCACCGACGCCGTCCCCCAAGCGGCGGAGTAGGCCGAAACTCGTCGCGGCGCTTCCAGACGCGCCCTCCGTGCTTCGAGACTCGCCCTGCGAGCGCTCCTCAGCGCGAACGGCTCTCCAGTATCCGTTTGCCCTGAGGAGCGTGCGGAGCACGCGTCTCGAAGGGCGGCTGGCGTACCGGCTTCACAATGAGGGCACTGTCGCCCACGCGATTGCAAATCCGGCCCGTCCCTGAGACCTTGGCGCATGATCGCGTGCGCCGGGGAGGGAAGCGCGATGCTCGTCGCGGTCCGTCCTGTCGTTCCGGTTCTGCTCGCGGTCGTCTTCATGGAAGGCGGCCTCGGCATCCTGTGGCCCCTGGTCTCGCTCGAGCTCGCTCGCCGCGATGTCCCGTCGGACCTCATCGGCCTGGTCACGTCGGCCTACTTCGTGGGGTTTCTCGCCGGCACGCTCACCGGGCACAGGATCATCGACCGCTCCGGTCACATCCGCGCCTTCGCGGTGTTCGCCGCGCTCGCCGCCAACGCGGTGCTCGCGCACCTGATGTTCCCCGACGCCATCGCCTGGATCGCGCTGCGCGCCGTGCTCGGCTACGCGTTCGCCGGGCTGTTCGTGATCGTCGAGAGCTGGCTCAACGACAAGGCGACCGGGGAGACGCGGGGGCGCATCTTCGCGGTCTACATGGCGGTGTCGTGGGCGGCAACGGGGGTCAGCCCGCTCGCGCTCAACTTCGAGGAGCGCATCGGCACGACCATCCTGTTCGGCATCGTCGCCATGCTGCTGACCACCGCGCTGGTGCCCATGGCGCTGACCCGGGTCGGCAACCCGGAGATCGGCCGTCGCGAACACTTCGGCATCGCCAAGCTGTTCCGCATTTCGCCCTCCGGGGTGACGGCGTGCTTCGGCACCGGGTTGGTCGCGACGGCGTTCTACGGCCTGTTGCCCGCGTACACCGAGGCGATCGGACTGACGACCGGCCAGCTCGCCGTGATCTACAGCGCCTCCACGATCGCCGGCCTGATCATCCAGTACCCGGTCGGCATGCTGTCGGATCACCTGGGGCGTCGGCCGCTCATGGTGGCCTGCGCGGCCGGAGGTGCCGCCATCGCCGCGAGCGTGGCGCTGCTCGAGGCGCCGTCGTTCATGATCCTGCTGGCGCTTCTGTTCGCGCTCGAGGGCATCGTCGCGCCGCTCTATGCGCTGGGCGTCGGCCAGACCAACGACTACATCGAGCGCAAGGACTTCGTCGCCGCGAGCGCGGGACTCTTGTTCGCCTGGGGCCTTGGCGCGGCGATCGGACCGACCGCGGCCGGGGTCGTCATGGGGCGAATTGGCGTGAGCGGACTGTTCTGGTTCGTCGCCGCCGGCCTCGGGCTCTTGGCCGCGTTCCTCCTGGTGCGCATCGCCATCCGCCACGCCAAGTCGGCGCGCGAGCAGGGCAACTACGTCGCGGTACCGCTGACCCCCGGGACCTACGGCGCGCCCGAGCTGGACCCGCGCGCCGAGCCCGAGCGCCATCCCCACAAGCTGTCGGATGTGTAGCCGGCCGCTCGGAGCCGACACCAACGTCGCCCGCACGCATGCGGCGGGGGACCTCCAGCAACCCTTCGACGCGGCGGTCGTCGTGACCACGACGTTGCGCCCGACGCTCGCGCAGGCGGTCCGCTCGATCTTCGAGCAGGACCTGGCCGAGCGCGTCCAGATCCTGGTCGGCATCGACCGCCGCGACGGCGACTCGGCGCGGATCGAGGCGCTCGCCGCCGAATGCCCGGAGCGCATGGCGCTGACCATCGTCGACCCCGGCTACTCGACCGCGCGCACGAACGGCGGCGTGCACGCCTCGCGCAACGGTGGCGCGCTACGCAGCATCCTCAGCCTGCTCGCCAACAGCCGGCACGTCGCCTACCTCGACGACGACAACTGGTACGCGCCCGACCATCTGTCGAGCCTGCGGCGCGCCATCGACGGCGTGGGCTGGGCGTGGACCCAGCGCTGGTTCGTCGATGCCGCGACCGATGCGCCCATCGCGGTCGACGCGTGGGATTCAGTCGGCCCCGATGCCGGCGTCTTCGCCCGCCTCATGGGCGGCCTGGTCGACGCCAATTGCCTGATGATCGATACCCGGCGCTGCCTCGACGTGCTGTGGCGCTGGTCCCAGGGCGCCGCGCGCGATGACGCCTGGGACGATCGCTTCGTGTTCGAGGCCCTGCGCGAGCTCGAGCCCGGCCAGGGCACGGGGCGGCCCACCGTTCATTACCGCCTGGATCGGACCCGCCATGTCGCGCTCGCGGCCCGCATCGCCACAGCGCCACCGCAGCCGCCGCGACGCCGGCGCATGGACCTGGCGGTCGTCATGCGCAGGCTCCACCCGGTCTCGCCCTACGCGCATCTGCCGGCGGCCGAGGCGGGCGGCGAGGGGGCGTCGATCCACGACGGGTACCGCGCGGTGCTCCGCCACGTTGCGGCCCGATCCGTTCTCGACGCCGGCGCCGGCGACGGGCGCACGACGATCGCGCTGGCCCGCGCCGGCCGCGACGCCGGCCTCGACCCGCTCGTCGTCGCGATCGAGTCCTGGCGCCCGGGCGTGGACCTGGGGTTGCGAAACCCGGCCGGCACCTCGTTCGCCGGGGCGTACGAGGCGTTCCTGCGGCGCATCGTCGATGCCGGGTGCGCATCCAGCGTCGTGCCGCTCGCCTCGGCGCCCCCGGACGCCGCGCGGGGCCTCGCGCGCCTGGGCGTCGTCGTCGACGCCGTGCGCGTGGCACGCCTGTCCGGCTTGGCCGAGGAGACGGCGCTCCACGACCTGATCCGGCTCTTCTGGCCGCTCGTCCGGCCCGGCGGCGTCCTGTTCGTCGATCGCTACAAGCCGCGCATGGCGTTGGCCCGACGGGGGGTGGCGGCGTTCGCGGAGCCCCGTGGCCTCGCCCTACGGTTGGCCGGAACGGGCGAGCAGCGCGTTTTCGCGCTGATCAAGCCGGCGCAGGACGCGTGTCCTGTTTGAGTTGCGCGGCTAACGAACCTACCTTGGCCGCGATGTTGCTGGGAGTCGCGCCATGGCCGGCATCGGGCTGATCAACGCGGTCGTCCTGCTTGGGGCGCTGCTGGTCCTGGCCGGCATCCTGTCCAGCCTGATCGCGCGACGCTTCGGCGCGCCCCTGCTGTTCGTGTTCCTGGTGATCGGCATGCTCGCCGGCGAGGACGGCCCCGGCGGCATCCTGTTCGACGACTACCGGGTGACCTATTTGGTCGGCTCCGTGGCGCTCGCCCTCATCCTGTTCGACGGCGGGCTCAGGACCAAGCTCGCGCGCTTTCGCGGCGTCGTCGCCCCGGCGCTGCTGCTCGCCACGGTCGGGGTCGTCGTGACCGCCACGCTGGTCGCGGCGCTGGCCGTCTGGGTTCTGCGCCTGAGCTGGTACGAAGGTCTCCTGCTCGGCGCCATCATCGGCCCGACCGACGTGGCGGCCGTCTTCTTTCTGCTGCACGCCGGAGGCCTGCAGCTCCGCCCGCGCGTCGGCAGCGTCCTCGAAATCGAATCGGGCACCAACGACCCCATCGCGGTCTTCCTGGTCGTGTTGCTGACCGAGGTGGTGCTGGTGGGTGGCGAGCTCTCGTGGTCCGCCGTCGACTTGCTCGCGCGGCAGGGCCTCATCGGCGCAATTCTCGGCCTCGCGGGCGGGTTCGGCCTGGCTTGGCTCCTGAACCGGCTCGAGCTCCCGGTCGGCCTGCATCCCTTGCTGGCCAGCGCCGGCGCGGTGCTCGTCTTCGCCGCCGCGTCGCTGATCGATGGCAGCGGGTTTCTCGCCGTCTACGTCGCCGGGCTGGTGATCGGCAACCGGCCGGTGCGCGCCTTCCCCGCGATCCTCGGCTTCCACGTGGCCGCGACCTGGCTCTGCCAGATCGTCATGTTCCTGGTGCTCGGCCTGCTGGTGACGCCGACGAACCTGATCCCTTACGCGCTGCCCGCGCTCGCCATCGCGCTGTTCCTCGCCGTCGTGGCGCGGCCCGTCGCGGTCGCGCTCTGCCTCGCGCCGTTCGGCTTCTCGGCGAAGGAGATCGGCTTCGTCACGTGGGTCGGTCTGCGCGGCGCGGTCAGCATCTTCCTCGCGGCGATCCCGACGCTCGCCGCGCTGCCCGACGCGGCGGTCTACTTCAACGTCGCCTTCTTCGTCGTGTTGGTTTCCCTTCTGGTGCAGGGCTGGACCATCCGGCCCGTCGCGCGCGGGCTCGGCGTCGCGCTCGCCCAGAGCGCGCCCGCGGTGAGCCGGGTCGCGCTCGACCTCCCGGGCCAGCTCGGCCGCGAGATGGTGGGCTATCCGATCCGGAC
>JBBDQV010000151.1:0-23277 GCA_040905845.1 Alphaproteobacteria bacterium | reverse complement strand
GGTCAAGCCGGGCGATGACAATGTTGGGTGGGGAAGCGATCAATCGGATTTCGTACGAGACCGCCGCGCTTAGGACTTGGGAAAACTGAAAATGGTGACAGTATATATTTTCTGGGCACTGTGTCTTCGCGAAACCCTACGCGCGCGAAACTGGATTGAAATAATATACTGTCTCCGGATCCACCGGAGTGGATCCTGATCGTACAAACCTATTGATCAGAACCCTAGTTGCTGCCGGACGTGCCTCCCGTGCCGTTGGTCCCGGTGGTGCCCGACGTGCCCGAGTCCGAGGAGGCGATCGAGAGCGCGAGCCCGATCGCGACGAGCGCGCCGACGCCCAACCACACCGTGCCGCGCCCGATGTCGAGGCCGCCCGGGCCGCCCTCGACGACGCTTCCTTCCTCGGCGACGGCGCCCCCGGATTCTTCGTTGCCGGTCGTGCTCTCCTGGGCCGACGCGGGGCCCAAATGAGCGAGCACCAGGCCGAGCACGGCCGCGCGGGCGATCAGTCGGTGGCGCATCGATGATCCATCGGGCCTCGGGCGGCGAAGGTCGAGCCCCGTCATAGCACAGTCGCGGCACCCCGCCCAAGATGGTGGCGCCGGTCGTGCTCAGGGTTGCGGCTGGCCGCCCATCAGGCCGCCCATCAGCGCCTCGATGTCCTGACCGTTGAGGGTGTGTTTGCCGTCGGGCGAAAGCTCGATCCGGTAGGCCAGGACCGGCTCGCCGCCTTCGTTGGTCTCGGGCGCGCCGAGGCTCTGGAGCAGCGTGAGGAAGAAGGCGGCCTGCTGTCCGTTCATGTCGTTCGGGTCGGCGCCGAGCCGCTCGATGGCGCCGTCGAGCCCCGAGGCGAACATGGTGAACGAGCCGATGACCCCGCCCGAGGCGACCGGATCGCCCGTGACCGAGCCGGAGGCGTGCGCCTCGGCGCCGGCGGCCGCGAGGTCGAGCGCCGCGACCTTGAGCTCGGTGCCGGCCTCGGCGAACACCCGCGGCAGATCGGCGAACAAGGCCTCGGGCGCGGCCGCCGGGTTCGCCAGCGCGCTGATCCCCGCGGCCAGCGCGAGGCCATAGAGATGGGCAGCCGGCAGCCGCTCGATCGCGATGTCGAGGTTGGCGAGGTCGGGTACCAGGGCGCTCGCCTCGGGCCCCGCCAGCCGCAGGCCGTCGTGACGGTACTGCATGTCGAAGCGCGCGAGCGGCGTATCCAGGCCGTCCACCGACGTCGCATAGCTGAGGCGGGCGATGTTGAACCCGTCGCCCATGGGCGTCGAGACCACGACGTCCTCGAACGTCACGTCCATGCGCGCCCCGCCCAGGATGGCGCCGGGCTCGGTCGGCAGGAACGACAGATCGGGCGATGCGCCGAGCTGGCGGCTGGCCTGGTCGAGCGCCGCCATGCCGTTGTTCAGGCGCGTGAGGATGCCGCGATCGAGATCGCGCACCTCGCTGGTGCCGCGAATGGCGCCGATCCGGGCGATCTCGCGGCCCTGGCCGTCGCTGAGCGTGATGCCCTCGATCGCGTAGGCGCTAGGGCCGGTCACCCGTGCCTCGCCCGATGGCACGAGCGCGGTGTCGTAGCGCGCCCGGGCGATGCGCAGTTCGACGCCGGCTTCGGCGGACGCCACGACGATGTCGCCGAGCGTCATCGTCTGGTCGAGATAGCCGCCGGTCGCCGGCGCCCAGGTGCCCTCGAACCGGCTCTCGCCGAGCATTGCGTGCGCGACCTCGTTGCCGTCCTTATCGTCGACCGTCATCAGCTCGGGCAACACCATGTCGATGCCATAGACGTCGTTGCCCAGCGGCGTCGCATCCGCCACGAACGTGCCCAGATTCACTTTGAACCGGTCAACGTGAGAAATGAACGTCACGTCGGGCATGACGACGCGGAACGCCGCTCCCGTCTCCTCGACGAGGATCTGGCCGTGACGGATCGTCGCGCCCGGCGGCGTCAGCCGCACCAGGTCGGCGACGAGAAAATCGTAGAGCCGTTTCGCCTCGAGCGACAGGTTCGGGTCCGCCGGCTCGGCGACGAAGGCCTCGGCCGGGGCTTGGGCTTGGGCTTCGGCTTCGGCCGGGACGGCGACCTCGCCCGCGGGCGCCGGCTCGATGGTGGGCGAGGCGGCGACCTCGGCCGGTTCGGGCGGAGGCGCCAGGTACGCCGACGCCTCGGCGTCGCCCGCGGCCGCCGCTCGTTCGAGCCAGGCCCGCCCGGCGGCCTCGTCGATCGCCCCGCCGCGGCCCTCGATCAACATGAGTCCGAGTTGCCTCTGGGCGGCCGGGACGCTCTGCTCGGCCGCCTTGCCGTACCACGTCGCGGCGGCGGCGTAATCGAGCGGCACGCCGCGGCCCTGCTCGTAAAGCTCGCCCAGCCGAACCTGGGCCTCGGCATGTCCGCGTTCGGCGGCGTGGCGGAACCACGACGCCGCGGCCGAGTCGTTGGCGATGGTCCCTTCGCCGGCCACGCTCATCGTGCCGAGTTGGTACATCGCCTCGACCTCGCCCGCCTGGGCGAGCTCGCGGAACGCCGCGTGGGCCGCGGCGAAGTCGCCCGCGGCGTGCGCCGCGAGCGCGGCGTCGAGATCGGCCGCGTCGGCCGCTTGCAGGCCCGCGGCCAGCGCGAACGCGGCGAGCAGTCCCGTGGATCGAAGGCGTTTGGACGTCATGGTTCATCCTCGTCGCTGTCGCGCCGCCGGCCCTGCCTGGCACGGGCCGCGTGGGTCGCCGCCGGCGTACGACTTGCCTTGTACCGCGCAACCATGAAATAATCCCGCTTAACCACCTCTTAAACCCCTGTGGGTCAGGGTAGTGCGCCGATTAGGCAACGTGACGGCCGCCGACGCCTGGATGCAGTGAATCTTGGCACGTCGGTTGCACGTCCAGTTCGATGGGGTCGGTGACCGGTCGGATCGAAGGCGTTTGCATCACGACGTTGCTCGCGTGGATCTAGGGTGTAGTGACACCGGTCACTGGGACGTAAGGACCGCTGTGCTAAAAGGACGGCACAACGGAAGCAGGTAGGTAAGACCTCGAAACGGGTACGGTCTGTCAACGGAAGATGGAGAACGGTTATGCTGCTTCGTGTCATCAAGACCGCTAAGGCGAAGGCTCGCGCGCTTTACGGCGACGAGTCGGGCGTCACGGCCATCGAGTATGGCCTGATTGCCGGCGCCATCGCGGTCGCCATCATCGTCGCCGTCCTGGCGCTCGGCGAGGACATCTCGGACATGTTCGAGACGACCTCGAGCGCGCGCGACCAGGCTGGCGGCGGCTAAGCCTAACGACGAATTCGCGTCGCGCGGGCGGGCCCTCGGGCCGGCCCGCTGTTTTTTGGGCGCCCCGCCGGGGACTTAGACGATCGCATAGACCTTGCGCACGGTCAGGGCGACCGTGCAGCGGCCGCGCCAGCCGGCGGGGAACCACGCGGTCGCGCCGGCGCCGATCTCGATGACCTCGCCGTCGTCATGAGTGTAGGTGCAGCGGCCCGCGAGAAAGTGGCAGAACTCGGCGCGCTCGACCTCGCAGCGCCAGGTGCCCGGCGTGCACTCCCAGACGCCGCTCTCAGGGATTCCGGAGGGCGCGCGGTCGAGCAGAAGACCGCGCGTCCGCGACACCGGCTCGCCGATCGGCTGGGCCACGGGGCCCCAATCCTTGAGCGCCGACCCGGCCAACCCCTTGGCGTTTTCGATCAGCCCGACGGTCCCCGGCATGGCTCAAGCCCCCGTCTTCAGCAGCGCATCGAGCAGATCGGCCGCCTTGCGCCGGCCGTCGGACTGGCGCATGTGCGCGCTGGTCGCGGCCAGCTTGGACTTGATCGCCGTGTCCCCGATCAGGGTCGCGAGCGCGGCCCCGAGCTCGCTCTCGGTCCACTGATAGCGAGGGAGCTTGAGGCCGTGCCCGGTCTCCTCGACCCGGGTCGCGTTGTCGTGGCCGTCCCAGCAGTAGGGCATGATCAGCGCCGGCTTGCCGAAGTAGAGGCACTCGGTGAAGCTGTTGTTGCCGCCGTGATGGATCACCGCGTCGACCTGGGGGATGACCGAGGGCTGCGGGAAGAACGACGCCAGGTGGACGTTGCCCGGCACGTCCTTGTACTCGGCCACGGTGTCGCCGACGTTCATCAGCACCCGGTAGGGCAGGCGGCCGAACGCGGCGATCAGCCGGCGCATGAGCTCGAGGTCGGACGAGCCCAGGCTGCCGAAGCTGACGTAGACCAGCGGCTTGCCCGCGCCGGCGGTGAACGTCGGGATCGTGTACGGCTTCTCCTCGCGCACGCAGCCTTCCAGGTACTGAAAGCGCGCGGGATCGAGCGGATGGCGCCGCTTGAACTTCACCGGCTCCGGGTAGAGCAGAAGGTTGAGGTGGGGCGAGGCCTCGAAGAACTCGCCGATCTTGTATCGCGGATGCCCGCATTGGGCGAGAAAGCCGTTGAACCGCTCGTGGGTCGGCTCGATGACCTGGTTGAAGCGGCTCCGGTAGCGCTCGAAACACGGTTTGTCGTTCTCGCCGCAGCCCGAAAGGTGCGGCGGGATGTCCGGGTCCTCGATCTCGTTCTCGCTGCAGCTGATGATGCGGACCCACGGCACACCGAACCGCTTGGTCGCCGGGAACAGCACGACGTTGTCGATGCAGATGAGGTCCGGCTTGATCGCGGCCAGCGTCGCGGGCAGCTCCTTCTCGGCCCACACCGAGGTCTCGACGATCGCGTCCCAGCACGCCTTGACGTAGGTGTCGATCTGCTCGAAGGCGCTGGTGCGGAACGCGGGCAACTGGGCGGTGATGAAGTCCTGCCAGTACTGGGCGGCCTGCTCGGCCGACATCGGCGCTGACATGTGGATCAGCCGCTCCTCGAAGCCGTAGGCCTCGAAGGTGCCCTTGAACGCCACGTCGGCGACGAACACGGGCCGGTGGCCGAGCGCCCGGCAGGCCTGGGCGATGCCCACCGAGTTCAGGGCCGGGCCGAGCGCCGCCTCGGGAAAGAACACGATCGTCTTCGCGCCAACCATCGACCGGCCTCCCTTCCGCTCCTGCCCATTGGACCTTAGCCGTCCCGGCGCGGGCCTGCCAAGATCGCCAGCCTTAACCAAACCGCAAGGCTGGCCAGGGAAAGTATCGGACGGTCCACCAGCGGAAGACCGACCGCGCCATGTCCGTCTCGACCCTGATCGGGCTTTTCGCGAGCTTCGCCCTCTGCGCGCTCGCGATCGTCGCCTCGACCGACGACGTGCGGCTGTTCTTCAGCCTGCCGTCGTTGGTGCTCGTGCTCGGCGGCACCATGGCGTGCGCCTTCGCCGGCTATCAGGCGCGCTACGTCTGGCGCGCGTTCGGCGAACTCGGTCGCGTCGTGCTCAGCCAGCGGAGCGTTCGCCGCGAGCTTCCGGTCGAGATCGGCAAGGTCATCCGCTGGGGTTACCTCGCGAAGAGCAAGGGGCTCCAGGCGCTCGAGGACGAGATCAAGAAGCGGCCCGAGCCCGAGCCCTACCTGGTCTACGGCATCGACCTGGTGCTCAGCGGCTATGAGCCCGAGGCGATCCGCGCGATGCTCGACAACGCCGCGGAGTCGACGCACCAGCGCAACACCGTACCGGCGATGATCCTGCGCAGCATGGCGGCGACGGCGCCGGCCTTCGGCATGATCGGCACGCTGGTCGGGCTCGCGATCATGATGCAGACCGTGGGCGGGGACGCGAGCGCGCTCGGCCCCGGCTTCGCGGTCGCGCTGTTGACCACGCTCTACGGCCTCCTGCTCGCCAGGCTCGTGTTCCTGCCGGCGGCGAGCCGGCTCGAGCAGCGCGCGGCGATCGAGCGGTTTCGCAATCACGTTGCCGCCGAGGGCCTGGTGCTCGTCGCCGAGCGGCGCAACCCGCGCGAGATCAAGGACCGCATGAACAGCTTCCTCGACCCGGAGCTTCATGTCTCGATTGACACCAAGCTGACGGCGCCCGCCAAGCCGACGCAAACGCCGGCGGCGAAACCCGCCGCACCGACCAGGCCCGCCGCCGCGCCGGCCAAGTCTCCCGTGCGGGCATGAAGCGGCTCGGGTCGCGCCACGGGGCGCTGCCGTCGTGGCGGGCGGGAGGGTCGGCCCACGATCCCGACCAGGACGCGTGGTTTATCAGCTTCGCCGACCTGGTCACCCTGCTGCTCGCCTTCTTCATCGCCATCGCGGCGTTCTCGCGGCTCGACGAGTCGTTCCTCGACAAGCTCGCCGCGAGCTTCAACGCGAGCGTCGGCGTCGGCGCGGTGTCCAAGCACAGCGGCGCCGACCTGGCGGCGACGCTGCGAACAACCCTCGCCGAGCTGCCGTTCGGGCGCGACGCCGGCCTTGTCGAGGGCAACGGCCGGGTCGCCATCGAGATCGCCGACGGTGTCCTGTTCCGGCCCGGCTCGGCCGAACTCGAGCCGGACGCGGTCACCGCGCTCCGCGCCATCGCCGATGTGCTGCGCGCGGACGACTTCCGGCGCGCCGCGATCACGGTCGAAGGCCACACCGACGATCAGCCGATCACCACGACGAGGTTCCCGTCGAACTGGGAGCTGTCGGCGGCGCGCGCCATCGCCGTGGTGCGCCTGCTGGAGGCGTTCGGCGTCGCGCCCTGGCGGCTCGAGGCCGCGGCCTACGGCGCGACGCGCCCCAAGCTCCCCAACCGCGACCAAGCCGGCGTGCCGATCCCCGCCAATCAGGCCCAGAACCGCCGCATCGTCATCGTCGCGACGCGGTAGGGCCACCCTTCCCGCCCGCGCTCGCCGCCGCTATCCTCGGCGTCCCCGAGGAGGAGGACGACGATGGAACGCTATTTCCCGCAGGCCGAGTTCGAGGCGCGCTGGGCCAAGGTGCACGCAGGCCTGCGCGCCAAGGGGCTCGCCTCGGCCGTCGTCTGGGGCCGCTCGGGCGGCACCTACGAACGCTCGGGCGACGTGCTCTACCTGACCGGCTACTACGGCACCCACTCGGGCCAGGGGCTCGACACGCCGATCACGACGGCGCGGTCGTTCGCCTCGGTCATCCTGCGCGACGGTCAGCCGCCGGAGCTGATGGCGGACGAGCCTGGGCCCAACCCCGCGCTGCTCGCGACCGAGCGCGTGGGCTGGTCGCGCAATACGATCCAAGGCACGGCCGAGGTCGTGAACCGCCTGGGTCTGAAAGGCCGGGTCGGGTTCGTAGGCTCCGACTTCTTCCCGATCAAGTACTGGGACGCGTTCAAGGCCGCGACGCCCGGCGTCGAATGGGTCATCGTCGACGACCTCGTGCGCGACGCGCGCCGCATCAAGAGCGCGCGCGAGCTCGAGGCGATCCGCCAGGGCGGCAGGATCGCCGGCCGCGCGCTATCGCGCCTGATCGAGAACCTGATCGCCGAGATCGCCGCCGCCGAGGCGGCCGGCGAGGCGGCGCGCGAGGTGGTGCGCGGCGGCGGCCACGTCCACATGATCCCGGTCAACCACGGCGAGCTGATCCACTACTTCACGCGCGACCCGCTCGCCGGCTACAGCCACGACGCGCCCAAGCCGGGCGATCTGGTGCGCGGCTGGGTTTACGGCCCGATGTTCCAGGGTTACTGGCTCGACCCCGGGCGCACGGCCGTCGCCGGCAGGCGCGCGAGCAACGCCCAGAAGAACCTGATCGAGGCGTGCGCCGGCATCGTCGAGGCGCTGATCGCCGACATCCGCCCCGGCGTTCGCCTGATGGACCTGGCCGAGAAAGGCCAGCGTATGCTCGCCGACGCCGGCGCCGAGAAGGATCAAGCGGCGGAGAAGTGGCCGCTGTTCGGCCACGGCGTCGGGCTGTTCTTCGAGAAGCCCTATATCTCGACCAGCATGGGCAGCCCCGACGATGTGTTCGAGGAAGGCATGGTCATGGGCGTCGAGGCGTTCGTCGCCCACGCCGGGGTCGGCAGCGCCGGCTTCGAGCAGAACGTCATCGTCGGAAAGTCCGGCGCCGAGGTCGTGACCGACGCGCCGATGTTCTGGTGGTAACGGCCCTCAGGGTGTCGCGGTCATCTCACCCCGGAATTGCTGGGCGAGCATCTCCGCTTCCTCCGTCTCGTCCGCGTCGAGCGACGAGGCGATCAGGTCGAGGTTGGCGCGCGCCCGCTCGTTGCTACCCTCGGCGGCGATGCGGAACCACATGTACGCCTGAACCAGGTCGGCGATGACCCCGCGGCCCTGGGCGTAGAGCACGCCGAGCTCGTTCTGCGCCTCGCCGTTGCCGGCCTCGGCCGCGAGCCGGAACCAGCGCGCGGCCTCGGTGTCGTCCTGCTCGACGCCTTCGCCCCGGCCGTACATGAACCCGAGGTTGTATTGGGCCTCGGCAAGACCCTGGTCGGCCGCCTTGCGGTACCAGGCGGCCGCCTGCGCCAAGTCCCGTGCGGCGCCGATGCCGTCGTCGTAGAGCGTGCCGAGGCTGAACTGCGCGCCCGCGTGGCCCGCCTCGGCCGCCTTCGAGTACCAGGCGAATGCCCGCAAGGGGTCGGCCGTGACGCCGAGCCCCTTCTGGTAAAGCCGACCGATGCCGTACTGCGCGGTCGAGTCGCCGGCCTCGGCCAAGGGCCGCCATTGGGTCATGGCCAAGGCGTAATCGCCGGCCTGGAACGCGGTCAGGCCGGCGCCGAAGCCCTGGCCGACGGCCGCCTGTTCCGGCGCCCCGAGAAGCACCAGCGCCAGCGCCATGGCAAAGCACGATCCCCCCCGCATGGGGTCGAGGCTATGCCAACTCCGGTCGCCCGCAAACCACGATCGGGGCCGGGCCGCGATCGGTCAGCGGCCCCGGAACGGTCAAGCGGCGACCAGGCCCGGCTCGGCCGCGGCGATGTCGCGCGCCGGGCCGTGCCGGCCGCGCGGCATCTGACCGCGTAGTTCCGTGAGCTTGGTCAGGCCGGTCTTGAGCGCGTTGCGCTCGCGAACGTCCTCGCGATCGACCACCATCATGTCGCTGAGCCGGTTCTCGACCATGTCGATGAGCAGGTCGAGTTCGCGAGATGTCCAGGTCATGGGTTCCCTCCGAATCCTGGCACGTTAACCGTGCCATCCTCATGGTTGATAGGTGAACAAGTGGTTAAGACGTACGCGATGCTGCAACGGGTGCCGACACAGTGTTGCGAGGAAGCAACACGCGATTCGTAGGAAAGCTGAGACTGACGGTCGTGCCCACGCCGACCCGGCTCGCCAGGGACAACGAGCCCCCGTGCAGCTCGATCAGCGACTTGGTCAACGGCAGCCCGAGCCCGGTGCCTTGATGGCGCCTGGTCATGGCGTCCTCGAGCTGCACGAAGGGGGAAAGCGCCCGGGGAATCTCGGCTTCGGACATGCCGCGTCCGGTATCCTCGACGGTGACGACGAGCGAGCCGTCATTGGCGAGCCGGACACGCATCGTCACCGTGCCGCCACCCGGCGTGAACTTGACCGCGTTGGACATGAGGTTCAGCAGCATCTGCTTGACCTTGCGCTCGTCGGCCCACAGTCCAGGCACGCCGCGCGGGACATCGTCGACGAGCGTGACGCCGCCGCGCAAGGCCATCTCCTCGACGAAGCGGCGGCAGCGCGCGATCACGGCCGGCAGCGCCACCTCCGAGTCGTGCAGCGCCAGCTTGCCCGCCTCGGACTTCGAGAAATCGAGGATGTCGTTGATGAGGTTCAGCAGGTGGCGGCCGCTGTCGTGGATGTCGCGGACGTACTCGAGGTACTGCGGCACGCCGATCGGCCCGTAGAGCTCGTTCTTGATGATCTCGGAGAAGCCGATGACGGCGTTGAGCGGGGTGCGCAGCTCGTGGCTGACGTTGGCGAGGAACGACGACTTGGCCTGGTTCGCGGCCTCGGCGGCCTGGCGCGCCTCGCGCTCCGTCGTTTCGGCGAGCTCGAGCGCGCCCGCGCGCTCCTTGAGGTCGCTGATGTCCGTGTAGGTGCTGACGATGCCGCCGTCGCGGGTCGGCTGCTCGTTGACCAGGACCCAGCGGTCGCCGAAACGCTCCTCGATCGACTCTCCGGGGTTGCGGTGGCGGGCTAGGCGGCCGTCGAGCGCGCGCTCGCGCTCGTCTTGCGCCAGGCCGGCATAGGGCGGCGCGCCGCGCATCAGGGTCTCGAACCGAACGCCTGGGCGCACCAGGTCGTGACAAGCGGCGAACAGCTCGCGGAAGCGGTCGTTGCACAGAACCAGCTTGTCCCCCTCGTCGAACAGCGCGAAGCCCTCGGAAATCGACTCGATCGCCTCGATCAGGCGCATCTGCGCGTTCGCGGCCCGGGACTCGGCGGCGAGCTGGGCGGTGATGTCGGTGCCGACGCCGCGGTAGCCGGCGAACTCGCCCTGGCCGTCGAACACCGGGACCGCGCTCAAGCGGCTGTAGCGCGCGACGCCTTCCAGATCGACGCTGCGATAGACCCGGTCGTGGAACGGCGATCGGCTGGCGGTCGTCGGCTGGTCGCCATGGTCCGGGAACGCCCCGACCTCGAACAGGGACGCGCCGATCAGCGCGCGCGGCGGGCGCCCCAGGGCTTCGATCGCGCGCGGCGAAACCAGCGTGAACCGGAACGCCGCGTCGACCTCCCAGACCCAGTCCGACAGCAGCCGGTTGAGATCCTCGACGCGGCCCGAGAGGGTTTCGATCCGGCGCTGCGCGGCGAGCGTCTCGGTGGTTTCCCGATAGTGGCCACCGACGGCGACGATCCTGCCGCCTTCGTCCATGATCGGGGCGTGGACCGCGGTGAACGTCCTGACCGTCTTGCCTTCGCTGACCCGGTGGGCGTGCTCGATCGCGCGCCGCTCGGCGAGGACGTGGCTGACCACGTCCGGCGCCAGGAGCGGCGCGAGCGGCGAGGCGCTGGCGCCGCTGATCCGCCGATAGGCCATGTTGGCGAGCACCAGCCGTCCGCCGGCATCGGCCAGGTACATCGGCTCGGGGCAGGCGATGACGAGCTCGACCGCGAGCGCGCCAAGCGCCGATCGTTTGGGACCGGCCTTCGCCCGCGAAGGGCTAGTCCGCGGCTTCGAATTTGTTGAGGGCATATTGATACTGCGGGTCACGACGCCAGCGGCGCGTCACGGCCACGGCGTAGCTCGACTTCAGTCCACGGAAGATCGCCGCCGCCTTGACCACCTCGTCCTCGACGTCCGCGGCGCGTCGCCGCATCGCGTTGCGCGCCAGGCGGAACACGGTCTTGAAGGTCGATTCCTGAAAGCCGGCGGCCTTGCACGCCAAGGCGAGCGCCTCCGGGCCGGGCTCGAACAGGATGCGCCGCACCAGCTTGGGCCGGAGCTCGACAAGGCAGGCGAGGCCGGCTTCGAACAGCGGAACCTCGCCCTGCTTCAGGAACTGGAGCAGCACCGTCTCGTTGAGTTTACCGGCGACGTGCAAGTCGTGGATGATGCGCTCGGCGATGGTCAGGTCGCGGTCGTCATCGCGATCGCCGTATTGCTCGCGCGCCGTGCTCTCGATCGTCTCGTCGATGATCTCGCCGTCGATGCCGTGCTGGCTCGCCAAGTGGTGGCGCAGCGCCGCCGAGACCCACAGGTACATGTTGCGGGCGAGCTCGCGCGGCAGGTCGTGGCGGCGCACCAGCGGCTCCTGCAGGCGGTCGACCTGACGCGACTGCTCGACCAGGTACTCCATGACCTTGGCCGAGATCTGCGCGCCCTGGTTGTTGAGCAGGGCGACGACGACGTCCTCGCTGCCGGTGTTGACCAGCGCCTCGCTGACGTCGGCGCTGATCGAGCGCCGGGCCGCGATGGCGAGCTGGTGGGATTGCGTCCGGTTCCGAATGATCTCGATGAGATCGGTATCCTCGAGCACCGAGCTCTCGATCAGGATCGGATAGGCGACGAGGATGTCGTCCTCGGCGATGATGCGAACCAGGTCGCGCGGGGCGCGCGGGTCCTGCGCCAGGCGCTCGGCGAGGTCACGGCGCACCGCCGCTTCGACGTCGAACACCAGGCGGCGCAGGATGTCGCCCATGAGCGCGCGCTCGCGGTCGGTCAGGCTCTGGCCGGTGTCGAACAGGAGGTCGCGCACGGTGTCGAACAGGGCTGTGCGGCCTTCGCGCGAGCGTTGGCGGGCGAGCGCAAGGAGTTCGTCGAGCTCGAGGCTCCGGCCCGCGCCGTGTGGCTCGATGCCCGCGGTCGCGCCGCCGTGCGCCGGCGCGCGTTTCTTTTCGGAGGGATCTGACGCCATTAAGGGATGCTCCGGCGCTTCCGAACGCATGGGACGGCCAAGTGGAGCTTGCCCGCGCCAGGCTTAAGATCGCCTTAAGCCGGTGCGGCGGGCTCGTCCAAGGGCCCGGCATCGGCTGGAGCAGCACCCGATCGGATGGACGCGCCCAGGGGCGATACACCGGCCGGGGAACGCCACACTAATTTGTTGAATCTAGAGCACCTTTGATCGATCGGATGGAACCGGGCAGGTTCCATCCGATCGGACGTTGCTCTAGCATGCCGCCATGAAGGTTTCGGCCGCCGCGGTGGCGCTCGTTGCGGCGCTGATCGGGCCGGGCTGGGCCGCGGCGCAGCCCTCGCCGCCGCGCACCTACGGCGCGGCGATGGCCTGGTACGCCACCGCCGCGGCCCAAGGCCACGCCGATGCGCTCTATTTCGAGGGCTTCCGCGCCGAGACCGGCGAAGGCCGCGCGCGGGACGCTCCGGAGGCCGAGCGGCTCTACGAGGCCGCGGCGCGAGTGGGTCACGCCTCGGCCGGCTATCGGCTCGGGCTGCTGTTGACCAGGCGCGGCGCGGCGGAGGACGCGCTGCCCTGGCTGAAGGGTGCCGCGGAGAGCGGCCACGTCGCGGCCCAATCCCTGCTCGGCTACCTGCTCGCCGGCGGCGCGGCCGGGACCATCGATCCACGTGACGGCGCGTACTGGCTGGAACGCGCCGCGCGCGCCGGGGATGCCATCGCGGCGGTGAACCTAGAGCGCCTGGCGCCGTTGCTCGACGACGCCGACCGCGCCGCCGTGGCCGCGAGGCTCGCGGCCGAGCCCCAGCCGTGAGCCGTCGCCGCCTGCCGATGGCCCTGCTCGTGGCGGCGCTCGGCGCGCTCGGCCCCGCCATGGCGACCGAGCTCGGCAGCCCGGACCTCGGCGCCCTCGCCAGGGCGCGGACCGTACGCATCGTCGTCGACCAGGCGTATGGCTACCGTGACCGCGGCTCCATGCGGCTCGACCCGATCGAAGGCCTCGAGCTGCCGTACGCCGAGCTCGCCGCCGACCTGCTGTTCGGCGTGGGTGTCCGCCCGGTCGGCGCCACGGCCGAGGGCTATGACGCGACTCTCGCCATCGAGGCGACCGGCGAGGCGCTCGGCACCCTCTACTTCGACAACGAGGCGCGCTTTCTGTTCACCGGCGCGCAGGTCCGCGGCTCGCTCAGCCTCGCCACCGTCGCGGGCGCGCCCTACCGCCTCGCCTTCGTCGGCCAGATCCAACGTCAGCGCCGAATCGAGCGCGACCTGGGCTACGAGGACCCGCGCAACGCCCCGTTCCCGGGGGCCATCGAGGCGCCGGGCTCCTTCATCGACCGCATCGTCGAGCTGGTCGGCGCCGTTTACGGCGCCGAGGCCTTGGCGGCGGCGCTCATCGACGGCGACGCACGCCTGCGTCCCACGGCGGCGCGCGTGCTCGGCGACCTCGGCGATGCCAAGGCGGTGCCCGCCTTGCTCGACGCGCTGACCGACGGCGACGGCCAGGTGCGCTGGCAGGCCGCGTGGTCGCTGGGACGGGTCGGCGACGATGGCGCGATCGAGCCGCTGATCGAGGCGCTCGGCGATCGCGACGGCGACGTGCGTTGGTTCGCGGCCTGGTCGCTCGCCGAGATCACCGGCCAGTCATTCGGCGAGGACCAGGACGCCTGGCAGGCGTGGTGGAGCGAGCGGGTCGGGCAATGATCGTCAAAGCAGTCGCTCCGGCTCCGCGTTGAGCGGCGCGGCGCAGGCCGGATCGTCGTTGGCCGGCCGGTTGACGCGCGGGGAGACGGGGTAGGCGTCCATGGCCTCGGCGGCTTAGGGCACCAGGAGCGCCTCGAGCGCGTCTACGCGTTCGGGCGGCGTCGCGACCCAGTCGCCGATCGCCGCGCCGGTCAGGATCACGGGCATGCGGTCGTGGATACGCGCGACCAGGGCGTTGGCGGTCGTCGTCACGATGGCGCACGTCTCGATCGACACTCCGTCCGGGCCGCGCCAACCCTCCCACAGGCCGGCGAAGGCGAAGGGCCGGTCGCCGGCGAGGCGCACCAGGTAGGGCTGTTTGCCCTTGGCGAGCTTCTTCCATTCGTAGAAGCCGTCGGCCGCGATGGCGCAGCGGCGCCGGCGGAAGGCCGCGCGAAACGCCGGCTTCTCCGCGATCGACTCGGCGCGCGCGTTGATCATGCGGTTGCCGATCGCCGGGTCCTTCGCCCACGACGGGATCAGGCCCCAGCGCAGCAGGACGGCCTCGGCGCCTGAGTTCACGCCCGCGCGGTAGGCGAGCACGTCCTGGGTCGGCGCGACGTTGTAGCGCGGCCGAAAGGCGGGCCCGCCGCCGGCGCCGGCCGCGCGCGCTACCTCGGCCGGATCGGCGCGCAACGTGTAGCGCCCGCACATGGCCTCGACCCGTCGCGAACCCTCGAAGCAACGAGGGTTACATGGCGGGCGCCGATGTGGCTATAGTCGCGGCCGCGCCGGGTGGGGAAGCACGAGACTCGCGGATGGATCTGGGACTCCTCCTCAAGGGTCTCGTCGTCGGCTTCGTCGTCGCGGCGCCGGCCGGGCCCATCGCCATGATGTGCCTGCACCGCTCGATCGAGGAAGGCCGGCTCAGCGGCATCGCCACCGGGCTCGGCGCCGCGCTCGCCGACACGGTCTACGGCATGATCGCGGCGCTCGGCGTCGGCTACGTCGCCGCGTTCATCGTCAGCGAGCAGGTGCCGATCCGGTTCGGCGGCGGCGTGCTTCTGTGCGCGCTCGGCCTGATCACGTTCGTGCGCAAGCCGCGCATTCGCGCCCTGGTCGAGGACCACATCACGCTGATCGGCGCGTTCATGACCGCGTTCGCGCTGACGCTGGCCAACCCGTTCACCATCCTCGCCTTCGTCGCGATCTTCTCCGCGCTGGGCGTCGAGCACCTGGTCGGCCATCGGCTCGACGCGGCGTCGCTGATCATCGGCGTGCTGGGCGGCGCGACCGCGTGGTGGATGCTGCTCGCCATCGGCGCCGCGTTGTTCCGTGACCGCTTCACCGACCGGGGGCTGATCTGGGTCACCCGCGTCTCGGGGCTCGCGATCGCGGGCTTCGGCGTCGCCGCCCTGGTCAGCGGCGTCGGCCGCCTCGTCGCCGGGGCGTGACGAAGTCCGCCATGCGTTGGCTCGTCCTGCAGCACATCGCCATCGAGCATCCCGGGGTCATCCGGGATTTCCTCGCCGCCGACGGCATCGGCTGGGACGCGGTCGAGCTCGACGAGGGCCAGACGATCCCGCCGCTCGACGGCTACGACGCCCTGCTCGTCATGGGCGGACCGATGGATACCTGGCAAGAGGACGACTACCCCTGGCTCGTCGACGAGAAGCGCGCGATCCGCGCGGCGATCGGGCGCGGCATGCCCTATCTCGGCGTCTGCCTCGGCCACCAGCTCCTGGCCGACGCGCTGGGCGGCGCCGTCGCCCGGTCGGCCGCGCCCGAGGTCGGCGTGCTCGACGTCGCGTTGACCGAGGCGGGCCGCGCCGATCCCTTGTTCGCCGGCATCGCGCCCAGGTTTCCGGCGCTGCAATGGCACTCCTACGAGGTCGCGCGACTGCCCCCGGACGGGCGAACGCTCGCCGCCTCGCCGGCCTGCGCGCATCAGGCGATCGCGGTCGGCGCCAGCGCTTATGGCGTGCAGTACCACGTCGAGCTGACCGAGGCGACCGTCGCCGAATGGGGCCGCGTGCCCGCCTACGAGGCCGCGCTCGAGGCGACCCTCGGCGCGGGCGGCCAGGCCCGGCTCGAGGCCGAGGCCGCGCGGCTGTTGCCGGATTTCCGGCGCGACGCGCGACGGCTCTACGACAACTTCCTCGCCATCGCGCGCCGGCACCCGAAACGCCGGTAACGCCTCGTACCGGCGCGCCTATTTCCTGACCCTTGAAGATATCCTCGTGCTGAGCTTGTCGAAGCACGAGAGCGGCGCACCGCCTCGTCCTTCAACAGGCTCAGGACGAGGCGGATCGAGAGTCGGTTCATTCGCTCGCGGGTATGAGTGGCCTTGGCTTCCGTGCCTTAATCCAGGACCTCGACGGCGTCGCCCGGCCGTACCACGCCTTCCACCAGCACGGCGGCGTAGACTCCGGCCTTGCCGTCGTGCCGGCCGGTCACGGTCTTGAGCACCTCGAAGTCGCGCTCGGCCGTGTCCGGGTCCAAGGTGGTCATGGCGCAGCGCGGATCGCGCTCGACCACGTGGACCATCGCCTCGGCTCCAAGCCGTAGCG
Organism: Alphaproteobacteria bacterium; assembly: GCA_040905845.1. Lineage (GTDB taxonomy): Bacteria > Pseudomonadota > Alphaproteobacteria > SP197 > SP197 > VGDP01. Next base: position 6,872 of record JBBDQV010000151.1, on the reverse strand, counting down.
TCTTGCCCACGAGGCCGTCCTCGCCGAAGCCAGTCGTGCCGTCGAGGTCGAGATAGACGTTGGCGCGGAACCGGCGCTTGTCGACCGGCCGGCCGAGCTCGACACCGAGAGCGCCAGCCGACTGCACGGAGAAGAGCGAGACCGGACGGCAATCGGTGATCGCCTTGTCGGAGCGCAGCAAGGTCAGACCCTCGCCGAGCGAGCGCGCCAGCGCCGGATCGTCGATGGCGAGGACCCGACCGTCCGGCGTCTCGACATCGAGCGCCAGATCGACGGCGTCGGCGGGGGCGGCGGCGAGCACCGGGTCAAGATCCCGCGCCGCGGCCAGGTTCGGCGGCAGGGTCGCGCGCGCCGGGTGGCGAAAGCGCGGCCGGTGGAGCAGCATGGCGTGGCGCTCGCGCGCGGTCAGGTAGGGAAACCCGGGCGGGCTGTCGGGGCTACGGAAGGCGTAGAGCCGATCGCCATGAACGCCGCCGAAGCCGACAAAGCCCTCGGCCAGCTCCTCGCCCCTCATGCTCTTGACCGGGTAACGCCAGAGACTTTCGATCGTTCCGACGACAGGCATTTCCAAGGTCCTCCTGAGCGGAGCCGAGCCAGGCGCCGCGGCGCCGACGCCTACTCCACGATGTCCTTCTTGGTCGAGTCCACGAACGCCAGGACCTCGGTTCGTTCCTTGGCCGGGACCTTGAAAGCGTCGAGCGTGGCCTCGAGGTGACCGGCGAAGGCCCGCCAATCCTCCTCGCCGATGCCCATGCCTCGGTGCGAAATCTTCATGTCCCGCCCGACATAGTAAAGCGGGCCGCCGGCGGCGGCGCACAGGAAGTCGACCAGCAACTGCTTCTCCCGGCGCAAGCCGTCGGCGCCACGGTTTTGCCAGAATCGGGCGAGCAGACGGTCCTTGGTCAGCCTCGACAACAGATGGTCGACGACCGCCGCGATCGCGTCGTAGCCGCCAAGCCGTGCATAGAGCGTGTCAGCCATGGAGCCCCCTTCGCCGATGGCATGCAACCGAAGGCCATGCCGCGCCCGCTCGCGGATGCTATGACGCGGGAACCCGGCGAGCAAATTGGTTCACCACGGCGCCGCGCGGTCACGGTCTAGCCGCTCTCGCCACGGCGCCGGGCCATCGCCTCGCGGTGGAAGACGTAGACGCCGCTCGCGATCAGGACACCGGCGCCGATCACCGTCCAGACGTCGGGCAGGGTGCCGAAGATGAGGTACCCGAGCACGGTCGCGAACAGGATGCTCGCGTCGTTGTAGGGCGCGAGCAGCGAGGCGAATGCGAGCCGGTAGGCCCGGATCAGCGTCAGGTGCCCGACCGTCGAGAGCGCACAGATTGGCTCTGCGAATCCTTCGATCCGCGCCACGCGGTCATGCTTTGGGTCGGTACTCAATTGTTCTACGATCGACGATACTCAAGAGGAGCGGTGCGCCAAATACCAGTTGAGTCGTTGCCCCTCGCCGCCTCGATTCCTGGCAAGAGGTGAAGCGCGGCGGCAATGGGCGAGGACTGGGCGGTTCGGACGCTGCTCGCGGGGATGGCCGGCAGGAACGGTCATCCGGCGGTCGTCGCTCTGTCGGACGCCGAGCGCGAGTGCTGCAGCTACGCGGAACTCGCTCGGCGCGCACAGGCCCTGGCGTCCGGCCTGCGCGCGGCGGGAGCGCAGCCCGGTGAGCGCGCCGTCCTGATCGGCCCGAACGGCATCGACTGGATCACCGTTTATCTCGGGCTCATGGCCGCGGGATTGATCGCGGTTCCACTTGACCATCTCAGCCAAGCGGGCGAGATCGAGCGCATCGTGCAGGCCGCGCCTCCGCGCTGGGTGTTCGCCAGTGCCGACCATCTCGATGCGCTGCGGCGGATCGTGCCATCGGTATGCATCCGCCTGATCGGTTCGGACGAAGGGGCAGGCGTGGCGGACTGGCGCACTTTGCTCGCCGCCGATCCAGCCGAGCTGCCCGAGGTCGATGCCACGGCCCCCGCGGTGCTGTTGCAGACTTCGGGCACGACGGGCCCGCCGAAGCTGTTCTACCTGACCGCGCGCCATTTGGGCGCGAACGTCGTGCCATTGGCCGCGGCGGGGCTTGCCAAGTCCGACGACCGCTTGGTGCTGCCATTGCCCTTGCACCACATCTACCCCCAGGTGATCGGCCTGCTGACCGCGCTCACCGTCGGCGCCACCATCGTCCTGCCCGCCGCCGTAACGGGTCCGGCCCTGGTTTCCGCCTTGCGGGCGGAACGGGCGACGGGGGTCATCGGCGTGCCGCGCCTCTATGAGGCACTGCTCGAGGGGCTGGAGGACGCGATCGGTCGGCGTTCGCGCCTGGTCCGCAAGCTCTATGGTCTGGCCTTGTCCGCGGCGACGGCGGCGCGACGGCGCTTCGGCTGGAGCATCGGCGGGGTATTGTTCGGGCGGGTGCGCCGGCGACTGTCGCCGGACCTTCGGCTGCTGGTCTCGGGCGGTGCCCGACTCGACCCGGCGGTCGCATGGAGGCTGGCCGCTCTCGGCTTCGACGTCCGCTCCGGCTACGGGCTGGCGGAGACCGCTTCGACCCACACCGCCAACGTACCGGGGCGCGACCGTATCGGCAGCGAAGGGCAGCCGTTTCAAGGCGGCGAGGTACGGATCGACGAGCCGGACGCCGACGGCATAGGCGAAGTCCTGCTGCGCGGGCCGAATGTGTTCGACGGCTACCTCGATGCGGAAAGGACCGGCGAGGCCTTCACCGCCGACGGCTGGTTCCGTACCGGTGACCTCGGCCGGCTCGATGCCGGCTTCCTGACCGTGACCGGCAGGGTCAAGGAAACGATCGTGCTCGGCGGCGGCAAGAAAGTCAGCCCGGAGGATCTGGAGAAGCTCTACGCACGAAGCCCGTTCATCGCCGAGCTCGCCATCCTGGAGAGCGCCGGTCGGTTGGTGGGACTTGTCCGCGTCGATGCGGCGGCCGTGGCGGCCGAGGGCTTCACCCACGCGGACGGTACGGTACGGGTCGCGCTGGCGGACGCCGCGCGCACGTTGCCGTCATACCAGCACTTGGCCGGCTTCGCGCTGGTCCGCGAGCCGCTGCCCCGGACACGCCTCGGCAAGGTGCGCCGCTTCCTGCTTCCCGAGCTGTACCGGCGGGCGCGAGCGGGCATCGCCACGGCGCCCGCGCGGCCGGTCGCCGCCCCAGAGGCCCTGATCCGGGAACCGCGCGCCGCCGCCGCGTGGCGCTTGTTGCAGGAGCGCTACGCCACGCGCCTGACCGGCGTCGATGACTTTCTGGCGCTCGACCTCGGCGTGGATTCGCTCGAGTGGATCAACCTGTCGCTCGAGCTGGAACGGCGGCTCGGGATCGACCTCACGGCCACGAGTCTCGGCGGCATCGTCTCGGTGCGCGGCTTGCTGGACGCGGTCGGGCGCGCGCCGGCCGGCGCCAGGATCGCGCCGGCCGAGGCGGGTCCCTGGTTGCGGCCCGCGCCGCCCTGGCAGCGGGCGGTCGCGCGTCTGCTGAGAGCCCTGAACCGCCTGCTCGTGCGAGCCCTGTTCCAGCTCAGGGTCGACGGCCTCGAGCACTTGCCGCGTCGTGGACCCTTCGTGATCGCCTGCAACCATCTCAGTTACCTCGACGCGTTCGTCATCGCCGCCGCGCTGCCGTCGGACGTCCTGCGACAGGCCCATTGGGGCGCGGCGGAGCGAACTCTGCCCGCTCCCACGCGTCTGCGCTGGCTCTACGTCGCGCTCAACATCTTCCCGCTGGAAGAGGCCGCGTCGGCCATCGGCCTCGCCGGCGCCCGCCGCGCTCTGGACGGCGGCGAGGTGATGGTGCTGTTCCCGGAGGCTTGGCGCAGCCCCGACGGTCGGTTGCAGCCGTTCCTGCCCGGCATCGGGCATATCGTCGCCGGGACCGACATCCCGATCGTGCCGGCCCGCCTCGACGGCACCTTCGAGGCTCTGCCGCGCTACCGTAGGTGGCCACGCCTCGTCCCCTTGCGACTGCGATTTGGGCCGCCCCTGTCACCGACCGAGCTCGCCACGCGCGGCCAGGGCGAGACGCCAGCGCAAAGGATTGCCGACGGCCTGCATCGGGCCGTCGCTGCCCTCGAAGCCGGATCAGGCGAATCGAAGGATGACTGAGCGCCAGCGCGGCTGGGTCGGATTTCCGTGCCCGTCGCTGGCCGCTCCGGCCGGCTCGCGGGCGAACCCGGTTCGTATCCGCCCCAGGGCCCGATCTCGGACTTTGACGCCACGGGCGCGAAGCCCGGGATCGGGTACTAGCCGCTCTCGCCGCGGCGCCGGGCCATGGCCTCGCGGTGGAAGACATAGACGCCGCTCGCGATCAGGACGCCGGCGCCGATCACCGTCCAGACGTCGGGCAAGGTGCCGAAGATGAGGTACCCGAGCACGGTCGCGAACAGGATGCTCGCGTAGTTGTAGGGCGCGAGCAGCGAGGCGGAGGCCAGCCGGTAGGCCCGGATCAGCGTCAGGTGCCCCACGGTCGCGAGCACGCCGAGCAGGACCAGGAGCACCCAGTGGTTCGCGCTCGGCCAGTCCCAGTAGAGCGGCGCCGTGGCCGAGAGGACGACGGCGCCGGCGAGCGGTGTGTAGAAGAGGGTCGTCAGCGGCTCGTCGGTCGAGCCGAGCTTGCGCGTGAAGACGATGTAGAACGCCCAGAACGTCGACGAGACAATCGGCAGGACGTACGCCCAGTGCCGCGCCTCGAAGCCGGGCCGGACGATCAGCAGGATGCCGACGAATCCAATGGCGATTGCGGTCCAGCGGCGCACGCCGACCTTCTCGCCGAGCATGGGGATCGCCAGGATCGTCGTGATGAACGGCGAGGCGAAGCCGAGCGCGACGGCATCGGCCAGCGGCAGGTGCCTGAGACCGATGAAGAAGACCGTGTTGGCGCCGATCACCACGATCGAGCGGGTGAGCTGGAGTTTCAAGTTGCGCGTCCTGACCATGGTGCCGATGCGGTGCGGGAAGACCAAGGGCAGCACGACGAGCGCGAAGGCGAAGCGGCCCCAGCTCACCATCAGGCCGCCGTGCGCCTCGGCGATGATCTTGCCCACCGCGTCGCTGATCGAGAACACGGCAACGGTCGCGAGCAGCAGCAGGATTCCCCTGGCCTGGTCGGTCAACCGCGCCGCTCCGCCCTGACCCGCGCCTCGCGATGGAAAACGTAGAGCCCGCTGCCGATCACCACGGCGAGGCCGGCCCAGGTGAGCGGATCGGGGAAGTCGCCGAACAGCACGAAGCCATAGAACGTCGCCCAGACGATGTCGAGGTAGCCGAACGGCGCGACCACCGAGGCGGGCGCGAGGCGGTACGCCTTGATCAGCAGCAGATGGCTGACCGCCGCGATCACGCCGATGCCCGCGAGCATCGCCCAGCCGGCGGCGTCGGGCGACTGCCAGGCGCTCGGCACGACCAGGCTCGAGGCCACGGCGCCGATCGCCGCCGTGTAGAACAGCGACGTCGTTGGCCGCTCGCCCGCGCCGAGCCGGCGCGTGAGGATGCCGTAGAGCGCGCCGGTCAACGCGGCGACGAGCGGCAGCGCGTAGGCCCAGTGGCGCTCCTCGAAGCCGGGCCGCACGATCAGCATGGCGCCGACAAACCCGACCGCGCACGCGGCGATGCGTCGCACCCCGACCCGCTCGCCCAGCATCGGTATGGCGAGCAGCGTGATCAGCAGCGGCGCGACGAAGCCGATCGCGACCGCGTCGGCCAACGGGATGTACGCCATCGCCGTGAAGAACGAGACCGTGGAGCCGAGCATGAACAGAGAACGCAGCGCATGGAGGGCGGGCCGGCGCGTCGCCACCAGGCCGGCGAGCCCGCCGCCACCGAGCCCGAGCAGCGGCGTCGCCGCGAGATGGAAGACGTAGCGCGCCCAGATCACCATGGCGACCGGGTAGTGCTGCATCGCCAGCTTGGCGAGCGCGTCCATGCCGAGGATCAGCACGCTGAACGCCACGGCGTAGGCGATGCCGCGCGCCGTCTCGCTGACCGCGACCGCGCGGGTCAGGCGGGCGCCGAAGCCGCGACGAGCGGGCCACGCCGCTCGCGGATGGTGAAGCTGATGAAGCCCGCGCCCATCGCCAGCACCAGCGAGGCCGCCCACACCCAAAGGTACTGGGCGAACAGGTCGTAGAGCCAGCCGGCGAGGAACGCGCCGAGCGCGGCGCCGAGCGCGTGGCCCGCCGAGAGAATTCCCATGGCCAGACCCATGACGCGGAGCCCCAGGTGGCTCGCCACCAGGCTCGCCGTCACCGGCACTGTGGCGTAATCGAACAGCCCGAACAGGACCGCGAAGCCGAGCAGAAGCGGCAGGTCGCCGACGATGTTCATGAGCACCAGGAACGAGGCGCCGCGCACGATGTAGATCAGCCCGAGCAGGAGCGGCCGGTGCATGCGGTCGGCGAGCCAGCCGGCGGTGATCATGCCGACGAGGTTGAACGCCATGAGCACCCCGTAGGCCAGCGTCGACTGCTGCGGCGGAAAGCCGCACGCGGTGGCGTAGGGCAGCAGGTGGACCTCGATGGTGCCCGAGGTCGTGAAGCCGCAGATGACGAAGCTCCACAGCAGCGCGTGGAACACCGGATCGCGCCACAGCCGGCGCTGGCCGCCGGCCGCGGCCCGCGCGGCCCGCCGGGGCGGCGGGCGTCGGCCGGCCTTCGGCCGCAGCAGCAGCCAGGCGATCGGCGCGAGGGCGAGCGCGAGCAGGCCGAGGCCGACGAAGCCCCAGCGCCAGCCCGCGCCCGCGAGCATGAAGCCGAGCACGGGCATCAGCAGGAGCTGGCCGGCGGTCGCCCCCGAGGTCGCGATGCCCATGGCGAGCCCACGCCGGGTCTCGAAGAACCTGGCGATGATGGTCGTCACGACGTG
>JBBDQV010000150.1:0-23401 GCA_040905845.1 Alphaproteobacteria bacterium | reverse complement strand
CGCGTCGCGCCTCTCCCACAAGGGGAGAGGGAGGGGGGGGCAATCCCGGAGAGTCACTCTTTCGCTCCTTTCGTTTGCTCGCGAGGCCGCTCTACCCTTGGTCAGCCCGGCAGCCCGGCGCGCCTGAGCGCCTCGACGAAGTGGTGCAGGTCGTCGACCGACTGGAACGGCTCGGCGTGGGCGAGCCGTTCGATCGCGAACGACGGCATGATGCGCAGCACCTCGCTCAGCTTGGCGCGCGCCTCGTCGATTCGCCCCAGCATGGCGAACGTCGCCGCCATGTAGGCGCGATCCCAGTAGTAGGGCGACTCGAGCTTCTCGAAAGCCGCCAGGGCGTCGTCGTAGCGGCGCGCGATGAAGTAGGCCATGCCACGAACCCCGTGATAGCGGCCCGGGTGGCACGGGTTGAGCCGGCTCGATCGCTGGAAATAGTCGAGCGCCTCGGTCGGCTTGCCCAGGTAGCAGTTCAGCAGGCCCATGCGCACGACGGCGACCGCGTCGTTGGGGTCCAGGCCCAGGGCCTTCGACATATGGAACTGGGCCTGGAGAAAGCGCTTCCGATAGAGGTGCAGGTAGCCGAGAACCTGATGAGCGACTCCCAGGTCGTCGTCGACCGCCAGAGCCGATCGCGCGCATTTCACGCTGCGTTCCACCGCGTCCGCGCTGCGCGTCTGGCGGAACTCGTACATGTGCAGCACGGCCAGCCAAGCGTAGGCCTCGGCGCAGCGGCCATCCAGCTCGATCGCCTTGGCGAAGGCTTCGCGCGCGCGCGCGTCGTCGGCCTGCGTCTGCCGTCCGTAGAGCTCCCGGCCACGCAGCAAGGACTCGTAGGCTTCGGCGTTGGCGGCGCGCGGGCGGTCCGCCCGCGTCAGGATGGAGTCGTCGGCGTCGATCGATAGCGCCGTCACCACGCCGCGCACGACGCTCGCGAACGCGGAGAAGATCTCGGAGTAGCCGCAATGATACCGGTCGGACCACACGGTCGAAACGCTCGTCGCTTCGACCAGTCGGGCATCGATTGTCAGCTCCTCGCCCGGCTCAACCCGACCCATCAGCAGGTAGCGAACGCCGAGCTGCGCCGCGACCGGCGCGGGATCAATGTCGGATCCGCGAAACACGAAGGAGGAGTTCCGGGCGATCACGAACAACTCGCGCATGCGCGACAGGTCGCCGATCAGCTCCTCGCTGATGCCCTCGCTGACGTAGACGAGGTCGGGCTCGGGGTCCTCGTTGACGAACGGCAGGACCGCGACTGAAGGCTTGGCCGGCAACGGCAGCGTCGGAAACGCGCTCGGCTCCTCGGTTCGCGTCGGCCCGATGTCGAGCCTGAAAACCCTGACCGGCTCGCCGATGTTCTTGACCGAGCGTTCGCCGAGATCGGCGACGTTGAGCTCGATCTTGTTGCGGACCTGATTGTAGACGTCGCCCGAGATGCAAATTCCGCCCGGATCCGCGAGCTTCTCCAAGCGCGCGGCTATGTTGACCCCATCGCCGAAGATGTCGTCGTCGGCGGCGACGATCACGTCGCCGAGGTTCACGCCGATCCTGAAGCTCATTCGGCGGTCCGTGGGCAACTTGGCGTTGTGCTCGACGAGCGAGCGCTGAATGTCGAGCGAACAGTTGACCGCGTCGACGACGCTCACGAACTCGGCGAGGAATCCGTCGCCCGACGAGCCGACGAGCCGGCCCCCATGGCGGCCGACGCGGCTCTGGAGAATCGCGCGGGCGGCGGCGAGCGTCGCCACCGTGCCCTGCTCGTCGATCCCCATGAGGCGACTGAACCCGGCCGCGTCGGCGAACATGATCGCCGCCAGCCGTCGCCTGGTCCCGGCCTGCTCCATTATGTCCCCGTCACCGCGCGGCATAGTCTAGCCGAACTACCCGGGGGCTACAGCCCTCGCGGTCCGCGCACACCCCCTCAAATCTCGATCACGGCGGCAGGCCGGCGAGGCGCAGCCCCGCGACGTAACGGTCCGTGACACCCTGGCGCGGGTCCTGGGGCAAGTGCTTGTTCCAGGCCTCGATCGAGAAATTCGGTTGGGCGGCCAGGACTTCCCGGCCATAGGCGCGCGCGATCTCGACACGACCCAGCAAGCCGTGGCACGCCGCGAGCAGTCGGTTGCCCTGGGTCGGATCTCGCATGCGGCCGAGCACGGCGACGACCTCCTCGTAGCGGCCGAGGGAAAACAGCACATTGCCGAGGAACCACAGATACCAATCGGGGGCCAGGGGATTGAGCCCGATCGCCTTGCGCAGCACGGTCTCCGCCTCCTCGGATCGATCGACGTAGCCGAGCGCCAGGCCGTACTCGGCGAGGATGTCGGCGTCGTTGGGATTGAGCCGCTCCGCGCCATCGCAAGAATGCTCGGCGAGCTCGAAACGCCGCGCCGCGAGGTGGACGCGGCCGACGATCATCTTGAACGCGCATGCGGTCACCGATGCGGCGCACGACCCCCGCGAGCGAGTACCCGCCGGGCGGTGTCTGGGCCGAGGCGTCGGCGCGCACGACATCGAACAGCGATCGGAAGCGCGACAGCTCGACGGCGACGTCCTCGGCGAGCCCGTCGCACAGGAAGCCCTGGTCGGCATCACCCGTCGCGTTGGCGAACGGACGCACGACGATCGTGGGACGACCGCGCCGCGGTTTCATGGCCCGATTCATGCCTTTGCGCTCAAACCGGGCGACCATGGCCGAGATGCGAACGATTCGCAAGGAATAGGCGCGCAGGCGGTGCGTTGTCGTCCACGAATACCGGCCATCTTGGCCGGATGATACATTCTGACCGACCAAGGAGTTCACGATGGCCAAGGGACACGGCAAGCACGGCAAGGGTCACAACAAGCACGGCGACGACGACAACCATGGGTCGCTGCCCGCATGGGCGCTCGACCTCGGCAAGAAGTGGTTGGGCAGTGATTTCGACGATCATGGAATCGCTAAACTTGGCGCCTCGAAGGCCGACGTCATCACTGGCACCGAAGGCGATGACGTTTTCGACGGCGGCAAGGGCCGCGACACGATCGACGGCGCCGGCGGCGACGACGTGCTCGACGGCGGCAAGCACGACGACATCCTGATCGGCGGCGCCGGCAACGACGTTCTGTTGGGCGGCCACGGCAAGGACGACCTCGACGGTGGCGAGGGCGACGACACGCTCGACGGCGGCAAGCACAACGATGACCTCCTCGGCGGTGCCGGCAACGACGTGCTGCTTGGCGGCCACGGCAAGGATGACCTCGACGGTGGCGAGGGCGACGACACGCTCGACGGCGGCAAGCACAACGATGACCTCCTCGGCGGTGCCGGCAACGACGTGCTGCTCGGCGGCCACGGCCATGACGACCTCGACGGCGGCGAAGGCGACGATGTCCTCGACGGCGGCAAGGGCCACGACGATCTGCTCGGCGGCGCCGGCAACGATGTCGTGAACGGCGGTGAGGGCCACGACCAACTCGACGGCGGCGAAGGCGACGACATCCTTGACGGCGGCAAGGGCCACGATGAGCTGCTCGGCGGCGCCGGCAACGACGAGCTGAATGGCGGCGAAGGCAACGACGAGCTCGACGGCGGCGAGGGCGACGACGTGCTCGACGGCGGTTTGGGCGACGACGTCCTTGTCGGCGGCGCGGGCAACGACACGCTCAACGCCGGTGCCGACGAAGCCGACGACGAAAATGACGAAGATGAAGACGAGGACGAGGATGAGGACGAAGACGGCGATGACGGCGCCGAAGATTTCTCGAACTCGCTCGACGGCGGCGACGGCGACGACGTCCTCAACGGCAGCGACGCCAGGGACCACCTGACCGGAGGCTCGGGCGCGGACAACATGACCGGTGGAGGCAGCGCCGATACCTTCGCCTACAACGCGACGACCGACGGCGGCCTGGTCTTGGCCAACGTGACGAAGGACGTGGAGTTCGTCGTCGGCGATACCATCACCGACTTCGGCGACGGCAACGACGTGTTCACCTTCGCCTCGGCCGCCTTCGGCTTGCCGGTCGGCGCGCTCGACCCGGCGAACTTCGCGTCGATCGTCGATGCCTTTGACGGCACGAACTCAGGCCTCGCCGGCGGAACGCCGGGCTTCGTGTTCTCGGGTATCGACAATACGCTCTACTACGATGCCGACAGCGCCGTAGCCGGCTACACCGTCATCGCGACGGTCGCCGAAGGCACCGCGATCGCGGCCAGCGACATCGAGATCGTTTAGCGTCGTCTCGATCCGTAGGGGCGGGTCTAAGACCCGCCCCTACAATCGTCAGGAATTCGCGGCGTTTATGCCCCGGCCTTCACTTCCTCGAACAGCCGGATGTAGCTCTCCTCGATCGCCGGATCGAGCGCCTTGAAGAAGATGCCCGCATTGAGCAGGGCCTCGGGCGTCGTGAAGCCGAGCTCCTCGAGCTTGGCGGGATCGACCAACTCGAATGCCTTCTTGTTCGCGTGGCCGTAGCCCCAGTTCGCGATCTCGTACGCGCCGGTCTCCGGCGAAGTGTATGCGTTGATCAGGTCGTAAGCCGCGTCCTCGTTCTGGACCCATGGGTGCATCAACAGCCCACAGCACCACGTGAAGATGCCCTCCTTCGGCACCATCAGACCGACCGGCACGCCTTCCTTCTTGAGCCGCACGTAAGATTCGTTCCAGCCGTATGCCGCGACGATCTCGCCCGCGGCCAGCGCCTGGTCGATCTCCGTCACGTCGTTCCAGTAGAAGCGCAGGATGTCGCGCTGCTTCTGGATGATGGGGCGCACCTGGGCGAGCTGCTCCTCGCTCAGACTGAAGATTTCCTCGCGCGAGAAGCCCGCCATCAGGGCCGCGATCTCGACCACGGCGCCCGCCGAGTCATAGAACGCGAGGCGTCCCTTGTAGCGCTCGTCGTACATGACCGCCCACGAGTTCTGCTCGTTGTACTCGGGATCGACCAGGTCGGTGCGGTAGATGACCGTCGAGTTGCCCCAGTCCATGGGGTGGTAGATGCGCTTGCCGTCGACGACCGAGCCCTCGATGGTCTTGAGGCTGTCGAACAGGTCGGCGACGTTGACGAGGCGCGATTCGTCGAGCTCCTTGACGATCCCGCCGTCGTACCACTTCCTGACCTCGTACGTGCACGGCGCGCTGGTATCGGGCTTGAAGCCGCCGGTCTTGATCTTCTGGAACGCCTCGTCCTCGGTGCCCCAGAAGCTGAACTCGGGCGCCCCGCCGTACTTCTCGATATAGCTCGCCATTAAGCCGGGGTCGTCGTAGCCGCTCCAGCCGAAATGCAGGATCTCGCCGGCGGCGTTGGCTCGGCGCGTGCCGTGGGCGAACGTCGCCACGCCGACGCCGGCCGCCGCCATGGCCTTCGCCGCGTCGCGCCGCGTGATCGCGCCCGAGGCGAGCGCGCTCCGTAGATGTCTGGTGTCCATGACCATGATCTCCCTTGGTGTGTTCTTGCCGTCACCGGTCGAGCGGCCGGTCCGCGATCATGCTAGGCCATGACGCTTCGTCGGACCATCCCAGATCGCACTTGCCCCGACGCCAAGGGCCAGGCCAACTTGCGTCGCTCCCGTCGTTCATCCTTCCCGTCATGGTCGATCCCCTCGCCCGCCGCAACGTGACGGTCCTGGCGCTCTGCCAGGCGCTGGCGATGAGCGCGATGACCATCACGATCACGGTGACCGCGCTCAATGGCGAGGCGCTGGCAACGGACAAGTCGTGGGCGACGGTGCCGATCGGCTTCCAGGCCGTCGCGACCATGCTGACGACGATGCCGGCCTCGGCCCTGATGCGGGTGCGCGGGCGGCGCTTTGGCTTCGCGCTGGGCGCCGCGATCGGCATGGCCGGCGGCGCGATTGGGTTCGTGTCGATCCTGCTCGTCGACTTCTGGCTCTTGTGCCTCGCCAACGTGTTGATCGGCTCGGCTCACGGCTTCGCCGTGTTCTACCGCTTCGCCGCGGCCGATCTGGCGGACGAATCGTTCCGCAGCCGCGCGATCTCGTTGGTCGTCGCGGGCGGCGTCGCCGCCGGAGTGGTCGGCCCGACGCTCGCGCGCTGGACCGTCGATTCGATCCCCGGCGAATCGTTCGCCGGCTGCTATCTCGGGATCATCGCACTTTATGCCTTGATCTTTCCCGTTCTGGGCTTCGGCCGGCTGGCGCGGCCGGGGATCGCGGCCGTCGCCGCGGCGGCGGGTCGCTCGCTCGCCGCCATCGTCCGCCGGCCGGCCGCGATCGTCGCCCTGCTCGCGGGCATGATCGGCTACGGGGTCATGTCGTTCCTGATGACCGCGACCCCGCTCGCCATGACGCACCACGATCACGCGGTCACCGCCTGGACCATCGTCATCGAGGCCCATGTGCTCGCGATGTTCGCCCCATCGTTCGTAACGGGGAACCTGATCCGGCGCTTCGGCGTCCTCAACACCCTGCTCGTCGGCTCGCTGCTCCTCCTCGGCGCCGTCGTCGTCGATCTCGTCGGCCTCGGGTTCTGGAACTTCCTGGCCGGCCTGGCGTTGCTTGGCGTCGGTTGGAACTTCCTGTTCGTCGGCGGCACCACCCTGCTGACCGAGGCGTATCGCCCCGAGGAGCGCGCCAAGGTTCAGGGGTTCAACGACTTCATGATCTTCGGCACGGTGGCGTTGGCGTCGCTTTCGTCGGGCGCGTTGCACGACCGGTTCGGCTGGCTCGCGGTCAACCTCGGCGTGCTGCCGCTGATCGGGCTCACGCTGTTGGCCACGCTTTGGCTGATGGCGCGCCGGCGCGGTTGATCGCGATACCGAGCCGTGCCACGAATGCACCGTCAAACGGGGAGCTCGGATCATGAGAACCATGGCGGCGTCGCAGTTGGCTCAGCCGCGCGCGGTCCACGAGGTTCCTTTGGTGCGCGGGACGGCGCGAAGCCTCGAAGGCTACGGCCGGCTCGTCTCCGACTTCGCGCACGAGCCCATCGAGATCGTGCGCTGGCCGGCCCAGGGCCGGCGCCCGGTCGATCCGGACACCGGCGACCAGGGCGGCGTCACCGAAGGCACGTTCTCGTTCTGGTGGCAGGGCGAAGTGCTGTACGGCCGCAACGAGGCGGTCGACGACAGTTACCAGCTCGGCTGGAGCCGCGACCCAAGCGAGGCCTCGGAGACCGCCGCCAACCCCGACCGCTCGCGCGTGCTCATCTGGCACGCGAACTATCACCCCGACGGCGGCCAGCTCTTCTTCCCCAAGGCGCGCGTGCCGTTCGTCGTGCCCCTCGCGCTGCCGGGCGACGACGTGCGGCCCGAGAGCTTCGTCGCCTTCTGGTTCGACGGCACCCAAGGGCTCTACATCCACCCGAACGTGTGGCACGAGGCGGTCTTCCCGCTCGCCGCCGAGGCCGCGTTCGACGACAAGCAAGGCCGCGTCCACGCCCGCGTCAGCGTCGATTTCGTCAAGGAGTTCGGGGTCTACCTCGCGGTCCCGTTGCGCGCGCCCTAGTCGATCGGCTCGCCCGGCCCCGTGCGCTCGACGATCAGGCGAAAGTGCTCGGGCCGGCGATGGGTGGCGAAGTCGGATGCGGCGTCCATTGCGAGATTCCATCAAACGTCCACGCCCTGGTCCCGTGCCAACCTTTCCAATCGCGGCAGCAAGGCGCGCAGTTCGTCCTGCGCTGTCACATAAAGGATCGTATCGTCAACGCCGAAGTAGCCGTGAACGATTCGATTGCGGACGGCGGCCATGACGCCCCACGGAATTTCCAGATTGGCTTCCTTGATCTCCGGGGGAACATGGCGCACCGCCTCGCCGAGCATCTCGAACCCGCGCATCACGGCAAAACAGGTCTTCCGGTCCGCGAGATAGGCGTCAAGCGTAAGGTCGCCGGCAAAGTCGATGATCGCGCGGGAGGCAATGACCATGTCGGCGAGAAAGTCGCGATAATCCCTCGGCGCCGTCACAGAGGAACGAGCTCGGCGAGCACGCGCCGCCCCATGTACGGTTTCAAGGCCGGGCGCGACACCAGGTCGATCCGTCGCCCGGCGGCGGCCGACAACGCCTGCTCCAACGCCAGGAACGAAGAGAGCCCCACGGGCCTTTCGAACTCGACGAGCACGTCGACGTCGCTCGTGGGTCCCGCCTCGCCCCGCGCGAAGGAGCCGAAGACGCCGAGCGCGCGAATGGGCCAACGCCGCTTGATGTCCGGTGCGGCGGCCCTAAGCGCCGCGATCACGCCGTCAACCGTTGCCACGTTGCCCCTTCGATCAATTGGAGCGCTCGACACAGAAAGAATCATGGCGCTTCGTTTCGCACAATATACGTCGTGCCAGCGTCCGCCAACGCCGCGGCGCCAAGTCCCACATCAGCCGATCGGCTCGCCCGGCCCGGCGCGCTCGACGATCAGGCGGTAGTGCTCGGGCCGGCGATGGGCGGCGAAGTCGAAGATGTCGGCCTGGTAGCGCTTGGCGAAGTCGAGGTCGCAGCGCGCCACGACCAACTCGTCCTCCAGCGTGTGGCACATGGCGACGATCTCGCCCGAAGGCGCGATGATCGCGCTTTGGCCGATCATGTCGAAGCCCTCCTCGCGGCCGCACTTGGCGACGCCGACGACCCAGGTCGCGTTCTGGTAGGCGCCCGATTGCATGACTAGGTGGTTGTGGAACAGCTCGAGCGCGTCGAGGTCGTAGCTGTCGCCGAGCCCGACGGGCGAGTTGTAGCCGAGCAGGACCAGCTCGACGCCCTGCAGCCCCATGACCCGATAGGTCTCGGGCCACCGTCGGTCGTTGCAGATGCACATCCCGACGCGCCCGCCGAGCGCCTCGAACACGCGGAACCCGAGGTCGCCGACCTCGAAATACCGCTTCTCCAGGTGATGCCCGAACCGACCCGGCCGCGGCTCCGCCGTGCCGGGCAGGTGGATCTTGCGGTACTTGCCGACTATCTGGCCGGCCTTGTCGACCAGGATCGCGGTGTTGAACCGGCGCTTGCGATTGCCCTCCTCCACCAGCTCCGCGTAGCCGAGATGGAACGCGATGCCGAGACGCGCCGCCTCGTCGAACAGCGGCCGCGTCGCGTCGTTGGGCATCGTGCGTTCGTAGAATCTGTCGATCTCGGCCTCGTCGTCGAGCACCCAGCGCGGGAAGAACGTCGTCAGCGCGAGCTCGGGGTAGACCACGACGTCGCAGCGCGCCTCATGCGCCTGGCGCATCAGCTCGAGCAGCCGGCGGATGACGGCGGCGCGCGGCTCGCTGCGCGCGATCGGCCCGAGCTGGGCCGCGCCCACGGTGACGATGCGTGCCATGGCGATCTATTCCTCTCCCTGGTGCCGTGTCGGGTAGTGTAGCGGGCCCTGCGGGTTCCGTAACCAGACCGACGATGATCGACGCCTACAGCCTCGAGCCGTGGCAAGTCCCCGGCTACCTCGACGCACGCGACGGGCGGCTCCACATGGGCGGAGTCGATCTGGTCGCCCTGGCCGAGGCGCGGGGCACGCCGCTCGTGGTCTATTCCGAGGCCCGGATTCGGCGCAACGCGCGCGCGATCCGCGAGGCCTTCTCGGCCGCCGGCGCGCGCACCATGGTGTGTTACGCGGCCAAGGCGTTCGCCCACCTCGAGGTCTTGCGCCTGGTGCGCGACGAAGGCCTCGGGGTCGAGGTCAATTCCGGCGGCGAGCTCGCCAAGGCGCGCCAAACTGGCGTCCCCGACGACCGCATCGTCTTCAACGGCGTCGCCAAGACCGAAGCGGAGTTCGCCCAGGCCATGGCGCCGCCGATCAAGGCGATCAACGTCGATTCGCTGTTCGAGCTGACCCGCCTCGCCGCCGTGGCCGATGCCCATGGCCTCACCGCCAACGTCGCGTTGAGGTTCGCCCCAGGCCTCGCGGGCGGAACGATGCCCGGCAACGACACCGGCGCCGAGACCGGCAAGTTCGGGCTCCTCGCCTCGGAACTGCCCGAGGCGCTGGCACTTTTCCGCCGCGGCACCGATCGCCTGCGCCTCGCCGGGCTCCACGTCCATGTCGGCTCCCAGGTCACCGATGCCGGCGTCTACGCCGAAGTCGCGCGCTTCGCCCTGGCGCTCGTCGCGCAGGCCGAGGCGCGGCTGAAACGCCCGCTCGACCACGTCAACCTCGGTGGCGGCTATCCGCTCAACTACGTCAAGAGCCCCAACACGGCGTCGTACCTGGCGCCGAACCTCGGAGTTTCGGTGATCGCGGCGACGCTCGCCAAGGCGCTCGCGGCTCGTCCCGACCTCGAGCTCGTCGTCGAACCGGGCCGCGCCGTGGTCGGCGACGCCGCGGTTCTGCTCGCCCGCGTCGAGAACCACAAGCGGCGCGGCGAAGTGCCGTGGCTCACGCTCGACGCCGGCTACAACGTCATCATCGAGTCGTTCAGCTACAAATGGTATTTCCATGCCCTGACGGCCAACCGGGCGGAGGACCGTGAGGTCGGCCGGTTCAGGCTCGCCGGCCCGCTGTGCGACAGCGGCGACGCGTTCCACGACGTCGACGGCGAAGGACTAGTCGCGAGCCTGCTGGCCTCGGAGCCGGCGCTGCGCACCCACCGCACCCACCAAGGACTCTTGCGCCGCACCCTTGTTCGCCTGCCCGCGTACCGCGAGCTGCCGCGCGCGACCACACCCGGCGACCTTGTCGCGTTCCGCGATGTCGGCGCCTACAGCGTCGAGACCATGTCGGCCAACAACGGCCGGCCACGACCGGAGGTCGTCATGCTGAGCCCCGAAGGCGCGGTCTCGACGTTGCGCCGGCGCGAGACCTATGCGGACCTGATCGCCGAGGACGAACCGGCCTGAAGTTCGCCTTGACCGGGGTCAAGGCCCCTCTCCGAGCCTATGTGCCAGGATTGGCCCGTGATTGGGATCGTGCCGGCTTGACACCAAGCTGGACACCCCATAGAAACGCGATTGCAACTCACTCGCATTCAAAGGAGACACCCGTGCGTCGATTTCGCTTCCTCGCCGTCCTGTCCCAGATCGGGATATACGCCTGCTCGGCCGTTCAGGCCGACGAGGTCAACCTCTACTCGGCACGTCACTATCAGACCGACGAGGCGCTTTACGCGCGTTTCACCGAGCTCACAGGAATCGCCGTCAATCGCATAGAAGACAAAGAGGATCCCCTTCTCGAACGCATCGTCAGCGAAGGCGCCAACAGCCCCGCCGACGTGTTCATCACCGTCGATGTCGGGCGGCTTTGGCGCGCCGACCAGAAAGGCATCCTCGCCGCGGTCGATTCGGCGGTCCTGAACGAGCGGATCCCCGCCAACCTGCGCCATCCCGAGGGCCATTGGTTCGGCTTCGCGACCCGCGCGCGCGTCATCCTCTACGCCAAGGATCGCGTCGACCCCAGCCTGATCGACGACTACGCCGACCTGGCCGATGCGCGCTGGAAGGGCGAGGTCTGCATCCGGTCGAGCACCAACGTGTACAACCTCGCACTTCTCGGCTCGATCATCGCCCACGACGGGCCGGAGGCCGCCGAGGCCTGGGCCGCGGGCGTCGTCGCCAACTTCGCGCGCGAGCCTCAAGGCGGTGATACCGACCAGATCAAGGCGGTCGCGGCCGGCGAATGCGGCCTGGCCGTCGCCAACACGTACTACTACGTGCGCCTGCTCGCCTCGGACGATCCCGCCGAGCGCGCCATCGCCGACAAGGTCGGACTGATCTGGCCGAACCAGGCGACGACGGGCACCCACGTCAACATTTCGGGCGCCGGCATGGTCAAGACCGCGCCCCACCCCGAGGCGGCCGTGAAGTTCCTGGAATACCTGGCGAGCGACGAAGCCCAACGCTATTTCGCGAACGGCAACAACGAATACCCGGTCGTGCCCGGTTTGCTCGACAACCCGGCGCTGGCCTCGCTCGGCGCGTTCAAGGCCGACGCCATCGACATCGCCGCGATCGGCGAGCACCAGCCCGCCGCCCAGAAGATCTTCGACCGCGTCGGCTGGCCCTGAGCGACCGATCAAGGGTGCGCGGGTGCCCGGCCAGGGCGTGACCGGGCGATCGCGCGCGACAGCGCCAGCAAGGGCGCCAGGCCGACGACGACGATGGTCAGCGCCGCGGTCGAAGCCTCGGACAGCCGCTCGTCGGCGGCGAGGTTGTGCGCCCGCACCGCCAGCGTGTCGAAGTTGAACGGGCGCATGATCAGGGTCGCCGGCAGCTCCTTGAGCACGTCGACGAAGACCAGCAGCGCGGCGCCGAGCGCGCTGCCCCTGATCAACGGCAGATGGATGCGCGCCAGCACCCCCCACGGCCCCGCGCCGAGCGAGCGCCCGGCCCCGTCCATCGACGGGCTGACCCGGGTGAACCCCGCGTCGATGGCGTGCAGCGCGACCGCGAGAAAGCGCACGACGTAGGCGAACACGAGCGCGGCGATGCTCCCCGTCAGCAGCAGCCCGATCGAGACGCCCAGCGTCGCGCGCGTCCAGCCGTCCAGAGCGTTGTCGAACGCCGCCAGAGGCACCAGGAGCCCGACCGCGATGACCGATCCCGGCACCGCGTAGCCGAGGCCGGCCACCTTGCTCGCGGCCGTTGCCACGCGCCCCGCGCGCACGCGCCCCGCCAGGGCCAACACCAGCGCCGCGCCGACCGCGAGCAGCGCGGCCGTGCCCGCCAGAATGAAGCTATTGGCGGCGAGACGGATGAACCGAAGCCCGAACTCCGCGTCACCGTCCAGCAGCGCCATGCGCAGCAACACGGCGGCGGGCAGGATGAAGCCTAGCCCGACCGGCAGGGCGCAGGCGAGCCACGCACCCGCGGCCCGCCATCCCGCGAGCCTGTGGGGCCTGAGCGGCCGGTAGAGCCTCGTGGCATGGTCGAACTGCCTGCGGCCGCGGCTCGCGCGCTCGAGGCCGAGGATCGCGAGCACCACCAGGAGCAGCAGCGCGGCGAGCTGGCAGGCCGTGGTCCGATCGCCGAGCGAGAACCACGTCTTGTAGATGCCGGTGGTGAAGGTCTGGACACCGAAATACGAGACCGTGCCGAAATCCGAGACGGTTTCCATCAGGGCGAGCGCCGTGCCGGCGGCGATGGCCGGGCGGGCGAGCGGCAGGGCCACCCTGACGAACCCCCGCCAGGGGCCGAGCCCGAGCATGCGGCTCGCGTCGAGGACGCACACCGACTGCTGAAGGAAGCTCGCGCGGGCGATCAGATAGACATAGGGGTAGAGGACGAGAACGAACATGGCGATGGCGCCACCGAGCGAGCGGACCGGAGGGAACCAGTAATCCCGGTGCTCCCACCCGGTCATGGCGCGCAGCGCGCCCTGCACCGGCCCGGCGAACTGCAGCAGGTCGGTATAGGTGTAGGCGATGACGTACGCCGGCACCGCCAGCGGCAGCATCAGCGCCCATTCGAACAGGGCTCGCCCCGGAAAGCCGCACACCGTGACGAGCCACGCCGTTCCGGTCCCGACAATGACGACCCCGACGCCGACGCCGACCATCAGCCAGAGCGTGTTGAGAACGGTCGTCGACAGGGTCGTGTCGATCAGGTGGCCCCACGTCGGGCCCCAGGGCGCGAGCACGTGCGCCACGACGACGACGACAGGCAGCGCGAGCAGGATGGCCAGCAGCGTGGCCGCTCCGCGCAGGCCACGGCGCGCGTTAGGCGCGCCGCGGCGCCGACCGATGTCCAGGGCCGTCGTCACGGCGCGCGACCGCCCACCGTCACGTCGACATTCCGACATCGCCAAGGTCGGCGCCGGTCCCCGCGAAGCGGAGCCGCGCTTCGACCACGTCCTCGTCCGCGAGGCTCGCCAGCCGCGCGCCCGACTCGTCCACATAGCGCGCCACCACCCTGGCCGCCCGGGACGGCGCCGCGCTGCCCGAACGGTAGAGGTTCCGTTCGAGCGCGAGCGCGAGACTTTCGGTCCCGGACCGGCACGCCTCATCATACGCCGCGCAACGGCCCATGAAGGCCTGGCTCATCGCCTTGATCCTGCGCCCGACGCCGAGGTCGCCGACGCCGAGCGCGCGCAGGCCTTGGTCCATGTCGGCCATCATGACATCGAACACCGCCTGGCCGAGCGGGCTCCCCTCCCCTGCGATTCCGCGCAGCCGACGCACCACCAGGAACGCGTGGAGCACGATCAGGTCGAACCGCCCATCCAACGTGTCGGGCACGCCCAGGTCGCGATAGAACGCCGGCGATCTGGCCTGCTGGACCAGGGCGGTGTAGAGCCGATGCGCGCGCTCGCGACGCGCCCGCAGCCTGCCGATCAGCGAAGCCATGCGTTGACCCGCGCCCCTGGCCCGGTCCAGACTCTCGCCCAATCGCAACAGCGTCCCATGGGACCGGGGTCTCGATCGTGCCGGCTCGTCTCGGACATACTGTCGTCCTCGCGTTGGCCGTCGTCGTCGCGGCGTCGGCGTGCGCGCCGACCGTGCGCACGCGCGGCCACGTCATCGACGAGGCGGCGGTGTCCGGGTTCGAGGCCGGCACCACCACGCGCGACGACGTGCTCGCGTCCCTGGGCAGCCCGTCGAGCGTCAACACCTTCGGCGACGAGACCTGGTACTACATCCAAGCCGTCACCGAATCGACCGCGTTCTTCGACCCCGAGCTCAAGGAGCAGAAGGTCGTCGCGATCGTGTTCGACGGTTCGGGCGTCGTTTCGGCCGTCAACCATTACGGCATGGACGACCGCTGGGACCTGACCCTCGTCGAGCGCGAGACTCCGACCCACGGCAAACGGCTCGGGCTGTTGCAGCAGCTGCTCGGCAACGTCGGCCGCTTCACCAAGGAAGCCGGGGGAACCGGCCAATAGCCCGCGGCCGCGCACGCCGGCGGCCGGTCCCGGTCAGGCCAGGACCGCGAGCAACAGCAGCGCGACGATGTTGATGATCTTGATCATTGGGTTGATCGCCGGCCCCGCCGTGTCCTTGTAGGGATCGCCGACCGTGTCGCCGGTCACCGCGGCCTTGTGCGCGTCCGAGCCCTTGCCGCCGAGATGGCCGTCCTCGATGTACTTCTTGGCGTTGTCCCACGCGCCGCCCCCCGAGGTCATCGAAATGGCGACGAACAACCCGGTCACGATCGTGCCGAGCAGCGTGGCGCCCAGCGCCGAGAACGCCGCCGCCTGGCCGCCGATCGCCCAGATCACGACGTAGAGCACGATCGGCGCCAGCACCGGCAGCATCGAAGGCACGATCATCTCCTTGATCGCGGCGCGGGTCAGCAGGTCGACGGCCTTGCCGTACTCGGGCTTGGCCGTGCCCTCCATGATCCCCTTGATCTCGCGGAACTGCCGGCGCACCTCGATGACGACCGCGCCGCCCGCGCGCCCGACCGCCATCATGCCCATGGCGCCGAACAGGTAAGGCAGCAGGCCGCCGACGAACAGCCCGATGACGACGTAGGGGTCCGACAGGGCGAACGAGACGTTGAGCTCGGCGAAGAAGTGCTTGAGGTCCTCGGTGTAGGCCGCGAACAGAACCAGCGCCGCGAGGCCCGCCGAGCCGATGGCGTAGCCCTTGGTCACCGCCTTGGTGGTGTTGCCGACCGCATCGAGCGCGTCGGTCGTCTTGCGCACCTCGGCCGGCAGATCGGCCATCTCGGCGATGCCGCCGGCGTTGTCGGTGACCGGCCCGTAGGCGTCGAGCGCCACCACCACGCCGGCGAGCGCGAGCATCGCCGTCGCCGCCACCGCGATGCCGAACAGCCCGGCGGTCAGGTGCGACGCGACGATGCCGGCGCAGATGACGATGACCGGCAGCGCCGTCGCCTCCATCGAGACCGCGAGACCCTGGATGATGTTGGTCGCGTGGCCCGTCGTCGAGGCCTGGGCGATGCTCCGCACGGGCCGGTACGCGGTCGAGGTGTAGTATTCGGTGATCCAGATCAGCAGGCCCGTCACGGCGAGGCCGTAGAAGGCGCAATAGAGCAGATGGCGGCCCTGGAACGTCGAGGCGCCGGCCGTGAGTTCGGTCGTGAACCCGACCATACGCCAGGTCACCACCGCGATGAGCCCGGCCGAGATCACGGCCGAGACGATGAACCCCTTGTAGAGCGCCTTCATGATGTTGTTGTCGGCGCCGAGCCGGACGAAGAACGTGCCGACCACCGAGCCCAGGATGCACACGGCGCCGATCACCAGCGGATAGTGCATCATCTCGGCGCGCGTCTCGCCGGTGAAGAAGATGCCCGCGAGCAGCATGGTCGCGACCATGGTGACGGCGTAGGTCTCGAACAGATCGGCCGCCATGCCGGCGCAATCGCCCACGTTGTCGCCGACGTTGTCGGCGATCACCGCCGGGTTGCGCGGGTCGTCCTCGGGGATGCCCGCCTCGATCTTGCCGACGAGGTCGGCACCGACGTCGGCGGCCTTCGTGTAGATGCCGCCGCCGAGTCGGGCGAAGATCGAGATGAGCGACGCGCCGAAGCTCAGGCCGACGAGCGCCTCGAGGATGGCGCGCAGGCCTTCCTCGGTCGCCGCATCCTTCCAGGCGAGCAGCACGCCGTAGTACCCGGCGACCCCGAGCAGGCCCAGGCCGACCACCAACATGCCCGTGATCGCGCCCGAGCGGAATGCGAGCTCGAGCGCGTGCGCGAGGCCTTGGCGCGCCGCCTCGGCGGTGCGCACGTTGGCGCGCACCGAGACGTTCATGCCGATGTAGCCCGTGGCGCCCGACAGCACCGCGCCCAGGAAGTAGCCGATCGCGACGTGTTCCCCGAGCAGGATGCCTAGCACCACGCCGACGACGACGCCGACCATGGCGATCGTCAGGTACTGCCGGTTGAGGTAGGCCTTGGCGCCCTCCTGGATCGCCGCCGCGATCTCCTGCATGCGAGCCGTGCCCGCCGGCGCGGCCAGCACCGAGCGGGTCGCATACGCCCCGTAGCCGAGCGCGACGAAGCCGCAGACGATCGTGAACCAATGGGCGCCGGACATGGGGAATCCTTTGATGACGGGCGGTTAGAGTCCGGTCCGCACCCGCTCGCGGAGGCAGCCGAACGAAACGTCGGCGGAACATGCCAAAGTTGCTCCGCCGACGCAACACGGCCGCTCGCGACGCGTGGCCGAGGATGAACCGTCCGCCGGGCGGAGTGTATCATGCGCACATGGACTGTAGCGACCTCATCGAGTCGATCCTGGTCAACGAAGGCGGCTACGTCGACCACCCCGCCGACAGGGGCGGACCCACCAACCATGGCATCACGCTCGCCACTCTGAGTGATTGGCGCGGCGCGCCGGTCACGGCGGCCGACATCGAGGCCCTGACCAGGGATGAGGCGCGCCGGATTTACCGCCGTCGCTACATCGAGGATCCGAAGTTCGACCGCATCGCCGACCCGGACCTGCGCCGGGTCGTCGTCGATGCCGGGGTCCTGCACGGGACAAGTTGGGCGTCACGGCGCTTGCAGGAAATCGCCAGCGCCGCCGTCGACGGCGTTATCGGCGACCGGACCCTTGCCAAGGTGAACGGACATCCCGACCCGGACGAGTTGCGCCGGGCCTTCGTGCGCCGGCGCATCGTGGCGATCGGCAGGATCGTTCAACGCGATCCGAGCCAGGCCGTTTTCGTCGTCGGCTGGCTCAACCGCGCGACGAGCTTCATCTAGAAGGGGTCGGGTCGTCGCCGCCGCGCTCTCGCACCCACCGGGCCATGGCACGGGAAGCGTCGTCGCCCTGGGCCTCGAGGGCCTGGATGACGCCGGCCCTGTCCGCTTCCGGCCGGTTCTGGCTGACCTTCCATTTTCCCTCGATGCGCGTCACGGCGATCTCGATGCCGATGATCGCCTTGAGCTGGGCCTCGATGAAGGATGGCGGCGCGTCGTTCACGGACCAAGCATCGGGGCGCCCGGCCTCGTGACGCTCCGTCAGAGCTCCGACCAAGGTGCGCAACCATCCGGCATCGCCGATCACCCGCGGCCGCCCCCACGCCTGGACGACGACGTAGTTCCACGTCGGCACGACCTTGCCGGTCGCGCGCTTCGTCGCGTACCAGCTCGGCGAAACGTAGGTTCCCGCATCCTGGAACAGGACCAGCACCTCGGCCGCGCCCTCGACGATCCGCCAGTGGGGATTGGCGCGGGCGAGGTGGGCGCGGAGCGTGCCGAGCGGGGACGCCGCCGCGTCCACGATGAACGGAACCAGGCTCGCATCAAGGCCCCGGGGCCCGTTGGTGACGAGCGTGCCGAGCGGCCGGGCGCGGATGAAGTCGTGCTGGGCTTCCAGCCGATCCTCGCGGAAGTGGTGCGGCAGATACATCGGCTACCCCGGCTCAGAAATGACGCCAGCCGCCGCCGTGGGCGCCGATCAGGGTTCGGTCCCCGCGCCCTGGCGCCGACTGGGCAGGAGTCCCTGGAGCACCGCGGCGGCGCCGGCCAGGCCGCCGCCGCCGTCGCCCGTGACCACGGTATTGGGCACCAGTTTGCCGATCATGCTGACGAGCTCTGGCTTCTCCTTCAGGGCATCCAGGATCTTCTCCGCGAGCGTCAGCATCATGACTCGATCCTCGCCCAGGACCAGCGCCTGCGCCTTTTGGCCTTGGGCAAGGGCCTCGAGGTACTGTCGGTCCGCGTCGCCGCGGCTCTTGCGTTCCTGGAGATAGAGCGCCGCGCGCTGGACGTCGATCTGTGCCTTCACCAGTTCCGGCTGCTGATTCGCGGTGGCACTCGCCTGTTCCTTGGCGATGCGCTCGAACTGCGCCTTCTTCTCCTCCTGCAGGGTCTTGACGAGCTGCGCCGCGAGCTGTTGCCGCTTGCTCGGAATGAGGATCTCCGGCGGCAGGTCGGGCTCGAGGAAGCGGACCTCCTTGATCTCGATACCGGCCTTGCGACCCTCGATGCGGATCGTGCCTTCGACCATGTTCTGCAGCACGTCGCGATGCTCGATCAGATCGAGCGGCTGGATCGGCCGGTACACCTGGCGGGTGACCACGCTACCCTCGGCATCGATCTTGTATTTTCCCGTCACCCCGTCGACGACGGGCTCGGTGACGGAGATGAACTGGCCGGCGATGTCGCGGATCAGCGACTGAATGGCCGGGGTCATGATGCGATCCTCGACGTTCTCCAAGGTACCCACCGACGCCACGACGAACGGTGCATTGTCTGGTTCGACCTGAACCAAGGCGCGCGCCTGCTGGTAGATCGTGTAGCCCTCGATCTTGATGGCGATCGCGGAATCGGCGGCGTGATCGGGGACGGCGACGTCCTTCTTCCGCTCGCTCTGCTGGATGTTGCCCTCGCCATCGACCGTCAAGTCCACCGTCCGCTGGGTAAATCCGCCCTGATATTCCCAGGCCTGCACCCGGGTTTCGACGATGGCGACATCGTAGGCGCCCTGGTGGATGTAATACTTGCCCGGCAGCAGCGGCTGGTCCCATACGCCGATGCAACCGACCGGAACGAGCGGCACGCTCAGCGCGCCGCCCTCGTTGTCGGTCGCGCGGGTCGGCGCGCAGCTGGTCGGAACATCGGCCGTCAGATTGCCGAAGTCCACGCGCGACATCGCGTTCGCCTTGACGACGCCGACGAAACCCTTCGGAATCTCCGTCACCTTGCCGGACTTCACCTCCCATAGATAGCGGTTCAACCGGTACCGACCCGGCGGCAGGACGGTGATCTGTGGTCCCTTCTGGCCGCCGTTCTCGATGAAGTATTTCGCGCCCAGCATGTTGGAGTACCGGTCGGGCGGAAAGGCGTCGGCGTAGGTCTGGCCGGGGCGCAGCGGCGCGCCATCGCTGGCCAAGAGGTACCCGAACTGATCCTCGGGGATCTCGACGACGCCGAACAACTCGACATCGTGAGTGACGTTGAGCAGCGGCTGGAAAAAGAAGCCCGGCGCGAGGATTTCGCTCTGCGGGCCGTTCTCGCCGGACGTGGCGATAATGCGACCTTCGGACATTTGACCGCCGAGATAGATGCGCTTCAAATGGCCGACCTGGTCGGAGTCGATGATGACGTACGAGGTCGCGGCGACGATGTAGACCGCGAGCAGCACGGTCAGGCCACGCAACAAGGTTCGCATCAGGTCAGCCACGTTGCCGAGCGGAAGAACTCTGCTCAGCAACCCTGGGATGAACGCGAGAGCGGCGACGATGGCGAGGACAACGAGAAGGATAGTCATGAGACACCTCCCGGGGCACGGCCGATATCGCCACCGATCGATCTCGCGCGGCGGCCGACACCGATCTCGGATCTGGCGGATTCCGGCGGAATTCCCCCATGATCACACCAAGCCGCCCGCGCGGCAAGGGACCCTGCGAGTAGCGCCGGCTCGTCGAGCCTCCGCGTCTCGTCCGGCTCGGCGCGAGGGCCTTCGCCGCGGCGAGGATCGAGGGCCACCTGTCGCGCGAGCGCTAGGCCCGGAACACCTGCTTGTCGGTCCCTTCGTAGAGCGCCTTGAGCTGCCGACCGACCGCGTCCGCGTGCGCGGCGAGCGCGGCTTGGTCCAGGTCCGCCTTGGGCGCCGGCTCGGGATCGTAGTGGCCCAGCGTGTCGGTGCCGCGCACCAGCATCGCCGAATCCCGCATCTTGAGCTGACGCACGTAGGGCGGGATGTAGCGAATGGCCAGGCCGATGCGCCGGTCATTCGAGGCGTTGGGCTCCGAGCCGTGCGCCAGGCGGATGTGGTGCAGCGAGATCTCGCCGGCCGCCAGTGGGACCATGACGGCCTCGCTTTCGTCGACCGCGACGGCGATCTCCTGTCCGCGAGACAGCAGGTTGTTCGCGGCGAAGGTGTCGCGGTGCGCCACTTGGTCCCACAAGTGACTGCCGGGAATGAACTTCATCGGGCCGGAGGCGGGTGGAGCATCCGTGAACGCTACCCACGCGGACACGACGTCGCAGGGGTCCAGGCCCCAATAGGTCGAGTCCTGATGCCAGGAAACGAAGGCCGGATCGCGCGCCTCCTTGATGAAGAAGCTGGTCGTCCAGCATAGGATATCGGGGCCGATCAGGTCCTCGACCGCGTCGAGGATCGTCGCATGGTGGACGAGCTCGTTTGCCCAGGTGAAGAGCAGGTGCACCTTGTGGCGCATGTTGCTCTGGATCGGCCCGCCGGCGCGGCGCTCGTGGTCCTCGAGCTTGGCGCGATAGCCGAGCGCCTCGCTGGCGCTCATCACGCGAAGGGGAAAATGAAAGCCGTTCCTCTTGAACTGCGCCACCTCCAGCGCCGACAACAGCTTCGGCATCGCTACCTCCACGTGTGCCCGACAACATCAGGCGATCGATCCCGTTGCGTACACGCAGGGCGTCGTCATGGCAACCGTTGCAGCTGGCTGCCGCAGCCGCCTCTGCAAGTTTCCAGAGAGGAGATCCCTAAAAATGGATCCAGCCCGGCCGGGGCGGCGCGGTGACGCGGTCGCCGCGTGCGTCGACGAGGCGGACCTCGCCGCCTGCGCTCATCGCCCCGATCCTGGTCAGTGGAAGCCCGAGCGAGGAGCCAAGCGCCGTGACGCGCGCCTCGCTCTCGGGCGCGGCGGTGAACATCAGCTCGTAATCGTCGCCGCCGGCAAGGACGTCGGCCAGAAGGTCGGGACGGCGCCCGACGGCCGCGCGGGCGGCGGGCGAAAGCGGGAGCGTAGCCACGTTCACGGTCGCGCCGAGCCCCGACGTCGCGCAGACATGACCGAGGTCGGCGAGCAGGCCGTCGGAGACGTCGATCGCCGCGTGGGCGAGGCCCAGCAATCCGCGACCGAGCGCCACCCTCGGTGTCGGCAGGTGGTAACGACCCGCCAGGAAGCGTCGATGGGCCTCGCCGAGGTCGGCGAGCTCGCCACGCAATGCGCGCAAACCGAGCGCCCCGTCGCCCAGCGTGCCCGAGACCCAGACGTGGTCGCCCGCGCGCGCGCCGCTCCGGCGCAGCTCCCGACCCGGCTCGACCGTGCCCAATGCCGTCAGCGACAGCACGAGGGGACCGTCGTGCGCGGTGGTGTCGCCGCCGACGAGGACGATGCCGAGGGCCGTCTGGTCCTCGGCAAGGCCGGCGCCGAAGCGGCGCAGCCACGCCATGTCGACCGGGCGCGAGAGCGTCAGGCCCAGCAGGTACCAGAGCGGCTCCGCGCCCATCGCCGCCAGGTCCGAGACGTTGACCCGGAGCAGCTTGCGCGCGACCAGGTCGGCGGGGTCGTCCGCCAGGAAGTGGACGCCCGCCGCCATGACGTCCTTGGTGACCACGAGCCTGCGATCGGTGGGCAGCGCGAGCACGGCCGCGTCGTCGGTGAGCCCGAGCGCGCCCGGCTCGCCCGCCGCGAGCGGCGCGAAGACCTCGGCGATGGCCGCGAATTCGTCCACGTCAGGCGTCGTGCACGGGTTCCTTGCCGGCGAACTCATCGGCGCGCAGGGTCTTGGCGATGCGGTCGAGCACCGCGTTGACCAGGCCGGCCTCGGCCTTGTCGAAGAACGCGTGGGTGATGTCGACGTACTCGTTGATGACGACGCGCGCCGGTACCTTGGAGCGGGCCAGCAGCTCGAACGCGCCGGCGCGCAGGATCGCGCGCAGGATCAGATCGAGCCGGTCGAGCCGCCATTTGGGCGCGAGCGCCGCCTCGAGCACGTCGCCGATCGCCGCGCGACGGTCGACCGCGCCGCGCACGATCTCGGCCAGGACGAACGGGTCGGCGTCGAGCCTTTGCGTCTCGTCCAAATCGGCCTGGGGGCCATCGCGGGCCGCTTCGGCGAGCACCGCGTCGACCTCCGCCGCCCCCATCTCGACCTGATAGAGCGCCTGGACCGCCGCGAGCCGCGCGGCCGTGGCCCGCGATCGACGATCGTTGTTCGCGGGCGTCGCCGCCGCCATCACGCCCCGCCCTTGCCCAGCGATTCGCGCAGCTCGATCATGGCGAGGCACGCGCGCGCCGCCTCGCCGCCCTTGTTCTTGCCCTTGGGATCGGCGCGCCGGCGCGCCTGCTCGCCGTTGTCGCAAGTCAGCACGCCGAACCCGATCGCCGCCTGGTGCCTGAGCGCGAGCTCGTTGACCCCGCGCGCCGCCTCGTTGCACACGAGATCGTAATGGCTCGTCTCGCCGCGGATGACGCAGCCGAGCACGACGTACCCGTCGTAGCGTCCGCCCTCGATCGCCATGGCGACGGCCGCCGGCAGCTCGAGGGCGCCCGGCACCTCGACGCGATCGAATCCGGCGCCGGCGGCCTTGAGCACGGCGCCCGCCCCCGCCGCCAGGCCATCGGCGATGTCGGGGTAGAAGCGCGCCTCGATCACGAGGACCCGTGGTCCCTTGGCCATCCCGAACTCACTCCGTTCCGCGTTGCGCCAGCAGTCGCGCGACATAGCGCGCGATCAGGTCGATCTCGAGGTTGACGACGTCGCCGACAGCGAGGTCGCCGAGCGTGGTCACGCGCAGGGTATGCGGAATCAAGCTGACGCCAAAGCGATCCCCCGCGACCTCCGTCACGGTCAGCGCCACGCCGTCGAGCGCGACCGAGCCTTTCTCCGCGACGAACCGGGCGAGTCCCGCCGGCGCGCGGAATGTCA
>JBBDQV010000149.1:9617-23595 GCA_040905845.1 Alphaproteobacteria bacterium | reverse complement strand
CTGATCGCCGACCTCGAGGGCGGCTTCCGCCGCCTCGCCGCGACCGCCTAGACGATCACGGCCCGGCCGCCCGCCATTTCGACCGCCTCGGCGACCGCGCGCGCGCTTTGTCCGTCGAGGTCCCATGCCGCCACGGCGGGCAACGCGAACAGGCGCTGGGCGATCACCTCGGGACGGATCGCCAGGGTGTCGGCGACCGCCCGCGCGACACCGTCGCGCGCCTTTCCGGTGGCGAGCACGACGACGCTGCCGGAGGGCACCGCGATCTCGTGCTCGACGACCCGGGCCGTGACTCCCCGCGCCCCGTGCCCGGCCGATGCGCGTGCGCCGAAGGCGGCGATCACGGCACCGGTCTCGGCGTTGCGCACGATGACGCGGTCGGGACTGGGCACCGACATCGGGCCCTTGGATCGGCGTGAGCCAGCGCGTGTCGCGTTGCGAGACATAAGAAGGGCCCCAAGGGTTAACGATCGCGCGTTCGATCCATCGGGAACGCGTCATGTCCGTTCATGCGAGCGTCGTGCCATGACGTTAGTTCCGTGTGTGTTCCACTTGTCCGGCGAGCCGAGTTCGATCGGGGTCGCTTAGGCCGAGCAGGTGGGTCACAATGGCCCTGAACGACGGCTTCGAGGTCGCCATGCCTGAACTATCGACCGCGCTGCGCCCACTGCCCACGACGGGCACCGCTCGTCGGCTCGCACGCCTGATCGCGGGTGTCTGGCTCGCCGCCCTGGTCGCCGCGACGCCCGCCCCGGCGCAGGACACCCAGGCGCTGTTCGCCCAGGGCTACGAGCTCTACAAGGGCGGGCTCTACAAGGGCGCAATCGCGCTGTTCGAGGAAGGCCTCGCGGCGGAGCCCGGCAACGGCCTGGCGCACTACTACCTCGCCGAGTGCCGCTACAAGCTCGGCGACCTCGCCCAGGCGCTCGACCATTATCGCCAGGCGGCGGCGCTGCTGCCCGCCGGCGAGGAAGCGACCCGCTCCGCCAACCTGGCCCTGGCCATCGAGGCCGAGCTCGGAGCCGGCACGGAACCCGCGCCCGCGCCGGCGGCGACCACGGAATCGACCGTCGCGGCCGCTCCATCGTCGGGCCCCGACTGGAAAGCCGTTGTCGCCGACGCGAGCCGCCTCGGCAAAGCGATCATGGACTTCTACAACACCAACAAGCCGGTCAAGCAATCGCGCAACACGACGATCAGCCGGGTGTGGAACATCAAGCTCGAAGGCGCCAACGACGAAGGCGCGATGGTCGGTTTCATGGTCCACGTCGAGGCCATGGGGCGCACGCCCGGGCAGTTCAAGGCCGCGGCGCGGCTCGCGCCCGACGGCCCCGGCTATCGCGTCGTCGAGTTCCTGCCGCGCCAGCAGTTCAATCTCGACTCCCACCAGTTTTGAGCCTCACTCGCGGATCTCGAACTCGAGGCTCGCTTCGGCCTCGGGCGCGCCCCGCGCGCGCACGTCCGCCACCAGATCGGCGAACGGAGCATCGATCGGCCGCGTGATGTCCGCGCCGACGACGGCGGCGGGCAGGCGCGCCGCGGGATCGTTGCCCCAGGCGAAGCATTGAATGGTCTCGTGGCCGGCTGGAGGCGACAGGACCAGGGTGAGCCCGTCCCCCGGTCGCGGCACCTTGTGGGTCACGTGCCCGGCCAGGCGCGGGCCACCCGTGAAGCCGTTGGGGAACAACCCGACGACCGAGCCGTCCGCCATGGCGTAGAGGCAATGGACCCAGGCGTCGCGGCTCGTCGTCAGATAGATCTCCAAAGCCTCGCCGACCTTGAATACCGGGCTCGGCCCGTGCGGCGTCGACAGGTCCAGGGCAAGCGCATCCGAGCCGCTCGGCTCCGCCAGGCGGTCGAGCAGAGCGAGCGCCTGGGGCCCGCAACCTTGCCGGGCGAGCCAGCCGGCGACGTGCGCCGTGGTCGGCAACGTCGAAGGCACGACGTGAACGACGCTGTGGACCAGGCTGCCCGAGCCGTCCGGTATGAACCCATAGTCGGCGCCATCGACCAGAACCAAGGTTGCCGGCCATGGCACGATGGTGTCGTCCGCGGCGAAGACGAGCGTTGCTTCCGCGCCACCGGCGAGCGAGCGCAGGCGCCCGGAACCCGCCGTGCCCCGGCGAAGCTCGATCGCTCCGCCAGGTTCGACGCAGCGGTGGCCGGACGAGGAGAGGTCCACGGCCCACAAGTCCTCCAACGGGCCGCCAAGACCGCGGATCGCCCCGAACGAGGACGAGTCGGTGCCGCCCTCGCCGAACAGCATCGCGAGGCCGCCGACCAGGTCCTCGCCGCTCGTCGAGGCCGGCGCCCCGATCGGGCCGCTGTGCGGCCCGTCGATCCGGATCGCGGCGCCGTCCTGCCCGAGCAGGGTGACGCTGGCGCCCGCGGCGACCTCGATCGAATCGCCGTCCTTGACGACCGATCCGCGCGCGAGCGTCGCCTCGGTCGATTCGAGGACGAGCGCGTCGCCCGCCTCGGCCGCGCCAACGGCGAGTGTCAAGGCGACGACAACGATGGGAAGCAGTCGGCTCATTTTTCCGCCAGCACGATTGTCACCCCTCGCTCACCCGCGCGCAACCGCGCCAGGTGGAACGCGGCCAATTGATCGTCGGGGAAGCGGGCCAAGTGGTCCATGAAGGCCGCCTCGGCTCCGGCGTCGCCCGCCTCGAGGAGGCGGTACGCCGCGTCGTAGGACGCCAGATCCGGATCCGACGGCTCGAATACCTTGATCGCCTCCGTCCTGCCCTTGACGACGACCTCGCCGATCGGCCGGAACATGACGCCAGGGCACTGCGCCACGGTCGATGCGCTGACGCAGATGCGGGTGCCGAACGCCTTGTTCGCACCCTCCAGGCGCGACGCCGTGTTCACCGTGTCGCCGAGCGCCGTGTAGTTGAACCGGTCGCGGCCGCCGAAGTTGCCGACCGTCGCCTGCCCCGTGTGAATGCCGATCCGGGTCGCGCCGAACTTCACGCCGTGCGCGCTCTGCTCGCGGCGAAACGCCTCCGAGAATTCGTCCATGGCGAGCGCGCAAAAGACCGCGCGACGGGCGTGGTCCGGCTGCTCCACGGGCGCGGCGAAGATCGCCACGATCGCGTCGCCGATCAGCTTGTCGATCGTCCCCTGGTGCGCCATGACGACCCCGCAGAGCCCATCGAAGTACCGGTTGAGCAGCGCGCCCAGGGTCTGCGGGTCGAGGTGCTCCGACAGCGCGGTGAACCCGGCGACGTCGCTGAACAGGAGCGTCAGCTCGCGCCGTTCACCGCCGAGCACGAGCCGTTCGGGCCGAGCCTCGAGCTGGGCGACCACGGTGGGCGCGACATAGCGCGCGAACGCGTCGCGGATGAACCGCTTCTCGCGCTTTAGCTGGCGCCCGACGAACGCGATGCCGGCGGCGAAGGCGACGAGCATGCCGAGGACGGGAGTCGCCAACGGCAGATCCGGGCCGCCGAGCAGGGTCGAGACGACCCCCGCGCCAGCGAACGCGGCGACCGCCGCCACGAGGTCGAGGGCCAGCAGCGGCCACAGCAGCCGGGCGAGCGCAAGGCCGACGCCCAAGACCACGGCGACCAGGATGACCGCGGCGTTGCCGAACGGGGACAGTTCGGCGAGCCGGCGCCCGTCGAGCATCTGGGCCAGCGCGTGGGCATGGATCAGGACGCCGGGAATGGTGCCCTCGCCGATCCCGGTCAACACGGCTCGCGGCACGCGATGGCGGTCCGTATCGGTCATCTGGGCGCCGATCAGCACGATGCGGCCGGCGAGCCAGTCGGGTGGCAACAGCGGTGCCGCCGCGATGGGATAGATCGCGAACGGCGGCCCGCCGTCCTCGGGCCCGGCACGATAGGCGATCCTGAGCGACCCATCCGGCACATTGGCGCCGACCGCGCGCGCGATCGCCGCCGCGAAGCCCAGGTTGTCGGGCTCGGGGACGCCCTCCATCGCAATCGGAACCCAACGCACCGTTCCGTCTCGATCGTCCTTGATGAGGTTGGGCCAGCCCTTGCCCAGGCCTTCGGCGAACGCGGCCAGGAAGGCGGCCCCGTCGGCGTCCAGCCCCGCGCCCGCCGTGGCGTAGACGACGACGGCGGGGCCGGGAAACGCGCGCAACGCCCTGCGCAACCGCGCGTCCTTGTCCGGCTCGGTCGGTCGGTCGAACACGATGTCGAGCCCGACCGCCTTGGCGCGCGCGCGCCCCAGCGCCTCGACCGTATCCGCGATCAGGCCGCGATCGACCGGCGACAGGTAGGCGAAGGGCTTCAGGCTCGCCGCGTCGACGGCGAGCACGACGATCGCCTCGTTGCGTGGCTCCGCCAGCGCCAGGAGGGCGCCGCGCGCATCGGCGATCCAGGCCTCGGTGAGGCCGAGCAGAGGCACCCAGCGGGGCGCCGTCACGGTCGCCGCGAAGACGACGACGACCACCAGCGCGGCCTCGACCAGGTCTCGGGCGCGGCGGCGCGACAGAAGGCTCGATGACGGCAAAGGCGGGCCTCGCGGACGGCCGCCCGACTATGCACGAGCGCGGTCCTTCGGGCCAGGGCGCGCTCGATCGGACGCGCGTCGTCACGTTTACCTGGTGTAACATGGCGCCGGATTAGGCTCGGAGCCATGACGACGCGAACCTTGCGCTGTGTGCTGGCGGCGATCCTGCTGGCGCTGACCCTCACCGAAGCGGCGGCCGAGGCGACGACGCGCGGCATCACGGTCGAAGTCGCGGGCGCCTCGAACGCCGCCCCCGAGAGCGTCGCGCTCTATCAGGCGAGCTACGCGCTGGTCATCGGCATCGACGCCTATGACAACGGCTGGCCCAGGCTGCGCAATGCGGTCGCCGACGCCGAGGCGGTCGCCGGCGCGCTCCGCGAGGCGGGCTTCGACGTGACGATCGCCACCAACCTGGGGTCCGACGCGCTGCGCCGCACCCTCAAGGAGTTCGTCATCCGCAAGGGCGCCGACCCGGAAGCGCGCCTGCTCCTCTGGTACGCCGGGCACGGGCACAGCATCGGCGGCGAAGGGTTCCTCGTGCCGGCCGATTCCCCGGCCCCGTCGGATCCCGATTTCGCGCTCTACAGCCTGCCCATGCGCGACGTGGGCACCTTGATGCGGCTGGCGCGCGCCAAGCACATCCTGGCGGTGTTCGACAGTTGCTTCGCCGGCACGATCTTCGATACCCGCGGCGCGCCGCCGCCAGCGGCGATCACGCGCGCGACGCTCCTGCCCGTCCGCCAGTTCCTGTCGTCGGGCGACGCCGATCAGACGGTCTCCGACGACGGCAGTTTCCGCGAGCTGTTCCTGCGCGCGGTCAAGGGCGAGGACGGCTCGGACGCCAACCGGGACGGTTACGTGACGGGTAGCGAGCTGGGCGCCTTCCTCGCCGACCGGGTGACGAATCTGACCGACGGCGCGCAGACGCCGCGCTACGGCAAGATGCTGGACGTCAACTTCGATCGCGGAGATTTCGTGTTCGTCGCCGCTCGCGAGGCGCCGCCCGAGCCCGCCGCGACCGCGGATTTCAAATCGGGCGCCACACTGCCCCTGGCGCCCGACACCACCGACGCGGTCTACGAGCTCGCGTTCTGGGACGCCATCAAGGACAGCCCGAACGCTTCGGATTACGAGGCCTACCTCGAGGCGTATCCCGATGGCCGGTTCGCTCCCTTGGCGCGCGCCAGGGCCGCCGCGCTCGCGCCGGCGCCGGAACCGGAAACGCCGGTCGAGGAGCCCGAGGCCATCCCGCAGGCGGAACCCGCGACCGTCACCGAGGCCGTGACCGAGCCGGCGCCGGCCGAGGCGGCGAGCCCGCCGGCGGAAGACCTAACCTTGGCTCTGGCCACGCCGGACCAGGCGCCCGAGCCCGTGGCGCCCGCGATCGAGCCGATCGACGCCGACTACACGGCACTCCGCAACGCCAACGTGCGCGACGCGCCGGGTACCGACGGCGCCCGGGTCGACCGCCTCGCCGCCGGCCAGGTCGTTCGCGTCCTCGGCAAGGTAGTGGGGGCGCCGTGGCTCGCGGTCGCGCTCGACGACAACCGGGTCGGCTACGTCCACGAGGACCTGCTCACGCAGGGTGTCGTCCCCCTCGAGGCGGTACCCGAACCAACCGAGCCCGAACCGGCGACCGAGGCCGAGACCGAGGCCGCCGTGACGAGCGCGGACAACCCGTTTGGCGCAACGACCGAGCCGGCGCGGGAAGCGCCCCTTTCGCCCGACAACCCGTTCGCCGGCGGCTCTGGCGCGACGGGCACGACACTCAGTCCCGACAATCCCTTCGCGAATACCGGCCCCTGAGTCCGAATGGGCTAGCGGCGAACTACGTATTTGTATCAAGGGCCGTTGATCTTGACCCGTCCGCAACCGTCGAGCCGTCATCGCGAGCCGAAGGCGAAGCGATCCAGGGCAAGCGCGCAAGCCCTTGCAACACTGGACGGCTTCAAGCCTGCGCTGAGCGACGCCGCGGGCGGCGTCGAAGGAGGCTTCGCCCTCCCCGCCATGACGGGTTCGTCATCGACAGAAGCCTGGCCAATAAGCTTTGGCATCAGCTGAGTAAACCCGTATAAACATTTGTAAAAAATGGAAAATAAACCAGATTTTGTATTGATCTTAGAGGTCGATCTTCGGGCCTATGTGACGAACATCTTTCGCGCCGTCGGCTGCCGCGAGGACGAAGCCGCGACGATCGCCGATCATCTGGTGGCCGCCAATCTGGCCGGCCATGACTCCCATGGCGTCGGGCTTATCCGCGAATACGTCCGCTCGATCCGGGACGACAAGTTTCAGGCCAATCAGCACGCCGAGGTCGTGCGCGACAGCGGGCCAATCCTCGTCCTCGACGGCCGCAGGGGTGCGGGGCAGGTGGTCGGGACCGAGGCGATGGCGCTCGGAGTCGAGCGGGCACGCAACCTGGGCGCTGCCATCGTCGCGCTCCGTCGCAGCCACCACCTCGGCCGCATCGGCGCCTACGCCGAGCAATGCGCCGCCGCCGGCATGGTTTCGGTTCACTGGGTCAACGTGATCGGTCATCGCCAGTTCGTCGCGCCGTTCGGCGGCAGCGACGTCCGGCTGGGCACGAACCCTTTTTGCGCCGGCGTGCCCCGTCCCGGTCACCTGCCGCTGATCCTCGACATGGCGACTAGCCGGATCGCCTACGGCAAGCTGCGCGTCGCGAAGAACCTGGGCAAACGCGTCATGGACGGCACCCTGATCGACGGCGCTGGGCGGCCGACCGACGACCCAGGCGTCATGGTGCCCGACGTCGTCGGCGCCCTGCTGCCGTTCGGCGAGCACAAGGGATCGGGACTCGGGCTCCTCTGCGACATCCTGGGCGGCGGGCTGACCGAGGGCGGCACGAACCACGCCGGCGCCGTGAACGATGACATGATCATCAACAACATGTTCTCGGTCATCATCGACCCGGCGGCGCTCGGCGATGCCGCGGCGATCGCCGGGCACGTCGAGAGGGTCGTCGCGTGGGTCAAGAACTCGCCCCCCGCGCCCGGGGTCTCCGGCGTCCTCGTGGCCGGCGAACCCGAGGAACGCCGCCGGATCGAACGGCGGCGCGGCGGAGTCCCGATCGACCAGACGACCTGGGCCGAGCTCGCCGCCGTCGCCGCCAGCCTTGGCGTCGCGGTGCCCGCCGTGTGAGTCTCGCGATCCTCGGGATCAGCTCGCCAGGGCCTTTTCAACGAGCGATCGCGTCGCGCCGGGCAGATCGAGGCCGAGCGCGGCGGCGCGACCTTGTTCCGACATCTTGCGCCACGTCTTGCGGAGAACATCGACGACCTTCGTCTCGTCGTGACGCGTGGCGAAGTCGGCGAACTCGGTCTCGAGAAAGACGAGGCAGGCCGCGTCCTCCAGCGCCTGGGTCTCGGGGTCGAACTTGATGCCCTCCTTGCGGACCAGCGCCTGGATGCGAGCCGCGATGACCTCGTCGTAGCCGGCCGCGCGGGCGAGCGTGGCGGCCCTTTCGGCGTGCATGCGCCCGAGCGTCGTGCGCCAGCGATGGTAGCCGGCGCGATCGCGCGGGAAGTCGTCGCGCGGAATGCGCCAGCGCTCGATGTGCTGGGCGTGCGCCGCGATGCGCAGCGCGACCGAGGCACCCGGCACGAGCCGATCGAGCCACCGGCTCATCCGGTGTCCGTAGGCGAGAGCATGAGGCGTGCCGTCGGCCTCGATCGTCGGGTCGCCGGCGTTGGCGGCGTCGATGAGGGCGAGCGTGGTGGTGAGCCGATCGTCGTCCGCCATGGGCAACCCCTGCCCTCGCCGGCGTGGCGCGCCCTGCTGGACTCGAACCAGCGACCCACAGCTTAGAAGGCTGTTGCTCTATCCACCTGAGCTAAGGGCGCGGAACGCCGAGGGCGCACGGTACCACGCCCACCCGCATCGTCGCACGCGGCGGCGACCCGGTCCCCAGCTAGGGCTGGGGGCGGCGCAACCTCGGCGAGCGGTGACCCGCCGCGCCGGGCGCCCGAAGCTAGTACGACGCTTCAGCCTTGACGTCGGGCTCCACTGTCCCGGCGGCCGGGGCTATCGCGGACAGCGCCTCGGCTTCCTGAGCCAGGATCGCCTCCTCGCCCAGGTTTTCCGCCACGACTTCGTTCGTGGAACCGCCATCGCCGAAGCGCATCACGGAATAGCCGACGACGACCGTGAACGCCCACGACAAGGCGGCGCACGCAATCCAGATCAAGGCAAGCTTGCGAATCTTCACGCGAGCCACCCTTTGGTGGCCGCTCGTTTTCCGAGGAAGCGCCAGCGAAGATTCGAGTCCAACAGACGCCGGCATCGCCCTTCTCCTTCGCGAGGTACGTTCCACGGTGCGTCCAAACCCCTAAGCTTTGGTTAAGACGGCCGGGCAGGGCAGCCGGCAAGGCAGCGATTCACACGCCTCGTACTTTGACTCATGCGAGTGCAAGGATCGCCGCCAAGCATTCCGTAGTCCCCGGTTCCACGCCCAGTTCTGGGCAGCCCATCCTTGAATGTGGGCCATTCCCCTTCCCCGCATTTAGATTAGCAAAGACCGCGCCACGAAAAAAGGCGAGCGAAATCAGCGCTCTATCAAACGCCCCGTTCGGCACTTGTAAATTTGACCTTACAGGCGCCGCCCGAAACTTTTCGACAATGCGTCCCACTGGCGATCCGTTAGGGTGGAAGGTGTCCCCAAATCAATGCGTTAACCATATTTTCGGAATCGTCGGAAAACTTTACGGTAAGGCCGGACGGGGCGCAGCGGCATCGCCGTAAGCCACGACCTGAGTAAACCGACCCTGATACGCGGTTCTACCCCGACCGTTAACGATTCTGGGCGAAATTTGGCATCTGACACCCCGAGTCGATGGCGCTTTTCCAGGGCAATGCGCTATGACGAGGGCCAATCGCACCAGGAAGCCACGCCTTGAACATCCTGATCCCCGATTTTATCGACGTCGAGATCCCCGATACCGAGCGCGAGGTCGCGGGCGACGGCGCCGCGATCGTGACCTTGCGCGAGCGCCTGCCGGAGCGCGTCGGCGAGGCGATATGGTCGGCGGCCGACGCCGTCATTTCCTGGGGTTACATGCCGTTCGACGGCGCGACAATCGCACGGATGACCCGATGCCGTGCGATCGTCGCGGCCATGGTCGGCTACGACCACATCGATATCGCGGCCGCCGGAAACCGCGGAATCGCCGTGTGCAACGTGCCCGACTACGGCACGACGGAGATCGCCGACCACGCCATCGCCTTGATGCTCGCGCTGCGTCGCGGCATCGCCTCGTTCCAGGACGCCTTGCGCGCCGACCCGCGAGTTGGCTGGCGGTTCGATGCCGCGCCGCTCATCGGCCGATCGCGCGGCAAGCGGTTCGGCGTCGTTGGCCTCGGCGCGATCGGCACGGCGGCGGCCTTGCGGGCGGGCGCGCTCGGAATGACCGTCTCGTTTCACGACCCCTTCGCACGGGCAGGCCTGGACCTAGCGCTCGGCTTCGAGCGTCGTCACGATCTCGACGAGCTGTTGGCCGAGGCCGACGTGGTCAGCCTCCACGCGCTACTGACCGACGCGACGCGCGGCCTGATCGGCCGGGCCGCCCTGGCCCGAATGAAGCCGGGAGCGATTCTGATCAACACGGCGCGAGGCGCGATCGTCGATCTCGACGCGCTCCACGATGCGTTGCGGGAAGGCCGGCTCGGCGGCGCCGGCTTGGATGTTCTACCGAACGAGCCGCCCGATCCCGACCACCCGCTGATCGCCGCTTGGCGGCGGCGCGAATCGTGGCTCGACGGCCGGCTGCTGATCACGCCGCACGCCGCCTTCTACAGCGCCGAAGGAATCGTCGATTTGCGACGCAAGAGCGTCGAGGCGGCGGTCGCCATGGTCCGCCACGGACGGCCGATCAACTGCGTGAACCGGCACCTGATGCCCACCGGCTGAGGCCCGAGGCCACGTTCCTTAAGCGCCCGTTAGTGTCTTCGTGATCGGCTGCGTTGGCCAAGACAGTCCGCGAGGACCCAGGTGACAAGCGTCGATTCGCCGACGAAGGAACAAGACTCCGCCGTCCGCGCGCTCGAGCATCATGTCAAGCACCACAACCTCGCTAACGAGGGCGGCAAGGCTCCGGGGCTTGCCAGCCACAGTCCCGGGGTTCCCATCACGTTCCAGTTCCTGTGGCGCTCCAGGCGGTTCCTGGCCAGCCTCCAGAGCCAGGCCGACGGGACCAGCCGGCTCGCGGTCACGACCCACATCGACCACGCCGACCGTTCGGGCTCGGTCGTCGTCGTGGTGACGGCCAACCCGCCCGTGGCGCAGGCGAAGCTGGTCAAGAATGGCGCTGTCCTGTTTGCCGAACGGTTCTCCGTATCGTTGGGCCACGGAAGCTCCTCGGTCGACAGCCTCATCGCCAAGCTGACCGCCGTGGTGCTGGTCGCCGCGCCCTATCTCGACTTCTTGAGCGAGCAGCAGCCCTGACCGACACCGATCGCGCGAGCCCCCGGAGCGCGCCGCGCTACACTCGCGTGAAGTGGTCGCGGAAGGGCCGGCCGCCGGTGCCCCGAGGAAACTGACCTTCGCGCAGATAGCGCTCATGACAGCGCCGCAGCGACTTCTGGTCGAGCGTGACCCCCAGCCCGGCGCCGGTGGGAACGGCAACCCGGCCCCGCTTCGGCACGAAGGTGCCCTCGGCGATGACGTCGTCGCCGTACCAGCGGAACAGGGTCTGGCTCGGTTCGCGCACATGCTCCATGGCCGCGGACACGTGCAGGTAGGCGGCGCTGCCGATCCCCGTTTCGCCGCTGTGGAATCGGAATGCCACGTCGAAGTGTTCGCAGGCGCGAATGAACTCGATCGTCCGGCGGATGCCGCCGTGCTCGTTGATGTTGGTCACGATGGCGTCGGGCGCACGCAGCCGGATCGCCTTGCCCAGGTCGATCAGGTGGGTCGAGAACGAAGCGCGGGTGAAGTGCCGCAGCTGCGCCATCTCCTCGTAGGTCTCGACCGGATCCTCGTAGTAGTGGATGACGTAGGGATCGAGCCGGCGCATCGCCTCGCGCGCGGTCGGCACGGTCCAGCCCCCGTTGGCGTCGAGCCGCAATATGCGGTCCCCGATCGCCGCGCGGATCTCCCGCACCATCTCGACTTCCTCGTCGAGCGCCACGGTGCCGACCTTGCCTTCGAACGCGTCCGCCTCGTGCTCCTCGACCATGCGGGCGCAATAGCGCGCGATGTCGAGCGGGCTCGATTCGCCCGGCTCCGAGGGGCCCGGCATCCGGTAGCTGAAGTACTCGGTCAACGCGACCTCGGCGCGCACCGCGCCCCCGAGCAGGAGGTGGAGCGGCACCCCTTCGATGCGAGCGCGGGCGTCCCATAGCGCCATCTCGATGCCACCGAACGCGCGCCGCAGCGCGACGATGTCGCCCCACGGCGTGTAGCGCATGCCGGGCAGGCAGCGCTGCTCGGCCACGGTGAGCGCGCGGATGTCGAGCCCGACGAGCCGGTCGCGCAGCTCGAGGACGTCGGCCGACCGGTCGCCGTCCGCGACCTCGCCGAGGCCGACGATGCCCTGGTCCGTCACCACCTCGATGACGGTCTTGGTGAGCGAGGCGATCGAGCCGTAACTGAAAACGTAGGGGGCCGTGAACGGGATGTTCACCGGCGTCGCGCGGATGTCGACGATCTTCATGGCGAGTCCATGACCGTTGGGGGCCATCGTACCACTCGGAATCAGTTCGTCTCGTCCGGCGGGACGATGAACACCTGGCCAGGGAAGATCAGGTCGGGATCGCCGATCTGCGCCTGGTTGGCGCGATAGATCAGCGTGTACTTGATGCCTCCACCGTAGGTCCGGCGCGCGATCTGCCACAGCGTGTTGCCCGGCCGGATCACGACGACGTCCGATCCCGCCGGCGGCATGATCAGGTCGGCACCGCTGAAGATGGTCGCGACGCTGTCGATGACGACACCCGTGGCGTCGACCATTTCGACCCTGAGCGCGCCGGCAGCCTGGCTGCCCGCCGACGGCGCGATGGCGTCGAGCGACCACGACCCGTCGTCACCGGTCGCGGCGCTGGCCACCAGCACGTCGTCGACGTAGACGCGAATCTCGCTGCCTATGGCCGCGCGGCCCGATGCCGCTATGCGACCGGCAGCGAGATCGACGACCTCGAGCGTCAGCCCGCCCGGTCCGCCGAGTCCGACCGCGTTGCCCTGGAGGATCGTTGTCGGCTGCTCCGCGTCGGGGTCGAGCAAGGCGACCATCGGCTCGGCGGATTCGGACTCCATCGGCACGTCGACCGCCACCGTTTGCTCGGAGGCCGTCGTTCCGGTCGTGCCGGTCGCCTCGAGGGTCAGGGAATGGGTGCCCGGCGCGATGGGCTCCGCCGGGACGACGACGAATTCGCCCTGCTCGGTCGCGGTGGCGGTGGCGATGGCCTCGCCGTCGGCCATGACAGTGACCTCGGCCCCAGGCTCGGCGCGGCCGGCCACGACCGCCTCGCCCTCGGGCGTCACCGTCACCACGTCGAAGGTCGGCGCCACGGGCTCCGCGGTCGCCGATTCAAGCGCGGAGCCGGCCATCGCGTCCGCTGGCGTCGATCCGTCGGCTTCGGCTCCTTGGTCGCCGCTGGTCACCGCTGGGACTTGCTCGCCCACGGGCTCGATATCGCCTCGGTCGAGCGTCAGAACGGCGACGAGCGTGGCCAGCGCCAGAACGATGGCGCCGATGCCGAATCGAGCGCCCAAGCTTGGCCGGGCTGGCCGCGGAGGTGGCGATGACATCGCTTGGTCACGATACACCGCTACCTAGGGCGCGGAAAGCGAGGCGGCGACCGCGGATATGGCTGGACAGCGGGCGGGAATATTCGTTCCGTGTCGGGTGTTAATGTACCGGATGCGCCGACGGGCTCAAACCCTAGGGCATGCCGCCGCGAACCAAGGGAGGGTTTTCAATGTCGCGTCTTTGTAACGGCGTCCTCGCAGTCGCACTCTGCGCCGGCGCCCTCGCCGGCGTCGCCCAGGCCGCCGACGACCCCGCCGAGGTCCTGGCCTATCGCAGGCACGTGATGGGCACGATGGCGGCAAGCATCAGCGGCATCTTCGCCGTGCTCGAAGGCAAGGTGTCCTACAGCCAGCATGTCGCCAGCCACGCCAGGGCGCTGCATGGCGCGAGCCTGATGGTGCTCGACGTGTTCCCCGAGGGCAGCGCCGTCGGCGACAGCCGTGCCAAGCCCGAGATCTGGACCGATTGGGCCAAGTTCGAGGCAGGCGGCAAGGCGCTGCAGACCGCCACGGCCGATCTCGTCGCGGCGGCCGAAGGCGGCGACATGGCCGCGATCGCCGCCGCCGCCGGCAAGGTCGGCGAGGCGTGCGGCGGCTGCCACAAGCCGTTCCGCGCCGAGAAGCAATAGGCCGCGCTCCGCCCCCACCCTTCCCTTCGGCGGCGAAGCGGGTAGGTTGAGGGAATGAGCGGCGCGACGAGAAGTGCCCGACGACGCCTTGCCGGCGTCGTCG
>JBBDQV010000149.1:0-9607 GCA_040905845.1 Alphaproteobacteria bacterium | reverse complement strand
GGGCGGCCGGCGGCGCCGGGCCCGTTGTGCTGGCCGTCGCGTTCGTCGCCGCGCAGGCCCGAGCCGAATCCACCGCCGTCGAGCGCGGTGCCTACCTTTTCAATGCCGCGGGCGGCTGTAGCTGTCACACCGACGTCAAGAACGCTGGGCCGGCGCTCGCGGGCGGACGCGCGCTGCCGACGCCCTTCGGCACGTTCTACAGCCCGAACATTACCCCCGATCCCGACACCGGCGTCGGCGCCTGGAGCGATGCCGACTTCGTGCGTGCCCTGCGCGAAGGCATCGCGCCGGATGGCTCGCACTACTTCCCGGCGTTCCCGTTCCCGGCCTTCACCGGCATGACCGACGAGGACCTTCTCGACCTCTGGGCCTATCTGTCGTCCCTCGCGCCGATCGAGCGCGCGAACCGCGAGCACGACCTCGACGCGCCGTTCGGCTGGCGCTTCATGGTGGTGCCGTGGCGTTGGCTTTACTTCAAGCCCGGGCCCTTCCAGCCCGACCCCGACCGCTCCGCGGCGTGGAATCGCGGTGCTTACCTGGTCGAGGCCGTCGCCCACTGCGGCGAATGCCACACGCCGCGCGACGGGCTTGGCGGGTTGGACCGTGATCTCTGGCTCGCCG
The DNA here is from genome assembly GCA_040905845.1 of Alphaproteobacteria bacterium. Classification (GTDB taxonomy): domain Bacteria; phylum Pseudomonadota; class Alphaproteobacteria; order SP197; family SP197; genus VGDP01. Next base: position 8,986 of record JBBDQV010000149.1, on the reverse strand, counting down.
GCACCAAGGACGGGCCGGAGGGGCGCAGCGTGCCCAACATCACGCCCGACCCCGAGACAGGGATCGGCGCGTGGAGCGATGCCGCGATCAAGCGCGTCCTCGCCACCGGCATGCTGCCCGACGGCGACTTCGTCGGCGCCGCCATGGCCGAGGCCGGCGCGGGGTTCAAGCACCTGACCGAGGCCGATCTCGACGCCATCGTCGCGTACTTGCGCGCCGTCCCCGCCGTGATCAACAAGGTCGTCTCGCCCGCGCCCGAGCAGCCCAAGAGCCAGTGGGAGTGATAGCGTAGGCCTATCTCTTGACCCTTGAAGAAATCCTCGTGCTGACCCCCGGGCTCTTCGACCCGGGGGTGTCGAAGCACGAGGGCCGGTGCACCGCCTCGTCCTTCGACAAGCTCAGGACGAGGCGGACCGGGAGTCGTTTCCACCAGTTAATCCTCGAACAGGCTCTTCCAGACGTGGCCGCCGGCGGTGACCTCGGAATAGCGCCGGCCCCAGATCAGCCCGCCGTCGATCACGATGTCCTCGCCGTTGACGAACGAGCCTTCGTCGCTGATGAGGAACAGCGCCGCGTTGGCGATGTCGTCGGGCAGTCCGGCGCGCGGGATCGCCTGGTGCTTGGCCAGCGCCGTCTTGACCGTCTCGATGCGCTTGTCCGCTTCGTCTGGCGGCAGCCCCATCGCCTTGCCGAATATCCCCGTGGCGATGCCGCCGGGCGAGATCGAGTTGACGCGCACGCCGTCCTCGCCCAGCTCCATGGCCGCGCAACGCGCGAGGTGGACCACGGCCGCCTTGGCGATGGAGTAAACGACCGAGGACGACAGGTTCGCCCGGTGCGCCGCGACCGAGCCGAGATTGACGATCGCGCCGGACTTTTGCGCGCGCATGATCGGCGCCACGTGCTTGATGTGGGCGAGCGTGCCGCGCACGTGCACGGCCATGGCGCGATCGTAGGCGTCGAGCGCGATGGTCTCGATGCGCCCCGTCGGGCCGGGCGCGCCCGCGTTGTTGATCAGCCCGTCGATCCGGCCGTGGGCCTCGGCCGTGGCCTTGATCGTGCGCTCCGCGTCGGCCTCGAGGCCGGCGTCGGCCGTGATGAACGTGGCGCCCGTGGCCTTGGCGACCTCGGCGCCGCGCGCCGCGCGCCGCCCGGTGAAGACGACGCGCGCGCCTTCGTCGGAGAAGCGCTCGACCATGCGCCGGCCGATCCCGGCCGTACCGCCCGTGACGATGATGACCTTGCCCTCGAGTCGTGCGCCCGCCACGTCTCTCCTCCATTCGACCGGACAATGTATAGACCACCGCGTGCGCAGCCGCCTTGATGGTGTCGGCCGGCTCTGGCATGGTGCCGGCCTTTCCACCCAGCCCGGCGAGACAACGGTGCAACCCGCCCCGCGCGCGATGCTTCAGGAGCAGGGCCAGCCGATGGACCCTGCGGCGATGCTCGTGCTGACCGAGCTGCGCAACCGCGTCGGCCCGGTCTACGGCAGCGAGACGATCTCGCTCTTGTTCTACGCCCTGATCCGACGCGAACGGCCGCGCAACGTCGTCGAGCTCGGCACCGGGCTCGGGGTCAGCGCGTTCTCGATGGCCCAGGCGGTCAAGGAGAACGGCGTCGGCAAGGTGTGGACCATCGACGACGGCAGCCACTGGGCCGAGCCGGGCAAGCTCGGCGGCGCGCTCGCGCCGCTCGCCGGCATCGCGCCGTTCGACAGGCTCGGGCTGACCTCGCTCGGCTACGCCGAGTACCTGCGCGAGGCAACGCGCGTGCTCGGGCTCGACGACCAGCTCACGTTCATCAACGGGCATCTCGAGCTCGGCCCCGACGTGCCGTTCGTGCCCGAGCAGTGGCCCTTCCTGGCCGAACCGGTCGATTTCGTCTTCCTCGACGTGTTCCGCACGCCCGACCACATCCTCGACACGCTGTTCCACGTCCTGCCGGTCAGCGCGCCTTGCCTCAACCTGTTCATCGACTCGGCCTCGACCAGTACGGTGAGCTACCTGTTCCTCGAGACCCTGGTCGAGCGGCTCAACCGCGGCAAGGTGCCGTGGCGGCTGATGCAGCGCGCCGAGCCACGGCGCCGGCGGTTGTTCATCGACCTCGTTGCGACCCGCCGGTTCACCCTGATGCATCTGGTCGAGCGGCTCAACCGCGCCCAGAACTCGACGGCGTGGCTCAAGATCGAGCCGGCCGACCACATGCCGCACCCGCCGGCCGCGATGAAGTGGGTGTGATGTTCGAGCGCGTCGTCACGGTGCCGGTGTTTCCGACCCAGATTTGGGTCCATGAGCTGCCCGAGGCGACGTGGCGGCCGCTCAACGATCGCCTCGCGGCGGCACTGGCCGAGCTGACCGGGACTTTGCCTCCGGCCAAGGGCTTCAAGGTCTGGCAGACCGACCAGACGCTGCACCGCTACAAGGCGTTCGCGCCGCTGGTCGCGATCATCGCGACGGCCGTGCGGGGCGTGCTCGACGCCCTCGCGGTCGAGGAACGCACGTTCGAGATCACCGGCTGCTGGGCCAACTTCGGGCTACCGGGCGCGGCCCACATGCCGCACCACCACGCCAACAACTTCCTGAGCGGGGTCTACTACCTGAAGGCGCCGGGCGGCGCCGACGGCATCGTTTTCCACGATCCCCGGCCCCAGCGCGAGATCATCGAACCCGCCTACCGAACGACTAACCAGCTCAACGCACTGACCCACGAGGTCAAGGTCAAGACCGGCTCGCTGGTCCTGTTCCCCGGCTGGATCACCCATTCGGTCAACCCGAACAAAGGGCGCGAGCTTAGGATCAGCATTTCGTTCAACGTTATGTTCTCGGACTACGCCGGCACCGTGAGCCGGCCGCGCTGGAAGGGCATGCCGTTGAGCCGCCCGCCCGACGACGAGGCGTAGTTCCGGCCACGGCGCCGGTGCTAACGTGCGCTCCGTGCTCTGACCATGCGGGGACACATGGGCGCGGACCCGGTGACGCGACGGCTGGCGGCGATCCTGGCGGCGGATGTCGCCGGGTACTCGCGGCTGATGGCGGCCGACGAGGCGGGTACGCTGGCGCGGCTCAAGCTGATGCGCGCCGACCACTTCGAGCCGGCGATCCGGGCGCACGGCGGCCGGCTGGTCGGCGAGGCGGGCGACAGCCTGCTGGTCGAGTTCGCCAGCGCCTCGGCGGCCGTGACCTGCGCGGTCGAGGTCCAGGAGAAGCTCGCCGCGCTCAACGCCGAACTGTCCGAGGACCGCCGCATGCGCTTCCGCATGGGCATCAACCTCGGCGAGGTCATCGCCGACGGCGCGACCATCCACGGCGATGGCGTCAACATCGCCGCGCGCCTGGAGAAGCTCGCCGAGCCGGGCGGCATCCTCGTCGCCCGCGCCGTGCATGAGCAAGTGAAGGGCAAGGTCCCCTACCCGTTCGAGGACCTGGGCGAGACGACGCTCCACAACATCGCGGAGCCGGTCAGGGCGTACCAAATCGATCCCGCCCCATGGGTCACCGCGACCGGCGATCGCGGGTCGGAACCGCCTCGCTTGCCCGACGTGGCGTCGGTCGCCGTGCTGCCGTTCGTGAACATGAGCAGCGACCCGGAGCAGGACTACTTCGCCGACGGCATGACCGAGGACATCATCACCGACCTGTCGCGCTGGCGGTCGCTGGCCGTGGCGTCGCGCAACTCGACGTTCCGCTTCAAGGGGAAGCCCGTCGATATGCAGCGCGTCGGCCGGGAGCTCGGCGCCCGCTTCCTGGTCGAGGGCAGCGTGCGGAGGATGGGGGAACGCATACGGGTCACCGCCCAGCTCATCGACGCCGAGTCCGGCAACCATCTCTGGGCCGAGCGGTTCGATCGCCCGATGGCGGATCTCTTCGCGGTGCAGGACGAGATGGTGCGCACCATCGTCGGAACCTTGGTCGGCCGGGTCCAGGCGAGCGCGGCGGAGCGGGCCGGCCGCAAGCCGCCGTCCAATTGGGCGGCCTACGACTACGTGCTGCGCGGCAACGCGTTGCCGTGGGACGACCCGGCATCGGCGGCCGAGGCGAAACACGCCTTCGAGCGGGCGATCGAACTCGACCCCGGATACGGGCTCCCGCGCAGCCTGCTGGCGGTGATGCTCGATCATGAATGGGCAAATGACTTTTCGGGGTCCCGCGAAACCCTCGATCGGGCGTTCGCATTGGCACAGCGTGCGGTCGAACTGGCCGAGAACGAGAGCACCTGCCACATGATGCTGGGCCAGATCTGTCTGGAGCGGCGATCCTTCGATCTGGCGTTGCGGCACACGGAGCGGGGTGTCGAGATCAACCCCGTCAACCAGTGGAATCGAGCCGACCTGGGCATCGTTCTCTCCCACATCGGGCGCGCGGAAGAGGGGCTCGAAACGCTACGGAACGCCCGGCGCGTGGATCCGTACTTCGGGCCCCCCTGGTACTGGCGCGGTCTAGGGATCGCGCAGTTCGTGCTGCGCCGCTACGCGGACGCCTTGGCGGATTTCGATCGCGGGGCGGCGAGCAGCCGGCCCTGGGCGCTCGCCATGATGGCGGGGTGCTGCGCGAAGCTCGGGCTCGCGGACCGCGCGGCTGAGCTGGTGGCGCGCTGCCTCGAAGGTCGGCCTGGGGTCACGATCGACAAGCTGGTCGCCAAGGTTCCGTTCAAGCTTGCCGGTGACAGCGACCATCTGGCCGAATGCCTGCGCCTGGCCGGCATACCCGAATGACCGTGACCCGCCGGCTGGCGGCGATCCTGGCGGCGGATGTCGCGGGGTACTCGCGGTTGATGGCGGCGGACGAGGCGGGCACGCTGGCGCGCTTCAAGCTGATGCGCAGCGATCACTTCGAGCCGGCGATCCGGGCGCACGGCGGGCGGCTGGTCGGCGAGGCCGGCGACAGCCTGCTGGCCGAGTTCGCCAGCGCCTCGGCGGCCGTAACCTGCGCGGTCGAGGTCCAGCAGAAGCTCGCAGCGCTCAACGCCGCATGGCCTGAGGACCGGCGGATGATGTTCCGAATGGGCGTGAACCTCGGTGAGATCATCGCCGATGGCGCCACGATCCACGGCGACGGGGTGAACGTCGCCGCGCGTCTGGAAAAGCTGGCCGAGCCCGGCAGCGTCATTGTCGCCCGCGCCGTCCACGACCAGGTCAAGGGCAAGGTCCCGCACCGCTTCGAGGACCTGGGCGACAAGACGCTGCACAACATCGCCGAGCCCGTGCGGGCATTTCGGGTCGTTCCACCCAGCGTCAGCGGTGGCGCCGCCGATAAGCGCGCGGACGCCCGCGACGATCAGGTGACCATCGCCGTCCTGCCGTTCACCAACATGTCGGGAGGCCCGGAGCAAGACTCCTTTGCCGACGGCATCACCGAAGATCTCATCACGGCGCTGTCGAAGGTCCATCAATTCTCGGTCGCCGCGCGCAACTCGACGTTCGTCTACAAGGGTCGATCCGCGAAGGTGCGGGACGTAGGGCGCGAGCTCGGGGTCCGCTACATCGTCGAGGGCAGCACCCGCAAGGGCGGCGACCGGGTGCGGGTGACGGCACAGCTCATCGACACCGAGTCCGGGTCCCACGTGTGGGCCGACCGCTTCGACTGTGACCTCGTAGAAGTTTTTTCCGTGCAGGACGAGATCGTGACGGCGATCACGGCTCGGCTGTTTCCCAAGCTCGTCGACGTCGCCGCGAGGCGTCGGGGCGATTTGGCGGTGGTGGCCCTGACGGCCTACGACCATTACCTCTTGGGCCGCGAGGCATTGCATCGAGGGGCCCAAGCCGAGTATCTCGAGCACCTGCTCAAGGCCGTCGAGATCGATGTCCGCTTCGGCGTGGCGCACGCGGGGCTGGCGTTCATCTACGGTTTCGAAACCTTAGTCGGCGTGACCGGCAAGTCCCTGGACGAGTTGGACAGCCTCACCCGAAAGCACATCGATTTGGCACTCGCCCCAGGGGTCAGCGATCCAGAGACACATAATGATCTGGGTCTCGCTTTCGGCGGGTTGGGTGAGTTCGAAAAGGCCCGGTATCACCTCGAAAGGGCTCGCGCACTCAATCCCCACCGGCAATCAACAATCCTGTCGCTCGGATGGCACACTGCCCACATGGGTCACCATGCCAAAGGACTGGCGATGATCAAAAGCGTTCTCGCCCTGAATCCTGAATACGGCGATGCCATGCGGGTGACGTTGATCGATGCCCACTATCTGCTGCGTGACTACGTGGCAGTGATCAATGATGTCACCGACCTAGACAATCCCATCATGCATACTCGTCTCGTTCTTGCAGCAGCCCTGGCGCAGCTCGGTCGCCACGAGGAGGCGAAGCGCGCCGTCGCGGACTTCGAGGCGCGCCGGCCGCTCGGGTACGACGTCCCGGGTGTAGCGCGCGTTTATGCTCGCATGAGCCGTCTGCCCGAGGACAAGGAGCATTGGCTCGAAGGCTTCCGCAAGGCCGGGTTAATTCCGTGATCCGCGAGCCGATCGACGGGCGCAGTTCGATCACCGCCCCATCATCGCCAAGGAGGAGGGCATGCCTTTGAACACGGCACCGAGGGTCGGCGTGATCGGCCTCGGCAACATGGGCTCGGCGCTCGCCGACGCGCTGATCGCCAGGGGCTTTGACGTCACGGTGTGGAACCGCACGCCGGCTCGGACCGAGCGCTTCGCCAAGGCGAGCGTGAAGGTAGCGCACACCGTGGCGGAAGCCGCCGGCGCTGTTGATTGTCTGGTCATGTGTCTCCTGGATCACGCCGCGACGATGGCGTCGGTTGCGACCGACGGGGTCGCCACGGCACTGCGAGGTAAGGCCCTGATTCAGTTGACGACTATGACGCCGGTGCAATCCATGGAGATCGGGAGATGGGCAGTCGAGAAAGGGGTGCAATGACCCTGTCCGAGAGTGACCACCTCGGCCTTGACGCTCGGCACTTGAGCGGCGTCGATCAATTGATGAGATGGACGATAGAGTCCGGGCATCGCCACTGTGATTTCGCGGCCGTATACGAGCTCTTGAAGTCACGCCACTGATGAACGGGTCGAACCCAGGGGTCATCAGTATGGCAATCGATGCAGTCAAGGGCGTCGGCGTCGTCGGTTTCGGCTTTATTGGTAGCGCGCCGGTCGACGCGTTGATCGCCAAGGGCTTCGACGTCACCGTGTGAAACCGCACGCCGGCCCGCACCGAGCGCTTCGCCGAGGCGGGCGTCAAGGTCGCAGCTACGCCGGCCGAACTCGCGCCCGACGCGGACGTGCTCGTCGTCAATCTGTCCGACCAAGCGGCCGTCAAGGACGTCGTGCTCACCGACGATGTCGCGGCGGCACTACGGGACAAGACATTCGTGTCACAATCATTACGGCTCGCCATAACCGAACTGTCAATGGCCGCGCCGAGCTCCGATCGGCCCCCATCCCGACGCCCGTTGGAGCGTCACGCCCGTGATGCTATGGTGCGCGCCGCTCTCGGGAGGAGGGACGCATGGCCAAGATCAAGGTGAAGAACCCGGTCGTCGAGCTCGACGGCGACGAGATGACCCGGATCATCTGGGCCTTCATCAAGGAGAAGCTGATCCTGCCGTTCCTCGACGTCGAGCTGCTCTACTACGACCTCGGCATCGAGAACCGCGACAAGACCGAGGACAAGGTCACCGTCGAGGCCGCGAACGCCATCAAGCAGCACGGCGTCGGCGTCAAGTGCGCAACCATCACCCCCGACGAGGCGCGGGTGAAGGAGTTCAACCTCAAGCAGATGTGGCGTTCGCCCAACGGCACGATCCGCAACATCCTCGACGGCACCGTGTTCCGCGAGCCGATCATCTGCAAGAACGTGCCGCGCCTGGTGCCCGGCTGGACCAAGCCGATCGTCATCGGCCGTCACGCCTTCGGCGACCAGTACCGCGCCACCGACTTCGTCGTGCCCGGCAAGGGCAAACTCACGATCCGCTTCGAGCCCGAGGGCGGCGGCGCGGCCATAGAGCACGAAGTCTACAAGTTCAAGGACAGCGGCGTCGCCATGGCCATGTACAACGTCGACGAGTCGATCCGCGGCTTCGCGCGCGCCTCGCTCAACTACGGCCTGATGAAGGGCTGGCCGGTCTACTTCTCGTCGAAGAACACGATCCTCAAGAAGTACGACGGCCGCTTCAAGGACATCTTCCAGGAGGTGTTCGACAAGGAGTTCAAGGACAGGTACAAGACCGCGGGCATCACCTACGAGCACCGGCTGATCGACGACATGGTCGCCTCGGCGCTGAAGTGGGCCGGGGCGTTCGTGTGGGCGTGCAAGAACTACGACGGCGACGTGCAGTCTGACACCGTGGCCCAGGGCTTCGGCTCGCTCGGCCTGATGGCCTCGGTGCTGGTCACGCCCGACGGCAAGACCGTCGAGGCCGAGGCCGCCCACGGCACGGTGACGCGCCACTTCCGCGAGCACCAGAAAGGCAAGGAGACCTCGACCAACCCGATCGCCTCGATCTTCGCCTGGACGCGCGCGCTCTCCCACCGCGCCAAGCTCGACGGCAACGACGAGCTCAAGCGCTTCGCCACGACGCTCGAGAAGGTCTGCGTCGACTGCGTCGAGGGCGGCGCCATGACCAAGGACCTCGCCCTCCTGATCGGCCCGGAACAGAAGTGGATGACCACCCAGCAGTTCCTCGGCAAGATCGAGCAGGAGACGAGGAAGGCGCTGGCCTAGGCGTGCATCGATCCGGCGCCGGTGCGGTCGATCCCGGCCGCGCAATCGACTGGGGCAGGACCAGCGGCGACTACGCGACGTACCGGCCCGGCCCGCCCGACAGCCTGTTCGAACGGCTCGCCTCGTTCGGCGTCGGTCTGGCCGGCCAGCGCATCCTCGACCTCGGCACCGGAACCGGCGCCATGGCGCGCGGCTTCGCCAGACGCGGCGCGTCGGTGGTCGGTATCGACATCGCGCCGAACCAGCTCGCGGCGGCGCGCGAACTGACCCGGCGCGAAGGACTCATCGTGGACTACGCCGTCGCCTCGGCCGAGG
>JBBDQV010000148.1:14776-23797 GCA_040905845.1 Alphaproteobacteria bacterium | reverse complement strand
ACCCTCGCCGGCACGCCACTGCCAGCCCCGGCATCATAGGGGGTGAGCAATTACGTGAGAACGCTCTTCGCAGGTTCGAACACGGCGAGCCGACCGGGAGAGTCGGCCTTGTCGCGTTTGAATGCATTGCGATCGGCATCGCGAAAAATATCACAAATGTCCGCGGGAAGCCGGACCCGGTGGGCTACGTGCGTCAACGTGTCCTTGACCTGTGGGCCTCACCGGATTTAGCGCAGTTCTTTGCAGCGGGTTTGCGGGGGACCATTCGCATCCAGCGGACAGTAACGTTCGGAGCGACCTGGTTTGCCACATGAGCAAACCGTACACCGAACAAAATCTGTCCGATCAGTTCGACACCGATCTGATTTGGCGGAGAAAAGAGCTTTCCGACATAAAGGCCGCCGTTATGAGAGCCGATGCGCAGGCAAAGCCCGCATTGCTACGCGCCCTAATCACAGTGTGCTATGCGCATTGGGAAGGTTACATTCGGATGTGTGCCAATAAATATTTTGAGCACCTTGCGATGCGTAGGCTGAGATACGTCGAATTCGAGCGGCAGATATACGTAAACAGCTTTCTCGTCCGACTCGGCGTACTTCATAAGAGCAGGATCAGCATCGAGTTGCGATGCAAGCTGGTCAATGACATCTTAGATAGCACGGGAGACAGGTTCGGTTATGTGAATCCGTCTCTGATCGATACGAAGTCAAATCTAAGCGCTGACACAATTAAGGATATCTGTCTGATCTGTTCTGTTGAAAGCAGCCATTTTGAGGATAAGCGCGAGTTTATTGATTGGATCGTTGTCAAACGGAGGAATGCCATCGCGCACGGTCAGCAGGAGTTCATTGAAGAGACCGACATTGACGATCTTGTCGGCGAAACGCTGGCACTCATGATGCACTTCCGCAATCTGTTGGAAAACAAGGTCTACACTCAAGCGTATCGTGCCGTGTGAAATCGCTTTGCGTGCGATGACCGGTCGTGGCGACGGAAATGTCGCCTTCGGGTCAATAGCCGACATGGTCGGGCGTGTCTGGGTGGGCCCAAACCGAGACCCCGCCACCGTCGGCCGATCTCGGCGCCGTTCGCGCGGATGTGTTAATCTTTGGCGCCGAGCATGATCGGCGCTCGGACGGAGCTTGGCGGTTGGCGGCATGCGGCTGAAGTCCTGGCACGTCACGGTACTGGTCGCGCTCGCCGTGATCGGGGGCGCGATTGCCTTGCGCGAATGGGACCCGGCGCCGATCCGCGTCATGCGGCTCAAGACGTTCGACGTCTTCCAGCGCATCGAGCCGCGGCCGCTGAGCAAGATGCCGGTCGCCGTCGTCGACCTCGACGACGCCAGCCTCGCCAAGCACGGCCAGTGGCCCTGGCCGCGCACGCTGCTGGCCGACATGGTCGACCGGCTCGCGGAGGCAGGGGCCGTGGTGATCGGCTTCGACGTGGTGTGGCCCGAGGCCGACCGCACCTCGCCGGAGAACATCGTCGAGCTCTATCGCGGCTTGGACGACGCGACGCGCGGCAAGCTGCTGTCGATGCCCAGCAACGACGAGGCCTTCGCCGCCGCGCTGGCGAGAACCCGCACGGTCCTCGGCCAATCGACCACCCAGACCCGCAGCCCGTTCAACGAAGGCCGGCCGCCGGCCCTCAGGGCGACGTACGGCCTCAAGAGCACGGTGCGCGTCGAGGCGACCGACAGCCCGCTCCACTTCTTGCTGCTCAACCCTGGCATCACGCGCAACATCCAGGTCCTGGAGGACGCCGCCGGCGGGCTCGGCGTCTTCAACATCGACGCGGACACCGACCAGATCGTCCGCAACGTGCCGCTGATCTTTCGCGGCGAAGGCGACCTCATCTACCCTACCTTGTCGATCGAAATGCTGCGCGTCGCGACAGGCCAGAAGACGGCCGGAGTCAAATGGCATCCAAGGGTCGGAATTGTCAGCATCTTTTTTAAAGGGCTGGAGATACCGACCGACGAGGCGGGTCGCGTCTGGCCGCATTTCTCGAAGTGGGGATTCGAGCGGCAGGCCAGCTTCTACATCTCGGCGATGGACGTCCTCGACGGCAGCGTCGGGCCGGACCGACTGAAAGGCCGGTTCGTGATCGTCGGAACCTCGGCCGTGGGCCTGCTCGATATCAAGGCGACGCCGCTCGACAACTTCGTGCCCGGCGTCGACCTGCACGCGCAGGTCCTCGAGTCGATGCTCGAGTTCGCCTACCAGCACGCGGCGAAGCAGCAGGGCCAGATCGACGAGGCGCCGTCGCCGTTCCTGTCGCGCCCGAACTTCGCGGAAGGGGTGGAGGAGACCGCGATCGGCGCCGGCGGCGTGCTGTTGACCGTCGCCGTCCCGGTCATCGGCGCGGTCTGGAGCCTGGCGGTCGCGCTGGCGCTGATCGCCGCGATGATCGGCAGCTCGTGGTACCTGTTCACCGAGTTTCACTACCTGATCGACATGGTCTATCCGGCCGTGTCGGTTTTCGTGCTCTACACCGTGCTCACCTACCTCAAGTACACGAGCGAGCAGGCGCAGAAGCGCCAGGTGCGCACGGCGTTCGCCCAGTACCTGTCGCCCGCCCTGGTCGAGCAGCTCGCCGACCACCCCGAGCAGCTCCAGCTCGGCGGCGAGCGCAAGGGCATGACCATCATGTTCAGCGACATCCGCGGCTTCACCTCGATCGCGGAGACCTTCAAGACCGATCCCGAGGGCCTGGTCCGGCTGATCAACCGCTACCTCACGCCGATGACCGACCTGATCATGTCGAAGGGCGGCACCATCGACAAGTACATGGGCGACGCGATCATGGCGTTCTGGAACGCGCCGATCGCCGATGCGGGCCACGCGCGCCACGCCTGCGAGGCGGCGCTCGCCATGCAGGCCAAGACGCGCGAGCTCAACGCCACCCTCGAGTCCGAGGCCGCGGCCGCCGGGCGCGCGTTCGCGCCCATCAACATCGGCGTCGGCGTCAACTCGGGCGAGGTGTTCGTCGGCAACATGGGCTCGGACCAGCGCTTCGACTATTCGGTGCTCGGCGACGACGTGAACCTCGCCTCGCGGCTCGAGGGCCAGTCGAAGACCTACGCCGTCGGCATCGTGATCGGCGAGAACACCCAGACGCGCGCCGACGATTACGCGCACCTCGAGCTCGATCTGATCCGGGTCAAGGGCAAGGCCGAGGCGGTGCGCATCTTCACCCTGCTCGGCGACACGAGCGTGCAGCGCTCGCCCGAGTTCACCGAGCTCGCGCGCCGCCACGGCGAGATGCTCGCCGCCTACCGCCAGCAGGACTGGCTGACGGCGCGCGCCATGGTCGCCGATTGCCGCGGGCTCAACGGCGGGCTCGACGGCCTCTACGACCTCTACGACGAACGCATCGCGATCTACCAGCGGGACCCGCCGGGGCCAGGCTGGGACGGCGTCTTCGTCGCGACGACGAAGTAAGCGACGCGCGGCCCCGCGCCCGTTGGCGGGCCCGCCAACGGGCCTCGGATGCGGCCTATCCTATGCAGTGATCGTCTCGAACATCCTCGTGCTGACCCCCGGGCTCTTCGACCCGGGGGTGTCGAAGCGCGAGGGCGGAGCACAACCTCGTCCTTCGCAAGGCTCAGGACGAGGCGAGCGGAGAGTTGGTACTTTCGCGCGCCGGTATAAGACGCGCGGCCCCGCGCCGCCCGCGCCCGCGTCACCCATGCCAACCATCTTGCAGAACTTGACGTACACAACTAACCCTACCGAAGAGCCACGATGACCACCGCTGTGGATAAGTAGCCCGCCACCGCCTGACTCAGGGCGGTCGCCGCGGCGAGCGACTTACCCACAGCTCCTACACCACTCCAGGGGGCATGACCGGACACGGTCGCACGGAGCGCGAGCGGGGGCCGAGTTGTGTTGGCTACGTGCAGGTTGGCAACGGGGTCGAAAGAAGCACGGTGTAATCGGTGTATCCCGCTCCGGTTAGCGCAGCGATCGCTTCCGTGCGCGTGTGGCGGTCGGTTATGCCATCGACGTCAAATGCCGTTCCGCTCAACCGGTCGATGTAGTTCTGCTCAAGGCCGTGCTCGCGGGCGCCGGCGATGACGAGCGCCAGGTACCAGCAATACGGCTTCAGGCCGGCTTCAACCTCTAATGCAAGATAGGCGGTCGTCCGAATTTTCCGCTTGTCGCCTATCAAACGCACGGAAAAATCGTCATTCCGCTGATAGTCCCGACCCTCGGCTCTATCCAACGCCCAGCGCTCGTTCCCGTCGATCTCGAACACCACACCCAATGCGCGATCAGCTTCATGCGGGGCTTTGACAAGGCTTGCCTTGCCCGAGCCATCCCCGCTCTGCTTGCAGAACGCCACGGAGAACCCCGGCGCTTCGGCGACGCTAATAGCCACCGCGCTCTGACAACGCGCCCTCAGGCGCGTTGTCAGCATGTTCGAGCCGTAACCGAAGTAATAAAACTTGTCCATCTATGCCAGGTTAGCCCGGCCTGCGCGCCCCGTCCATGCAAGCGTCTGGAGTTTTCCCATGAAAATCCACCAGAACGGCCCGCCGTGGTCGATCGCACCGATGCCACCACCAAGGGGCCGATCGCAATTGGTCCATCGCGAACTGCTTTTTTTCGCACGTGGGCTAGCGCTTTTCAGGGTTGATGTACTGGAGGCCGAATAGTTGCCAATGAATCCAAGCCAGCATTCGAAGTTCGGTGCCAAGAATAAAGTCGTTCATCCAGCATGTTTTGAATTGCTCTCTTTCCTCATCTGATGTAATCTTCTTGATTTCTTGTGTAAAAACAAAACCACCCGAAAGGTTGAGATTGTACTTTGTTGCTATGTCTCCAGCACAGAGTAAAGTTTTTTCCGACCAATATCCTATCTGATCGACAAAAGTTTGAAAGTTCTGTTGATCGAATGGTGAGATGCTCTTCATATCAAAATAGAGTTTTCTTATGAAGTAGCTCAGAATATCTGAAAATTTTTCTCTTTCTATTTCTGGATCATGAGGAATGCCGATTTGCGGGCGATAGCCATCTGCAAACAAACGTCTATTGCTGGGGTTCAAGAGTTCGCGGGCTTGAGCGTCGGCCGCAATGAATTTGGTGACGAAAGCGGCTACGAGTTCCTCAGACGATAGATCATGTAAGGAAAACATGGGCAACTCTGTGGCCCTGGTCCTCGTGAATCTAAACCAAGAGAACAGACTCGCTGTAACAATTAGCACAAGTACGGCAGCAAGAACATCGTCCCACATCGCCGACTTCCGTTAGTTTAAGTACGAACATCCGGCCGCGCCGCCACACCCGCGCCTACAACTCCGCACGCAATCACCAGCCAGCACTGCGCGCAAGGCGGCCACGCGAAAATGCGAGAGAAGCGGTCGCGGCAAAGTGAGCCATGGTGATGGGCGTGGAAGCGTGAGGTTATGGTTCTTCCAGAGCGAAGTCACGAATTCTGGATGAGGCGCGAGCGGCTGGAAGCGACGGAATCTAGAGGAACGGTGGCATCCTTCTGGCGCAACCCAAGGGGTCTTCGGCGCGAGTCGGACGGCGCTGTCGCGATGGATCGTTTCGTCGACGCATGCCGAAGCGTCCTCGCAAGGCTAGGCCGATAAGTTGACCGAGTCACCGGGGCGCAAGGCCATGCCGCAGGCGATATCCGGAGTTGGATTGAAGACGCAAGCCGATCTCTCGAATCGGTTGCTGGCTTTGACGGACCACATCCATGCATCTTGCATGAGTTGCCTCGATTACACTGAGTCCCGTCTTCCTTCTTGGAAGTAGTCGTGTAGGGCCGCTCCTACGCTAATGTCTATGGGCTTTCCTTGCTTAATGTTCTGAGCGAGAAATTCCAGAGTCTGCGCATAAAAAATCGAACTTACTGCAATGAAATGCCCCGCAACCCAATGACCCCCTCCATTGACGAGAAGTCTTTCATAGATGTTACGAAGATCATCTGAAGAAAGGGAGTATTTCTGTATCACAGGCAGACAGGGTGCACGGGTAATGCATAGGTGAACAAGTCGGTCTAGAGCGTCATCTTTAGGATTTGTGCGACTGATAATCAACCCCGCAAGCTCATCCGGGCTGTACACCTTGCCAAGTATGGCGCTGAAGCGCTGTAGCCGTCGGTGATCTTTCACCGATGACCAATAAGACTTAATTCCGTGGAACATGCTTCGTCCCCAGATCCGTGCCGACAGCCTGTTGACCACGACGAAGTTGTGGGCATATCAGCTCTAAGTGATCGGAAAATGCTCCAATCGCATCATGCTCTGATCAACCGGAACCGGTCTGACCCCGTAGCTGAGATGAGGTCCGCCCGCGCCTCCGTCCCGCGACGGACGCGGCGGAACTACTCGTAGGACCAGCTGCGCGACAGGTTGGGGTCGAACGCCTCGGGCACCTGGACGTACTCGATGGTCGTTGCCTGGGGCTGCTCAATCTCGGGGGCGGTCAGCGTCACCGTGCCCAAGCCGGAGACATAGGTCGTCTCGGTCTCGGCCTCGGCCGCTTCCGACGTGCCCGCGGCCAACGCCTCGGCGGTCTCCGCCGCCACCGGCTCGATCGCCGGCTCCTCGGTCGCCGCCACGCTCACCGGCTCGATCGCCGCGGCCGGCTCGACCACGGACTCCGTCGCTTCGGCCATGGCGGGCTGTTCGGCCGCCTCGGTCGCGGCCGCCTCGGCGACCTCCTCGACGGCCGGCTCGATCAAGGCAAGCGTGGCGGGATCGGCGGTCGCGTCCGCCAGCCCTGGCACCAAGTGCTCGGAGTCGAGCATGCCCATGGCCAGCAGCAGGCGGTACGCCGCAGTGCGCGTGTCGTAGTCCGCGGCCGCCTCGTTGATCTGGGCGCCGAACACCTCGTTCTGGGCGTCGAGCACGTTGAGCACGGTCTCCTTGCCGCCCTCGCGAAGCTTCTGGCGCGCGTCGTGCACCTCGACGGCGATGTTGACCGCGTTGGTCAGGAGCTGCAACCGCCGCTGCGCCGTTTGCAGGTTCTCCCACGCCAGGTTGACGTCTTCGACGACCTTCTGGATGACGAAGTTGCGGTTATCGACCGAGGCGGCGTACTGGTAGGCGGCCTCTGCCACCGACGCGCGCGTCGCGAAGCCCTGGAACAGCTTCCAGTTGGCGCGCACGATGAACGAGAAGTCGCGGCGCACGCTCTCGACGCCGTCGACGTTATCCTCGTAGTTCCACTTGCCGACCAGGTCGAAACGCGGGAAGTAGTCGGACTTGGCGCCGCGCCGACGCTGCTGGGCCAGATCGATCAAATTCGCGCTGTTCGCCGCCTCGGGGTGCTCGACGATCCCCAGGGCGACCGCGTCCTCGACCGACAGCGGCATCAGCGCCGCGGCCACCTCGGGCGTCGCCATGGACTCGATCGTCGGCGGATGCCCGAACACCTGGGTATAGCGCGTGACGGCGTTGGCGTACTCGCCCTCGAAGGCGACCCGGCGTTCGCGCGCGATCTGCAGCCGCGCCTTGGACTGGAGCACGTCCAGCGTGATGCCCGAGCCGCGCTGGACCCGCTCGTTCTCCAGGTTGAGCTGGGTCTTGATCGTTTCCTCGTTCTGCCCGGCGAGCTCGACCAGGCGCCGGTTGCGCAGCACGTCGATGTAGGCGGTGATGCCCTCGAAGATCACGTTCTGGGTCGTGTTGTCGAGGCTGATCTCCGAACTCTTCTTGGTCAGCTTGGCGGCGTTGAACTCGGAGCTGGTGCGCCAGCCGTCGAACAGGTTCTCGGTGATCGTGAAGGTGGCCTTGGTGCGCGCCGTGTTCAGATGCTCGGCGTTGAACGTCGCGGCGCGGCGCGCCGGGCTGTCGGTGCTCTCGTAGCCGTAGTCGCCGTTGAACTCGATGACCGGCAGGTAGCCGGCGAAGGCGCGGTTGATGCCTTCCTCGGAGGACTCGACCTGATTGCGCAGCCCCTTGAGCTGGGGATGGTTGCGCATCAGGTAGGCGATCTCGCTGTCGAGCGGCTCGGCCTTGGCGCCGACGCCGAGGAAGCTCACGCCCGCGATCGTCGCGAGCAAGCCGTAGCGCAACCATCCGAGCATCATCGCGAATCCCCCGCAAGCGGCCATGCCGTCCGCGACCCCTGGTTCCCCCGCGGACGAAACGGCTGAGTTTAGCACATGTCGTTCAACCGTAAAGGCAATTGGGCTCCCTCGCGGCCGGCGAAGCAGCCCGAACCGCCCTGCATGGGCGCCCGGTCAGGCGTCGAGCGTCAGGTTGGTCTTGGGCACCGAGATGCAGGCGAGGCAGGAGCCCGCCTCGGGCGGCGAACCGGGCGGGTTGACGTAGGTCACGTCGCCCGACTTGATCGCGGTCAGGCATGTGCCGCAGTTGCCGGCGCGACAGCCGAAATCGATGGCGACGCCGTTTTCCTCGGCGAAGTCGAGCAGCGAGCCGGTCTCGGGCGCCCAGGCGCAAGTCTTGCCCGATTTCGAGAACGTCACCTCGAGCCTGGTCCCGACGGAGGCCTCGGCCGTCGCCTGGGCGACCGGCGTCCGCTTCACGGTCGCCGGGCCGAACGCCTCGAATCGGACGTCCTTTTCCGGCACGCCCCAAGCCTCGATCCCGCCGACGAGGGATTCCATGAACGGCGGCGGCCCGCACAGGTAGAATTCGTAGTTGCTCGACGGCAGCACCGTCTTCATCCAGTCGATCGTGATGCGGCCACCGTGGTCGTAGTCGCGCCCCTTCGCCTCCTCCGCCGTCGGATCGGAGTAGCAGACGAAGATGCGGACGTTGTCGTGTTCGCGCCTGAGCCGATCGAAGTGGCTCCGCATGATGAGATCGGAGCCGTTGCGGCAGCCGTAGAAGAACCATGTCTCGCGCGTCGAGCCCGACTCGCAGATCATGTTGAGCATGCTGAGCACTGGCGTCAGCCCGACGCCGCCGCCGATCAGCACGACCGGGTTGGACTTGGTCGTGTCGAGGAAGAAGTGGCCGCCCGGCGCCTTGACGTCGAGGATGTCGCCCTCGTCGAGCTGGTCGTGGAAGAACGACGACGACAAGCCGGGCGG
>JBBDQV010000148.1:6473-14766 GCA_040905845.1 Alphaproteobacteria bacterium | reverse complement strand
GCTCGTCGAGAAAGCGGGGCGGCGCCTCCGGCTTGTCGCGCGGCGGCGGCAGCTTCTTGATCGAGACCCGGTAGTAGTCCGGATGGTTCGGGCTGTCCGACAGCGAATAGCAGCGGATCACCGGCTTGCGCTGGCCGGGGATCTGGAGCTGGAAGGTCAAATACTGGCCGGGCTGGAACGGCGGCAGCGGCTTCTTGTCGTGGGGCTGCATATAGAACGAGCAGATGCCGCCACCCTCGTGCTGCTTGCGGACGATCTCGAACTTGCGAAAGCCGTTCCACGACAGTTCGGTACGCTTCGATTCGAAGCGCCGCCGATCCATGATCAGCTCGACGTTGGCCCTGAGCAGCGCGAGCTCGGCGTCGGCCGTGCGCTGCATGACGGCGGAGGCGCGCGCGCGACCCACCACCAGCATGGCGACGTAGGCCGTCGTCGCGACGAGGAAGATGAGCGCGGCGACCGGAATGAGTTGGTCGATCATGGCGTCGCTCAGAACTTGCGCTTGAGCTCGAGCCGCATGCCCGAGAGATTGTCGATGCCCTCGCGCCAACCATACATGGCGTCGGCACGGATGATCCAGGCGTTGGAGATCGGCCGCTGGTAGCGGAGCCCGATCGCGTACTCGTCGTCGAACGCCGGCCGGCCGGGTTCGCCGCGGCCCTCGATGACCTGGTTGGTCGCGAACTCGACGACGATCTGCTGGTCCAGGTTGAACAGGTACTGGAGCCCGACGGCGCCGCCCCAGGTGTTGCGCCCGGTGTCGTCGAGCTTGGGGAACTGGGTGATCGCGTCGGTCTCGAAGTTGATGCCGGTGTTCTTGAGCAGCCCACGCGCCTGCTGGCCGAGGCCCTGGGGCCGGTCGAACCCCGCGAACAGGTTGAGGTAGGGCACGATCGTCGCCGGTTCGTTCACGATCAGCGAGTTCTCGGCGAAGAAGATCACGCCGTCCGCCGTCTGGCGCAGGCCGCTCGCGTCCTGGCCGGTGTTGTAGATGACGCGCAGGCTGTTGTTGAGCCGGTTGAAGTAGCGCTTGGTGAACGCGATCGTCGCGTTGTGGTAGCTGAACTCGTCCTGCACGCCCTCGCCGTCAGAGTAGCCGTAGCCGACCTCCCAGTAGCCCTGGGTCGCCTCGATGAAGGCGGTCGCGCCGTAGACGTTGACGCCGTGCTGGGCGACCTGGCCGGCGCCGTTCAGGAAGGCGCCCGAGTCGACTTCGTCGAAGAAGGCGAACGCCGTGATGTCCATATTCGAGATGTCGAGCGCCGGGCTGTTGCGGAACGGGATGGTGAACGCGCCGCCGATCGCCGCGTCCTCGAGCCAGATGCCGTTCTGCAGCAGCATCGGCATGAAGCCCGCCGCGAAGGGCAGGTCGATGTTGTTCTCCTCGCCGGTCAGGCCCATGGCGATGGGCCCGACGTCGCCCTCGAAGAACAGGGTCTGGACCTCGCGGCTCAGCGCCTCCTCGCAGCCGTCGTCGTCGTTGCCGCCGGAGAACTCGCAGCGGGTGAACTGCCCATCGTGATCGAGCGGGCGCAGGAACATGTGGACGCGCTCGGTCGAGGTGATCTGGAAATCGATGTCGAGGTTGAGCCTGGCCGCGACCTGGCCGAGCTCCTTGGCGCCGTTGTCGGCGTAGCCGACCACCGTCTGCAGGTCGCCGTAGATGTAGAGCCTCGGGATCACGGGGTTCTTGTCGCCGAGGAACGTGTAGGCCGGCTGGAACGGGCCGGCCGTGTAGATCTCGCGCCCGGTCTCGAGCAGCGGCCGGGGCGCCGGCACCTCGCGCTTGGCGCCGTAGATGTCGACTTGCGCCGCCGGGTCATACGGCTTGTCCTCATAGGTCGGGTCGGGGCCGAAGGCGCCCTCCTCGTGCTCGACGGGAACCGCCTCGGGCGACATCTCTGGTACGGATTCATCTTGGGCCGCTGCTGGCACTACGACCGCCGCCGCCAGCAGCACGACCGGCCACGCAAGGCGCGGCCGGACCGCGCCGTCGATCCTGTTCCCCCCCATCTGCCCGCTCCTATTTCACTTCGAACTCGACCGTGTAGGGGTGGATGTCGAGAATCCACTGGTTCATCGCCTGCTCCATCTCGCTAGTCGCTTCGACGAAGCGCATGAAGTAGATCGGTTCGGCTCGATTGCGCAAGCGTACGGCGAGCCTGTACGTGCCGGGCGTGCTGATGACTCCGGCCGGCACCGTGTAATTGGCGACGCGGACACCGAGCGGCGGGATCGACCGGGCCTCCATGCGCACGTTGGGCGGGTGGTTGAGCACGGTGGTGGGCACCCCCGGCGGGCGCAGGAACGGCAGCTGGTCGACGTCGAGGTTGACCGGGAGCGACATCTCGCGATCGGTCCCCTTGACGTTGGTCGTCAGGAACTTCGACTGCAGGTTGACGAGCTGGAGGTCGGCGGGCAGCCGGCCCTCGAGCACGTCGATCGAACGCACGTCGGCCATGTCGCCGATCGAGTCGACGTAGCCCGACTCCCAGACGTTGTTGCCGTCCGGGTCGATCAGCGCGACGTTGAGCCAGATTTCCGGCTGCGCGCCGAGCGAGCCCGACGGCAGGTTGTGGCCCTTGTTGGTGTTCGTGATGTTGTAGGTGAAGCTCAGCGAGGAGCCGACACTGGGCGTGCCGTCGAAATAGGGGCCGTCGATGCGCGAGCCGTTCTCCATGACGCGGCGGCGCAGCTCCTGCTTCTCGAGGTTCGCCTCGATGTTGCTCTGGATGATCTCCCACGCCTCCTCGCGGTCGAACGGATCGGACCACACCTCGGGGAACGCGACCTCGAGCTCGCCGGCGTCGACCTGCTCCTCGAACTCCTCGGTGCCCCAGCCGGCGCGGAAGTCGAACTGCAGCCACTCCTCGATGGTCCACTGCTCGGCGTCCGCGTTGTGCGGGAAGATGCCCGGGTGGGCGATCGAGTAGCCCGGGCCCGCGAAGGCGTGGTTGTGATGGATGCGGGTCTCGTCGACGGGCTCGTCGTTGACGACCGCGACCGGGCCGACCTCGAAGCCCGATGGAATGCCCGGATCCTTGCTCATGTGGCAATCCTGGCAGGTGATGCCCTCGGCCGCCGCCGGGGAGGCGCGGTACTGGTCCCACACGACCTCGAGCTTGATGCCGAGGTTGACCGCGACCTGGTGGCACGAGGCGCAGAACTCGGACTTCGACATCTGGTCGAACTTGATGCCCTTGGTGTGGATCTTGGCGCCGCGCTCGTCGGGCCCGGTCGCCACCTTCCAGTAGGACTTGTCCTCGACCACCTTGGCGACGCCCGAGCCGCCGATCGGTCCGTACATCGGCTCGTAGATCTCGCCCGGTATGATGCGCCGCTCGCCGTTGGTGCCACGCGCGTACTGCTCGGCGACCCGGTGGCAGGTGATGCAGGTGACGCCCTCGCGGCTGATCTGGCTGCGCTCCCACAGGGGCGCCCAGCGATCCTCGCCGAGCACGGTGCCGCCGCTCTGATGGCAGCGCACGCAGAACGTGCCGATCGTGCCGCTGGTCAGGTCGTTGATCTTCTGCTCGAACTTGTGGAACATCGGCGAGATGCCGGCGTAGGCGTGGCTCGACGAGCGCCACTCGTTGTAGATCTGCTCGTGGCACGTCTTGCACTGCGAGGCCGTCGGGTACGAGTCCTCGGAGTAGAGGACGTCGTGGAGGTCTTCCTCCGCCTCGGTCGTCTCGGCGAGCGCGGGGCCGCCGCACGCGAGCAGCAGGGTGAAGGCGAGAAGGGCAAGGTTGGCGCGGGTCTGCGTCATGGCGATCATTCCTGAACGATGTTGCCGCCCATCATGTCGGGCTTGAAGGTGGCTTCGAGGTGGTAGCGGTGACAGAGCTGGCAGTCGGCGCGCACCGCCCGCTCCGCGTGGCATTCGGCGCAGGTCTCAATCCGGATGCCCTGGAAGTCGCTGGCGAATGTCGCCGGGTCGAAGTCGTCGAACGACGCGGCGAAGTCCGCCTCCGGGTCGAGCCGGTGACAGAACTGGCAGCCCCCGCCCGACGCCGCCATGCCGGCCCGGCCGGCGTCGACCAGGTTCAGGTGGGCCCGGTGCGAGTAGCGGTGGTACGGCCGCTCGGCGCCCGACGCGTACGTCCAGGCGACGGTCAGGTCGCCAGTATCGGTCGCGGCGCTCACCGCGTGGCATTTGGTGCACGCGCCGGCACCTTCCTTCGGGTCGATCAGAGCGTCGCGGAAGGCGATGGCGCGGTCGTCATCCTCCGGCGCCGTCAGCGCCGTCTCGATCCAAGCGCGCATGACGGGCCCCGCATGGGCGATCGGCCGGTAGCGCAGCTCGAGGTAGTCGCCGACCCAACCTCCGGTGTCGGGGTCGGCCGGCGCCTCGTACTCGAGGTTGGCGGCCCACGCGCAGGCGATCCGCTTGACCAGCTCGGGGTTTAGCCCGGCGAGGAGATTGGGCGACGCGGTCTCGAACCGGTCCTCCAAGAGCGCCATCAACGGCGTGGAGCCATCCTCGGCCAGCGCCATGACCAGGTCCTGCATGGGTTGCCCATAGGCGTCCATGTCGTCGGGCGCCACGTCCAAGAGATACGCCGCCAAGGGCGTCATTTCGTCGAGCGACACGCTGTCGAACGCCTCTTCGGTTTCGTCCTCGGGCATCGGCGAGCCGGCTTCCATGGCCTCCATGCGTTCCTCGAGCCGCTCGAAGTCGGCCAACGTCGGCCCGCAGACCGCGCGCACCGCCTCGGCGTCGAGCTCGCTCGCGGCGAGCTCCGGCAAACGCAGCACGACCATATCACGCCGCGCGATCTGATTCCCGTGACAAGCGTCACACATCTCGACGTAGCCCTTGGGCCTGACGGCGTCGGTGGCGGTCGTCACGTCGTGGCACGCGGCGCACGACGTCGGCGCCAGGTCGGCCACCTTGGGATCGGCGAAGTGCTTGCTGACGTGACTGACGTGGTCGAACTTGATCGCGGCCTCGCGGACGTAGGGGTAGCCCTCGGAGAACGGCGGGTGCCCGGTCGCGAAGTCGTCGAACGGATCGCCGTGACAGCTCGCGCAAGCGGCGTCGGCGATCGCCGTGAGGGGGGCCTCGGCGCCGTTGTGCTCCTTGTGGCACTGGTTGCACGCCACCTCGGGGACGTCGGGGCGCTCGGCGAACGCCGTGTTGTGGGCGGCGCGAACGTCGCCCGCGAAGGCGTGGCAGGTGGTGCACCGCTCGGTCATGTCGGCGCCGGTGAAGACGGCCGAGACCAGCATGCCGATGCCCCCGCCATGCGCCTCGTGGCAGGTCGCGCACGCGCCTTCGGGCGCGAACCCGGCGTGCGGCCCGAACAGCGGGCCCGGATCGATCATGTCGATCCCGGTCGAGCCGACCTGCACGTTGCCCGAGAACGCGGCGACGAGTGCGACGACGGCGGCGAACGCGACGAGGGCGAACCGGCCGCGCCAGGCCCTGAGCGTCGGGCGCGGCGCGCACGGCGCGCGTCGAATGGCGCAGCGCCCGTCGGGCGCGGGGCCTTCGTCGCACGGCCCGCCGAGCGCCGCCGGTCGGCGGCACTCGTAGCGGCCGGCCGCGCTCTTGGCCGGCGCGCAGTCGGCCGTGCCGCCGCACGTGCCGTCGGGGTTCGGGCCGCGCACGCACGGCTTGCTCCACAGCGCCCCGCGGCCGCAGCGCAGTCGGGCGACGGGCCGCTCGTACGGGCTGCGGTCGTGGCGGAAACGCGTCGCGTCCGTCCAGGATTCGCCGCGGATTCGCTTGTCGTTCATAGCGCGTAGACGTGAACGAGGAGCAGGTGCCACGTGGCCATGCCCAACAACGCCGCCGACAGCGGGACGTGCAGCAGGAGCCACTTCTTCATCGCCGATTGCAGCGAGTAGTGGACGTCGACGCGGGTCTTCGTGTAGCCGAGCTCGGTCAGCGCGTCGAGGTACTCGAGCTCGCGCGGCTCGAGATAGCGGCTGACGGTCAGCCGCTGCTGGCGCACCCAGTGGAGGCCGTGCTGGCTGCCGAACAGGTGGCTGGCGACGAACCGGGGCCGCTCGAAGTACCAGGCGAACGTCTCGAAGTAATAGCGCGCAAGCGTGTCGCTTTGGAGTTCGCGCGTGCACTCGACGACGACGCGCTCGGCCTCCTCGCGCAGCCGCGCGATCTCGTCCGGAATGCGCTCGTAGATGACCTCGACCCCGGTCTGGGTCAGCCGCCTCGGAACGACGCGCTGGATGACGTAGCCGAGGACGCCGGTCGCGGTCACCACGTAGACGATCGCGGCGAGGCCCTGCTCGTAGAGTCCGCTCGGCCACAGGCTCCGGGTGTGCAGCCAATAGAGCGCAATGCCGAACATGCCGCCGAACACGTGCGCCGCCGTCCAGATGCTGGCCCGACCGAGCGGCACCATGGCGAGCCGCTTGCGCACGTTGAAGCAGGCCAGGGCGACGAGCAACGCATAGAGCAGGTAGCCGGACAGCAACGACGCGTGACCGAGGTTCGCCTCGGCCATCCGCATGTGGACGAGGAGGATGGCGAACAACGCCCCGAGGGCGACCCAGGCGATGAGGTGGCCGGCGCGCACCTCGCTCATGGCTCGCTGCCCCGGAACACCGCATCGTCGTGGAACGCGACCCGGCGCAGCGCGTCGTGCGGGCAGGCGCGCACGCACGCCGGCCCGCCGGGGTTCGAAATGCACAAGTCGCACTTCGTCGCCTTGTTGATCGGCCGCTGGGTGTCGCGGTCGAGCAAGATGTTGCCGGTCTCGTCGCGGATCTCGACCAGGCGGATGTTGTTGTACGGGCACGAGTTGGCGCAGGTGCCGCAGCCGATGCACGTGTCGTCGTTGATCACGACCATGCCGCCCTGCTCGGAGCGGTGGATCGCTCCGGTCGGGCAGCCGATCATGCACACGGGATCGGCGCAGTGCATGCAGGCGTTGGCGATCATCCAGTGATCGAACGTGCGCCCGTGGCGCACGAAGCGCGGGTTGCCGCCGTGGGTCGCCGAGCACGCCCGCACGCAGTCGTCGCAGCGCACGCAGCGGTCCAGGTCGATGAGCATCGCCTGGGTGCCGTTGATGAAGCGCTCGCTCACCGCCCATTCGAGCAGGGCGTCGTCGGCGAGCGTGCGCGTCGCCGCCGCCTCGACCGGGGCGCGCGGACGCAGGGCGATGGTCGGGAAGACGTACTTCTCGAGGACCGGCGCCGGCACCCTGATCAGGTCGACGTAGCCGATCGCGGTCAGCGAGGCGCGCAGCGGCTGCACCGCGCCCTGCGCCCACGAATCGTAGAGCTCGGACATGGCGAAGCTGTCGCCGACCCCGAGGTAGGTCAGCGTGCGCTCGCCGTTGCCGAGCTTGACCGAGACCCGCGCGAATCCGGCGCGCACCATGAGAACGCCGTCCGGGTAGTCGCCCTGGCGGGCGATGACCGGCTCGTGGGCCTCCTGACCCGCGCCGCGCAGCTTCTGGTACGAGATGTGCCAGTCGAACGTGCCGTGGGTCTCGAACAGGACGTTGACCGAGATCTCCTGGAGCGCCGCCTCGTCGAGCTCGCCGAACTCCGGCGTCTCGCGCAGCGCGACCTTGAGCGCGTTCTCGCGGTAGCGCTCGTCAACCCTGCGCCGGAAGCTCTCGCCGTAACGCCGGATGTCGCGCAGCCCCTGCCAGCGGATCTCGAGCAGCCGGGCGTCGGTTTCGGCGAACACCGTGGCGGTGCGCGGCACGCGCCCGAGCGCCGCGAGCTCGCCGAACAGCTCGCCGCCCTTGAGCAGGGCGGTTTCCCGCCGATCGAGGACGGCGGGAACGTCCTGCAGGAAGACGACCGAGCTCGCCTGGTCCCGGCCGCCGCGCAAGGCCGTGCGGTCGTAGCGGCGGACGTCGCGCACCTCGGGTACGCGCCGGTTGGTCCACAGCTGCCCGAGCGCCTCGAGAAACCCCTTCTTGTGGACGCTTTGGCGGCCGAGCAGGTCGCGCGGCAGCTCGGGGGCGATCACGACCCGGACCTTGCCGTCGAGCACCAGGAACGCGGAGTTCCCGTAGTCGCCGGAGCGGACGATGATGTCGCCCGACTGGTAGGGCATGATCCGCGTGTCGTTGCGCAGGATCTCGGTGAGCGGCGTGTGCTCGGGGAACTTCTCGGCGTCGATCTCGGAGAAGGCGGGCTGGCGCAGGACGTCCTCGATGTCCGCGTCGGTCATGTCGGGGCTGAAGGGTGCGTCCCAACGCTGGGGACGCGCCATCATCGCAACGGTCGCCACGACCTCGCTCCTCCCCTTGTCAACGACTTCGGCCGTGGCCGGCGCGCCGGCGCCCTCCCTGAGGGCGCTCCG
>JBBDQV010000148.1:0-6463 GCA_040905845.1 Alphaproteobacteria bacterium | reverse complement strand
CCGGGCCCCTTACTTGTACGCGCCCGGATCGGGCAGCAGCGCGCCCACTTTCGCGGACAGGTCCTGGCCCTTGATCGCCGCGATGAGCGCGCGGGCGTTGGCGTCCGAAGGATCAGCGAGCAGAGCCTGGGCCTCGGCCAGATCGCCGACCGCCCCGATGCCCTGCTTGGCGAGATCGATGCGCTTCTGCTGGGCGGCCTGGTACGCCGGATCGCTCGACTTCGCCAGCGCGACCGACGCCGATACCAGCTTGGCGGCGGCGCCCTGGATGTAAGCCTCGGCCAGCCCGGCCGCGTCGAGCGGCTTGTTGACCGTGACGTCAGGCGGATAGAAGCGATGGAGCACGGTGCCCTGGCTGTACTGGACCAGCTCGAACTCGGGCTTCAGCGGGTGCCCGGCCGCGAGCATCTTGGCGAGCGTGTCGCCATCGACGTTGGCGCGGTCCAAGCCATGGCAGCTCATGCAGTTGAGCGCGATGTCGTAGCGCATGTGCGGCCAGGTCATGCCCGCCGCCACGGCGTCGGCGAGGCGCTGAGCCTTGTGTTCGGCGGTCTCGTCCTCGCGCTTGACATCCTTGCCGCCGTAATCGTTGTGGATCGGGAACCAGTCGGACGACGCGCCGTGGCAGCTTTCGCAAGCCGGTCCCGCCTCGGCCTTCATTTCCTCGCCGATCAGCGAGTAATGACACTGATTGCAGATCTCGTTCTTCTTCATGTTTTTTTGGCCGCCTATGGCGGCGACGATTTCTTTCGCCTTGTCGCTCTTGTGAACTTCACGGAACGAGGCGAAATGCTTGGTGCCTTCCCAGACCTTGACTTCGGCCTCGTGGCACTCCTGGCACTTCTTGGGACCCTGCATGAAGGGCGCGGCCGCGGCCGGCCCGGCGAGCGCGGCCAAGCCGAGCGCCGCGAGCGCGACGAGGATGCTGGTTCTGGCGGTCATCAAGGGGCTCCCTCTCCCGGTCGGCTCATGATGCGCAAAATCGACGCCGCCGACAACCCGACGCGGCGCTGGGCGCTCGTGACACGACAAAATGACGAAAATTCGGCGACATCCCGTTAAGACGGCCCGTTGGTCAAATGGTGAACGCGAGCTCGCCCAGCCGCTTGGTGAGCTTGCGGTTCTCGGCATAGTCAACCGGCACGGCGATCAGCGCGGGCCCTGCTTGCGCGAACGCCTCGGCGAGCGCCGGGCCGATCTGACCCGGCCCGTCGATCGTGCGGCCCCAGATGCCGAACGCCTTGGCGAGGTGGTCGAAGTCCGGGTTGGTGAACGTGAGATCGCTGTGCCGGCCGCCGAAATGATTCTGCTGCTTCCATTTGATCAGGCCGTACTCGCCGTCGAGCCAGACCATGGCGACGACGTTGAGCCCGAGTCGGGCCGCGGTCTCGAGCTCCTGGACGTTCATCATGAAGCCGGCGTCGCCGTTGATCGCGAGGACCCGGCGGTCGGGACACGCGATCTTGGCGCCGATCGCGCCCGGCAGGGCGAAGCCCATGCTGCAGAAGCCGTTGGAGATGAGGCAGGTGTTCGGCTCGTCGCACTGGTAGTAGCGCGAGATCCACATCTTGTGGGCGCCGACGTCCGACAGGAGGATGTCCGAGGGCGCCAGCGCGGCGCGCACGTCCCACAAGATCTTCTGCGGCTTCATGGGGAAGCTCGCGTCGTCCTTCTCCAAGGCGAAGTCGTCGAGGATCTTCTGGCGCAGCTTCTGCCAGCGCCCGATCGGGATCAGCGGCAGCCGGCGCTCGAGGCGCGCGTTGATCTCCTCGTTGAGCTGCCACAGCGCGTCCGCGAGGTCCGCGACGATCTCGACCTCGACCGGGTACGCCGCATCGACCTCGGCGGGCCAGAAGTCCATGTGAATGATCTTCTTGTTGCCGGGCGTCCTGTTCCAGAACGCCGGGCTGTACTCGACCAGGTCATAGCCGATGGCGATGACCAGGTCGGCCTGGTCGACCGCCAGATTGCCGTGGTCCTTGCCCTGCAGCCCCATGGTGAACAGGCAGTGGGGGTCGGTGCGCGCAATCGCGCCCTTGCCCATGAACGTGTTGATGCACGGAATCCCGGTCTTGTGGACGAAGCGGCGCAGCTGGAACGACGCGCGCTTGCGGATCGCGCCGTTGCCGGCCAGCACGATCGGGCGCTCGGCGCGCCCGATCAGCTCGGCGGCGCGGGCGATGACCTTGTGGTCGGCGGCGGCGCGGCGCGTCTTCTGCGGCCGCAGCGGCTCGAGGTCGACGTTCTGCTTGGCCAGATCCTCGGGCAGCTCGATCAGCGTCGCGCCGGGCTTCTCCTGCTCGGCGACCTTGAACGCCTTGCGCACGATCTCGGGGATGTTCGACGCGTTGCTCACCGATTGGGCCCACTTGGTGATGGGCCGGTACATGGCGATCGCGTCCATGTTCTGGTGGCTCTCCTTGTGCAGGCGATAGGTCCCCGCCTGCCCGACGATGGCCACCAGGGGCGCGCGATCCATGTTGGCGTCGGCGACGCCGGTGACGAGGTTGGTCGCGCCCGGCCCGAGGGTGGCGAGGCAGACGCCGCTGCGCCCGGTGAGCCGGCCGTAGACGTCGGCCATGAACGCCGCGCCCTGCTCGTGCCGGCACAGCACGAACTTGATCGGGCTGTCGAGCAACGAGATCATGAGATCCGCGTTCTCCTCGCCCGGCAGGCCGAAAATATGAGTCACGCCCTCGGCCTCGAGGCAACGGACGAAGAGATCGGAAGCCTTCAAATGTTGTCCTCCACGACGCGCTCGTCGGCGCGGGCGCGAGTATCGGCTCGCCGTCTTAGCCTCGTCAACCGAGAGCGGCGCTTGACAAGGGCGGCGACCCCGACCATGAACGCGGCGATCGCGCGCGAGCGGGGAGGAGGCACCATGACCGGGTCGGCGACGTTCAGGGCGCTCGTCGTCCGCCAGGCCGACGGCGCGGTCAGCGCCGCCATCGAGGACATGGCGACCGGATCCTTGCCCGAGGGCGAGGTCACCGTCGACGTCCAATACTCGAGCCTCAACTACAAGGACGGTTTGGTGCTGCGCGGGCTCGGCGGGCTCGTCAAGACGTACCCGCACGTCCCCGGCATCGACCTCGCCGGCACGGTCGCGGAATCCGCGGCGCCAATTTATCGCAAGGGCGACGCGGTCATCGCCACCGGCTGGTTCATCGGCGAGCGCCATTGGGGCGGCTATGCACGGAAGGCCCGGCTCAAGGCGGACTGGCTGGTGCCGCTGCCGGCGGGGCTCACGGCCAAGCGCGCGATGGCGATCGGCACCGCCGGATTCGCCGCGATGCAGGCCATCGTCGCGCTCGAGGCGCACGGCCTCGCTCCGGACAAGGGCGAAGTATTGGTCACCGGCGCGGGCGGGGGGCTGGGCAGCGTCGCCGTCGCGGTGCTGGCCAAGCTCGGTTACCAGGTCGCCGCATCGACCGGCCGGGTCGAGACCCACGACTACCTGACGCGCCTGGGGGCCGCGAGCATCATCGACCGCAAGGACTTGGCGACTCCCTCGGAGCGCCCGCTCGACAAGGAGCGCTGGGCGGCGGCGATCGACTCGGTCGGCGGCGAGACCCTGGCGACGGTGCTGCGCCAGGTGCGCTACGGCGGCTCCGTCGCCGCGTGCGGCCTGGCCGGCGGCAACGCGTTGCCGACCACGGTGCTGCCGTTCATCCTGCGCGCCGTCAACCTGCTCGGCATCGACTCGGTGCAGTGCCCGGCGCCGCTGAGGCGGCGCATCTGGGACAGGCTGGCGACCGATGTCCCGATGGACAAGCTCGATGCGGCCACGACCGTCGCTCCGCTCGGCGCGCTCGTCGGCTTGGCCCACAAGATTCTCAAAGGCGAGGTGCGCGGGCGCACGGTCGTCGATGTGAACGCCTGAGCCGGGCTCACCCGCATCCGGGGTTGATTTTTCGCGCCGCGTGCTGTCAAAGTCGTCTCTCGGGGAGGCCGCCCGCGCAGGCAACCAACAAGGTTTCGCGGGCCGGGACCAATGTCGGTGGCGGTACCATCGGGGGACCAACCCCGAGGTCCGGTGCCGCAAGTGGTCTTGTGGCGGTCATCCCCCGCGAGACGAGGCGTTTCGCAGGTCTGGGTGCAGGGCATGGCAGAACCGTCGCGCAGCGTATATGAACGGGGACTCGAGAACGCCGAGACCCTGGTGCATTTCGCGGATGTGCAGAAGACCTACGACGGCGAGACGCTGGTCGTCAAAAATCTCAACCTCGCCATCAGGAAGGGCGAGTTTCTGACCATGCTCGGCCCCTCGGGCTCAGGCAAGACGACCACGCTCCTGATGATCGCGGGCTTCGAGGTGCCGACCCACGGCGACATCGTGCTGGCGGGCCAGTCGCTCAAGAACGTGCCGCCGCACAAGCGCGACATCGGCATGGTGTTCCAGAACTACGCGCTGTTCCCGCACATGACGGTCGAGGAGAACCTGGCGTTCCCCCTCCAGGTCCGCAACATGAGCAAGGCCGAGATCGCCGAGCGGCTCAAACGCGTGCTCGGCATGGTCCAGCTCAGCGAGTACGCCAAGCGCCGGCCGGGTCAGCTCTCGGGCGGCCAGCAGCAGCGCGTCGCGGTGGCGCGCGCGCTCGTGTTCGATCCGAAGCTCGTGCTGATGGACGAACCCTTGGGCGCGCTCGACCGCCAGCTCCGGGAGCAGATGCAGCTCGAGGTCAAGCACCTGCACGAGCAGCTCGGCATCACGGTCGTCTACGTCACCCACGACCAGGGCGAGGCGTTGACGATGTCGAACCGGATCGCCGTGTTCAGCGACGGCGAGATCCAGCAGCTCGCGACCCCGGACACGCTCTACGAGGAGCCGCAGAACTCCTTCGTCGCCCAGTTCATCGGCGAGAACAACAAGCTGCGCGGCACCGTGAAGAGCGTCAACGGCACCGGCTGCGAGGTCGAGATCGAGGGCGGCGACATCGTGCGCGCGCTGTCGATCAAAGTCGCCGGAGTGGGTACGCCGACGTTGTTGTCGCTCAGGCCCGAACGGGTCAAGATCAACCCGCCCGAGGGCTCGATGCCCAACGTCTTCCCGGCCCGAGTCGAGGAGCTTATCTACCTCGGCGATCACATCCGCACCCGGGTCTCGGTGTGCGGCCACAATGATTTCGTCGTCAAGGTCCCCAACGCCGAAGGCCGCGCGCCCTACGCGCCCGGCGCGCAAATCGCGATCGGCTGGCGGGCCGAGGATTGCCGGGCGCTCGACGCGCCCGACTAGTGGGCGTCAGGGCCCCCGGCCGCGCTCAGGCCGGGGGGACCTCGGGACGCGTTTTCCAAGGAGTGGCCGATCAAGGCCACCTAACCGAACTGGGAGGTTCGTGTCATGAAGTGTACATCATCCATCACGCGCTACGTGGCGCTCGCCGGCGTGGCGGCGTTCGCGTTCGCGTCGTTGCCGGCCTTGGAGGCTGGCGCCGACGAGATCACGGTGGCCTCGTGGGGCGGCGCTTATTCGATGAGCCAGCGCGAGGCGTACTACAAGCCCTACATGGCAGAGACGGGCGTCACGGTGCTCGAGGACGAGTGGTCGGGTGAGTTGTCGCAAATCCGCGTCCAAGTCGAGACCGGCAACTACAAGTGGAACGTCGTCGACGTCGAGACGGACCACGTGCTCGCCGGTTGCGACGAGGGCGTCCTCGAACGCATCGACTGGGAGGCGCTCGGCGGCATGGAGCGCTTCGTGAACGGTGCCGCGAACGAGTGCGGCGTCGGGACCATCAGCTGGGCTACGATCTACTCCTACGACGCCGACAACCTTCCCGCCGGTTGGAACGGACAGACGCCGACCACGATGGCGGACTTCTTCGACGTCGCGAAGTTCCCCGGCAAGCGCGGCATGTACAAGTCGCCGAAGTTCAATCTCGAGTTCGCCCTCATCGCCGACGGCGTACCAGCCGCCGAGGTCTACAAGGCGCTTTCCGAGCCGGGCGGCATTGATCGCGCGTTCGCCAAGCTCGACACGATCAAGGACAGCGTGGTGTGGTGGGAGGCCGGCGCCCAGGCGCCCCAGCTCCTGGCCGACAAGCAGGTCGCCATGACCACGGCGTGGAACGGCCGCATCTTCGGCGCCAACAAGGACGACGGGCGCCACTTCGTCATCGTCTGGGACGGCCAGGGCACCGACTACGACTGGTGGGTCATCCCGAAGGGCCACCCGGACAAGGCCAAGGCGTTGGCGTTCATCATTTACGCCAGCCGGCCCGACGTCATGATGAACCAGTCGAAGTACATCTCCTACGGACCGACGGTGAAAGAGGCGATGCCTCTGATCAATCCGGACATCCTCAAGGATCTGCCGACCGCCCCGGACAACACCAAGAACTGGTTTTGGGTCGACGGGCAGTGGTGGGCCGACCGCCGCGAGGAATTGACCGAGCGATTCACGGCTTGGCTGGCCCAATAGGGCCTGCTGGGTGCGCGGGGTGGGAGCGGCGCGGCCGCTCCC
>JBBDQV010000147.1:0-24238 GCA_040905845.1 Alphaproteobacteria bacterium | reverse complement strand
GTGCCGCAGGCACGCGTCGCGAACCGCGTGGCCAGCGCGAACCGGACAGCCGTGGAACTTCGCCCGGCCATGACGACCAAGGGGATGTCGATGTCCCGTCGGCCTTCCTCGGACCCCTTTGGGGCCGAGGCCAGCCACGAACATGCGATCGGACCGAAGCCGAACCGGACAGCCGTGGGGCGGATGCGGGCCGCAACCGGGCATCCAGTGCAACAGCCGGATGATTGGGCGCTGGATTTTCGGTTCGCCGCTCTCGCGGCGCCCGGGAATGACAACTGAGAAGTGAGGTCCTGGCCGCGCCTACAGCAGCTTCTTCTCGAACGGATAGGTGTTGAGCGCGACGCAGCCGGTCTTGGTGACCAGCACCTGGTCCTCGAGCTTGACGCCGTAGGGCACGCCCTCCTTGCCGGCGTAGCACTCCAGATTGAAGATCATGTTCTCGCGGATCTCGCGATCGGCGATCTTCGGTTCCGCGCCCTTGCGGGTGTCGTCGGGATAGGGGATGCCGGGTCCCTCGTCCTCCAGCCCCGCCTGATGCACCATGCTCGAGTAGCGCCGGTTCTTGTAGGCGGGCGGCAGCTTCGGCGCCTTGTGGCCGAACTCGGTGAACGTCATGCCCGGCTTCATCAGCTCGCGCATGCCGTTCACGCAGTCGTAGGCGATGCGATAGGCCTCCTTCTGGCCGGGCGTGCCCTCGTCGCCGCACAGGAAGGTGCGCGAGACGTCGAGCACGTAGCCCTCGTAGCCGTTGGCGTCGGTGTCGATGCCGACCAGGTCGCCCGGCTGGACGATCTTGTCGTGCGCCTCCGACATCCACGGGTTGGTGTTCGGCCCCGAGGCGACCAGGCGGGTGAACATGAACTCGCCGTGATGGCTGAACAGCGCGTCGTTGAGCACCGCGAGCAGCTCGTACTCGCGGATGCCGGGGCGGATCGCCGCCTCGAACTCGGCGAGCAGCACGTCGGCGATCGCGCCGTTGAGGATCATGAGCTGGACTTCCTCGGGCGTCTTGACCTCGCGCGCATCGACTGTCGCGGGGCTCGGGTCGGTGACCTTGATGCCGGCGTCCTGCAGCGCCATGAAGCCGAAGCCGTCGAGCTTGTCGACGGCGAGCGGCGCGCCCTTGCAGCCGAGCTCGGCCATGGCGCCCTTGATCGACTTGGCCCATCCCTTGGCCGACTCGAGGCCGCGCGTGCCCGCGTACTGCCAGCTCAGCGCCGGGCGCACGTCCTTGACCAGTTTCTGGGCGACGTGGATCGAGGTCAGGTACTCGAACAGGATCGGCGCCCCAGTGGCCGCGACCAGGCAGTAGCGGGCGAGCGTCGTTGCCGTCCACACGCCCATGACGTCGGTGCCGGTCGCGTAGCGGATGTTCGCCGGGTTGTAGAACAGGCAGATCGGGATGTCGTGGCGCTTCATCGCCGCCTGGAGCCGGGCGAGCCGGTTGGCGCGCAGCCGAGGCAGGTCGATCTCGGTGACGTTCGGCACCCTGAGCTGCTGCACGTGTGGATTGTGCGGACGTTGACGCTCTCCGCCCACCTTCATGGATTCTCTCCGCTTGTTGGAACGATGCCGGCAACCGGGCCCGACCCGGCCGCCCGGTATACATCGGGACGCCGCCGTCAGAAAGTGCCGCCTTGATCCCGCCGAGCGTGTCGACCAGTGAGTTCGGCGTCGGCGGCGACGGAATCGGGATGACGGTGTCCGGCATGGCGAGCGCCGACAATGCCCCGGCCAGCACGGTAAGGCGGACCGGCCGCCCTCAATGGGGCGGAATCAATCGTTTTCCGTGCTCGTGCCGTCCGCCGGCTGCTTGCAGGGTACTTGGACGAACCATCCGGCGTCCGCTTGCCAGGTCACCCCGTCAGCGACTACCGCACCGGTACGCGCGTCTAACGCGGTCACCCGTCCAGGCTCGGGCAGGATGATTCGATAATCCTTGCCGGGAAGAACGTTCATTTGGAGATGGCCGCACAGAGGAGGGCCCGGCGTCGATGATTCTACCGCCTCGGGAACGCAAAGAACTCCGACCTTGTACGTTTCGGGCTCGACCACCAAGAATCCTTGGTGCGCGGGTGACGAACCGTCCGCCGCTTCGCCAGCGAGGCTGAGCCCCCCGGGGTAACTGTACCGTCTGAACAGGCACGAGGGATCGAGCTCGATCAGGGAACTTTCCCCGTCGAGCGCGACGGCGAAGACGGCCCCGGCCAAGCCTTTGGCGAAACGCTCCTCGGGCGGAGCCAGACTAACGAAAAGGTCCTCGACAATCTTCTTCGCGATCGTGTCCGAGGCCGCGTCAAGAAGGCGCCGCATCCCCGCCGCGCCATCGGCGGAGAGCTCAAAGTAGGCACGCTCTTCGCTCTCGTAGGACCACCTGCGGAGATAGATGAACGCGCCATCGCCTGGGCGCCAAAGTCTTGCCGTCACCCCGATCGCGACGGACAAATCGGGGTCGATGGTGCCCACCGTCGCGACGCGGAACGTGTCCACGGCGAGATCGAGAACGCCCGGGGCGCCGGCCAGATCGTCGGTGCCACCGACGTTCCCCTCGGAGGTGTCGTCGCTATCGGTTACAACGACCCCCGCGTCGGACGCGAGCAGCGCGGCGACACGCGTCCGCAAAGCCTCCGCCGGATGGGCCGCTGCCAATGCCGCCGAAAGCGCACTCTGCGCGGCCTCGACCTCCTCGGCGGATCGCGCACTGGCGGCACCGATCATCGCCCCTCCGACGAGTCCGAAGGGCGCCAGAACCACTCCGAGCAGCAAGCCCGCACCCCCTACGCAGCAGCCGGCGGCAAGCATCCCGCCCGCGCCCTGGAGCGCGCCGGCTCCGGCTCCGGCTCCGGCGCCCTTCACCGGCTCCTCCGGAGCGCCTGCCGTGCCAGAGAACCTGGCCTCGACCGTCAGGTAACGAAGGCCGACCCGCGCCTCGGCGGGCAACAGCGGCGGGCGAGGGAGCTGGGCGCAGGATGGGATCGTCGCGGTAAGAGCCGCGATCACCGTGGCCCGCCAAAATCCGCTAGCTTCGGCGCGCCTTGTCGGCGTAAGGCCGGCGCTGGCCGCGACCGATCCGGGATTTCCCAAGTGACCCCTCCCGAGTCCTGGGAACAGTACCACCACTGGTCGATGACGGAAAATCGTGACCGAGTGTGCCATGCGATGGCTGGCACCGAAGACCGCGCATCGGGCGGGTGGCGCGCGCGCCGTTCAAGCCCGGGCCGTCCGATGGGATGCTGACGAGCGCAGCCCTCCGATGATCGCGTCGGCATCCTCGAAGGTCTTTCGAAACGCCGTCTCGCCGTAGATTCCGGCCTTCGGGCTCCACGCCCCATGACGGCCCTCGCGGGCGATCCGCTGGCAGATCAGGCGCATGGCGGCCGGCGCGCCAACGTCGAGGAGCGTCGTCAGCAGGAGCCCGTGCAGGTACTGAAACCGTCGTCCCCTCGGCTCCTGAAGCACGAGGTACTGCAGCTCGCCATCATGCTGCCCGGTCAGGAAGAGCTTGCCGTTGCGGCTGATGGCGTAGCCCCCCGCTACGTAGGACTTCGGGCGCCTGGCGCCGACCGAGTCGGGAACTCGTACCGTGAACGTGAAGCGGGGCAGCGGCAAATCGGCGTCATCGTAGTTCGCACCGGCGCGCGCAGGGCGAATATGAAGCAGCGCGCAGAGGAATTTGTCGCCGGGCGCTGGAAGTATCCCGTGGCAGAAGAAGTAGCCCGTGTAGCGCTCATAGACGCGGCGCACGTCGTCGATGCTGAGTGGCACATCGAGGCTCACCAGGCCATAGCGCGCCAAGATTCCCACCGGCGCCGGACGTCTCGGTGTCCGCGGGGCGTCGAACGATGAACGTTCCGGGAGTAGCTGGGGATGGGCGGCGAAGAACGCGCGAAGGCGGCCGAGGAAGACGGTCGCCGGACGCCTGCTGCGGCGGCGTATGAAGTTGCTCAGGGTGTGGTCGGGCTGGTCGATCGCCCGCGCGATGTCCTTCAGCCGCATGCCGAGATTGCCGCGAACCCAGATGAGGAGCCGGCGCAGTTCCTCGACCTGATCCTGGTCGAGGCCCAGGCCAGCTTCATCGTCGGCTTGATCAACGCGGATCCCGGAAATCGTGACCCCCCTTTTTACCACGACCCTCATGGGCCGAAGGGGACGTACAGCATTCTACACGGGTTGCTCGACTTGGCGATAGCCGTGGCGCAGCGCGGATTCCCAGCGCAATGACGGCACGGGACTTCATGACACGGGCATGGCCGTGCCGCCAAGCATCACGCGATTACCCGCCGATATCGTTGCTCGGCCTGGTCTTTCGAAGGAAGTGTCGGGAGCTTGCTCGATGCATCGCCAAGGGGGCTCCTACAATGTCGAAATTCTCTCCGAATGAAACCATGAAGAAGACGATCGGACGGGCGCTGCCCGTCCTCTTGGTGCTTTCCGCCTGCGCGTCGCAACCGGAAAAGATCGCGGCGCAGTCGGTATCGACGCT
The DNA here is from genome assembly GCA_040905845.1 of Alphaproteobacteria bacterium. Classification (GTDB taxonomy): domain Bacteria; phylum Pseudomonadota; class Alphaproteobacteria; order SP197; family SP197; genus VGDP01. The sequence continues at coordinate 19,755 of JBBDQV010000147.1, read as the reverse complement.
GCCCTACCAGAACTACGATTGCGAGCAGGTCGCCATGGAGATCGATCGCGTCAACAATCGTGCCGCCACACTCCAGGCAAGTCTGCAAGAAGAGGCCGACGCCGATTCGGCCCAGATGGCGATCGGCCTCATACTCTTTTGGCCGGCCCTGCTGTTTCTCGAGGGCGGCGACGGCCCCGAGGCCCAGGAATACGCCCGGCTGAAGGGCGAGCGCCAGGCGCTCGAGACCGTCGCGATCGAAAAGAAGTGCGACGCGGCGATCGCGGCCGCGGCGGCTGGCGACTTCGCGGCCGCTGACGCAAGGGCCGACTGCATCGCGGAAGGCCGGTCGACACCAACCGACACTGATTGGGCAAAGGTCAAGGCGTGCGAAGAGGCCCTAGCGGCGACCCAATAACCGCCGCGATGGCTGCGAATTCATACGAGGAGACCTGGGCCTGGTCGAGGCCCAGGTCGACTTCGACGTCGGTTCGATGCGCCGCCATGGAGGCTCCCACATGTCCAAAATCTCTCTCGTTGTCTTCACGATCGCCGCGCTGCTGGCGCCGGTCGCGGGCAATGCCGAACCCGACGGCCGCGGCCAGGCGCTCTCGTGCACCGAGTACTACAAGCTCGGCTGCCCCTCGGGACCCATGTGTCCCGAGAACGGCCAGCGGCCCGATTGCGCCATGGCTCATGCTCCCGCCGACGCAAGCGCGAAGCACATCATCCGCGGCATCCTAAGACTCATAATCATGGGATTTGCCGCCCCGGCGACATGAGGCTCGCCGGCGCCCCCAAAGCCGCGCGCGGGTCTTGCCGATGAGCGCAGTCGGACCTAGCCTGGGCCTGACTTGCGGCAAGGGAATCGGAGCCATGGCGCAGCCGATCGTCGACCCGGCGGTGTGGGCGAGCGGCGACTTCACCGGCAAGGACAGCTTCGCGATCGACCTCTCGCTACGCGACGTCGCCGCGCTCGAGGACTCTGCCCTCGCCGTACGTGGCCGGGGCCAGCCGCCGAGCGCCGAGGACTTCGATCTTTCCGCCATGGCCGATACGGTCGCGGCGATCCGCTCGACCGTCGTCGCCGGGCGTGGCGTCGTCCTGGTGCGCGGCTTCCCCGTCGAACGCCACGACCTCGACACCATCGCGACGATGTATCGGGGCCTCGGTGCCCATCTCGGGCACGCGGTGTCGCAAAGCCTGATGGGCGATCGGCTCGGCCACGTGATCGACGCCTCGCGGGGCGACGAGCACGCGCGCGGCTACCGCTCGGCGCGCGAGCTCGACCCGCACACCGATTCCGACGACATCGTCGGGCTGCTGTGCATCCGGCCGGCGAAGGACGGCGGCGAGTCGCTGCTGTCGAGCTCGTTCCATGTCCACAACGCCCTGCTCGCCGAAGCGCCCCGGCATCTGCCGGTGCTCTATCGCGGCTTCCGCTACCACTGGAACGGCGAGGAGCCACCGGGCGAAGCGCCGATCACGCCCTACAACATTCCGGTTTTCTCCGAGGAACAGGGCGTTTGGAGCACGGTCTATCTCAGGCACTTCATCAACCTCGCGGGCGAGGCCGAGGGCGGGCTTTCGGCCGAGGACAAGGCCGCGCTCGATGCCTTCGACACGATCGCCAAGCGCGCCGATGTCCAGCTCCGCTTCCGGCTCGAGCCCGGCGAGGCGATCCTGTTCAACAACTACACGTGCCTGCACGCCCGCACGGCGTTCGTCGATCACGACGAGCCGGGCCGGCACCGGCACTTGCTGCGGCTGTGGCTGCAGGCGCGCCCGCCGCGTCCCGTGCACGCCGCCGTCCGGCGCTACTACGGCGCCGACGGCATGCCCCAGCAGGAGCGCGGCCGCGAGCGCTACGCCGGCGACACCATGGGCGACTCGGTCGGCGCGGCCGTCGGATGACGGTGCCCAAGGTCAGGCTTGCGTCGGATCGCGGCTTGGCCTACCGCTCGATCAGCCTGAACCAAGTCAACCCGAGGGAGTGTCACGATGCGTAATGGATTCGCGCTTGCCCTGGTCGCCGCGCTCGGCGCGCTGGCCGGCCCGGCCGTCGCCCAGGATGCCGGCGTCAAGGCCGGGTTTCTGACCTGCGACGTCGAAGGCGGCGTCAGTTTCATCTTCGGCTCGTCCCGCGACATGACCTGCGTCTACTCGCCGAGCGCCGAGCGCGCGGAACGCTACAAGGGCACGATCTCGAAGTTCGGCGTCGACATCGGCTACGTCAGCTCGGCCGTGATCGTCTGGGGCGTCATCGCGCCGACCACCGACGTGGCGCCCGGCGCGCTGGCCGGCGAATACGCCGGTGGCACCGCCGGCGTCTCGATCGGCTACGGCCTGGCGGCGAACGCGCTGATCGGCGGCAGCGGCCAGACCGTCGGCTTGCAGCCGCTCAGCATCGAAGGCAACGAGGGACTTAACATCGCGGCCGGCATCGGCGCCATGTCCCTCGAGCTCGCCGAGTAGGCACGGCAGCGGCCGTGGCGTCGTTCATCGTCACGCTCGACGGCGGCGCGCCATGGCCGCTCGACACGCCGGTCGCGGGCGAGACATTGCGCTCGGGGCAGAGCCACTACTCGGAAATCCACGGCAGGGACGAGGCGGAGCGCGAGGCGTTCCGCTTCGTCGCCAACCCCGCCCGCTACTCCGTCGGAGCGTGACCGTCATCAGAACCCGCGCGATGCGCTCCGGACAGAGCGCGTCTTGCCGAGACCGTGTCCCTACACCGTCCGCCCTTCGAGACGCCGCCTTCGGCGGCTCCTCAGGACGAACGGCCAATGGGTGCCGTTCGTGGTGAGGAGCTTGCAAAGCAAGCGTCTCGAACCACGAATCGCGGGACGAGGGAGCCCGTTTCACCGGATCGAAAATTTCTCTGGCTAGCGTGTCGGCTCCGTCTCGGCGAGCTCATCGAACTGGCTGAGCAGGCGGACCCGGCCGAGAGCCTCATCGACGGTGGTGTGGAAGTCGTACTGGCGTAGCGCCATGAGCCCGAACTGGCTGCGTTTGGGCGGCGCGCCGTCGTCCAGCCACGCGCGGGCCTTGGGCAAGAAGACGAATTGGAGCCACGGCTCGGATGGCACGACGAGGAACGTCCCGGTCGTCTCCGGCGCGGGGCCGTCGCTCCAGTAGCCGATCGATCCGAGCTCGGCCTCGACCTCGTCGAGCTTGGCCATGATCGCCGCCAAACGTTGCTCGGGCGTCATGCGCGGCCGGATTCCATCAGCCTTCGAGCGCGGCCCGGATCCTGGCCTGGAAGAACATCGCGGCGAACTCGGTCAGGTCGTGGCGGTCGGGGTCGAGAATGAACCGGCCGCGGTCGTAGCCGCGCGAGGCAAGCCCGCGCTGGACCGATTCGACGATCGCCTTGTCCTCGGGCCACAGCACGTTGTTGCCGTAGTCCTCGCGCGCTTGGTCGGACTCCCTCGGCGCGCCGGACTTGCGAAGGTGCTGGCCGCGCGCCAGGCAGCGGGTCGGCGCTACGGGGTCCATGGCGAAGGCGAGGAAGTTCTCGGTCCCCGGCATGATCCCGAAGGTGATGTTGGGCCACACGTGCCAGAACGTGAAGCCCCGCACGGGCGCGTTCGGCGCGTAGTCATAAGCCGCGTTCGCCGGCTTCGTGCATTGGGCCGTGTGCATGGTGTGCAAACGCCCCGGCTCGATGCGGTAGGTCTCGATGTCGACCAGGTCGACAAAGGCCGGGTGGGTCGGCGCGCAGTGGTAGCACTCGGTGCAGTTGTCGAGCAGCACCTTCCAGTTGCACGCCACGTCCTCGCCCGAACGGAATCCGTCATTGGCGCACAAAGTCAGCTCGTCGAGCCACGGCGCGCGATCGCGGATCTGGTCGGCGAGCCCTTCCGCCTGGCTGGCGAAAGGCGGCGCCGCCAGATCGAAGTTGATCATAATGAAGCCGAGAAAGCTCTCGACCTGGACCGGCTTCAGGCAGAACCCGGTGCGGTCGAAGCCCGGCACGTTCTCGCTGCCGCGCGCCGTGCGCAGCGCGCCGTCGAGCCCGTAGGCCCAAGCGTGGTACGGGCAGGTGATGACCGGCGTCCGGCCCCTGCCCTCGAGCAAGCGATGCGCGCGGTGCTGGCAGACGTTGTGAAAGCCGCGCAAGGTCCCGTCCATGCCGCGCACCACGGCGACACCCTGGTCGTAGAGGTCGTAGGTCAGGTAGCCGCCGGGCTCGGCGACTTGGCTCTCGTGCCCGACGTAGAGCCACGAGCGCAGGAAGATGCGTTCCCTCTCGAGCGCGAAAATGCCTGGATCGGTGTAGTAGCGCGCCGGCAGGGTCCAGCCCGTCGCTTCGGGGCTCGTCACCGATTCAGCCATGCGCCACTCCCTGTCGACACGCTCGCTCGCCCGTCGGGAACGCGAGCTGGTCGGGGCGGCCAGATTCGAACTGGCGACCCTCTGCTCCCAAAGCAGATGCGCTACCAGGCTGCGCTACGCCCCGATCGCTCGCGTCTAGTTACCACGGCCACGCGCGCGTCGTAAACGCGGGTCCTACTCCTTCGTCGAGACCGCGAGGATCTCGTAACGCGCGTACGCCTCGCCCTCGAGCAAGGGCAGCTTGGCAACGGGGATGCGCTCGGCGAATTCGACCTGCTCGCCGGGCGGGACGTCGGGGCTGAAGGTCAGCACGCCATCCCAGGCGACGGGGCAGTCCTCGGCCTCGAGCTCGCCGGTGCAGTCGTGCATGACCGCCCTGAGCGTGACCTGCCAGATGCGCTCCTCGGTCGTGTTGATGAGCGTGCCGCCGATCTCGATGTTCTCGGCCATCAGGTCCGTTTCCTCGTGGAACCCCTCGCCGTCGAGGCTGAAATCGACGATGTGGGCGGCTTCGCGCGGCTGGTCGCCACCGACGTAATCGTGGCCGGTGCGTTGAGGAATCATGATGCCGCCACCCAGCAGACCGAGCTGGAACACGAGGAAGGCGGCGCCGCCGCACGCGATCCACAGCCAATGGCGGTAGGGCGATCGGGTGAATAGGCGCAGGATGCGCCCGGGCAGATCGCCCTCGCTGGCGATCGACTCCCTGACCCCGTCGCGCAACGGCTGGGTCAGCCAATCGTAGTTGGCGATCTCGGGCTCGGCGGCCGGAGCGCGCGGGAGCGGCGCTGGCGCGACCCTTCTGGGGGCCGCATGACCGAACGATTTCTTTTGTTGAATCATGGACTTACGACCCTGAGTCAAAATCGGGGCACGATAACACGCGCGGTCTTAACCAGAAGTGACGAAGCGCACACGGGGCATAAGTTGGCCGATTCCTCGACGTCGCGCCCCTCATGAACGTCGACGAGTACCCGGCCCAGATGGCCTGCGCCGGAACTCCTTGCGCTCCGGCCGACCGTTCCTATAGGGACTCGCTCGAGGGAAGGCGGTCGGCACGTGCGGTTTTTCTTCTTCGGATCGCTGCTCGACGGCGACGTGGCGGAGCTCGTGCTCGGCCGCCGTCTTCCGACTGATTCGTGGCGGCCGGCGACGCTGGAAGGCTACGCGCGCGTCGTCTTCGCCAAGGAGAACTACCCGGTCATCGTGGCGCGGCCCGGCGGGCGGGTCGAGGGCGCCGTGGTGCGTGGCCTCTCGCCCGCCGACCACGCGCGCATCGTGTGGTTCGAGGAGGGCGAGTACGACCTTCGCCCCGTCACGGTCAGCGAGGCGAACGGGCGCAGGCTCGATGTCTTGGCCTGCGTCGCGCGGCGCGAGATCCCCGTCCGCGAGGGCGATTGGTCGCTCGCCCGCTGGCAACGCGAGGACAAGCCCGCGTTCATGGAACTCGTCCGACTTTGGATGTCGCTCCACGGCACGGCGACCGTCGCCGAGGCCGAGGCCCTGTGGGACGCCCACAAGGCGAGCGCCGGCGCGGACCGGCGCCTCAGGAGCCAGTTCGGAAGCTAGGATGCAGCACGCGGTCGCCGACCGCGATGCCGAGCGCGGCCGCCCGTCCTCCGGCGATCTCCAGGACCCCCTTGACCAGGCCGCCCGATGGGATCGGTGCCTCGGATTCCGGCGTCGTCTCGGCGGCGATGCGCACGATCGAGCCGGTCGCGTCGATGAACAGCATGTCGAGCGAAACTAGCGTGTTCTTCATCCAGAACGAGGCCTCGCGCGGCGCCTCGAAGACGAACAGCATGCCGGCGTCAGGTGCCAGGTGGTCGCGGAACATGAGCCCGCGCGAACGCTGCTCCGGGGTCTCGGCCAGCTCGATCTCGAAGGCGTGCTCGCCCGCCGCCGTCCTGATGGTCAGGCGGTCCCGGTCGAACGTCACCTTTTCGTCTTGGGCGGTCAGCAGCCGCGGCGCGATCGCGAAGGTGCCGAGCGCCAGCACGGCGACCAGGATCAGGACGTAGCGTCGCGGCATCGGGATGGCGCGGCTGTTACGGCAGCAGCACGAGGTACACGTAGACCGTCGATAGGACGATGCTGACCAGCATCAGCGGGAACGCGAGCAGCAGGAAGCGCAGGAACTTGATCGGGTAGCCCGCGCGCTCGGCGAAGCCGGCCACGGCAAGGTTCGCGCTGGCGCCGATCAGGGAGCCGTTGCCGCCGAGACAGGCGCCGAGCGACAGGCTCCACCATAAGGGCTCCAGGGCATCCGCGCCGCCGAACGTCGGGGCGAGCGACTTGATGACGGGAATCATCGTCGCGACAAAGGGGATGTTGTCGATGATCGCCGACAGGATCGCCGAGCCCCACAGCACCGCGATCGCCGTGATCGCCAAGTCGCCCTTCGTTGCCACCACCAGCTCCTCGCCGAGCAGCGCGAGCACGCCGGCGACATCGACGCCGTGAACGATGATGAACAGTCCGATGAAGAAGAAGATGACGATCCACTCGACCTCGCCGAAGGTCGCGTGGGTATTGCGCGACTGATCCTCGGCGCCACGCCAGAAATTGTCGAGCAGAAGCAGAAGCGCGGCCCCGAGCATCGCGATCGAGCCCGGCTCCATGTCGAGCGGACGCGCGAGGACAAACGCGACGATGATCAACGCGAGGACGAACAGCGATTGCTTCAGCAGCCGCCGGTCGGTGATCGCCTCGCGCGGCACGAACTGCATGACGCGCTGGCGCGCCTCGGGCGAGGCGACGAGCTGGCGCCGCCACACGAGGTGGATGATCGCGATCGTGACCGCGAGGATCGGCACGATCACGGGCGTCAGGTTGATGACGAAGTCGTTGTAGGTCAGCCCCGCCGCCGAGCCGATGATGATGTTCGGCGGATCGCCGATCAGCGTCGCCGTGCCGCCGATGTTCGAGGCGAAGATCTCGGCGAACAGGACCGGATACGGATTGACCTTGAGCTCCTCGGTTATCAGCAGGGTGACCGGGGCGACCAGGAGAACCGTGGTCACGTTGTCGAGCAACGCCGAGAACACGGCGGTGACGACGGCCAGCATGATCAGGACGCCGCGCGGATCGGCCTTGACCACCTGGGCCGACCAGATCGCGACGTACTGGAAGACGCCGCACTTCCGGGTGATCGCGACGATCACCATCATGCCGGTCAGCAGCGCGATGGTGTTGAAATCGATGCCGCGCACGGCCTCGGCCTGGTCGAGCACGCCGACCTGGATCATCAGGCCGGCGCCGATCAGCGCGACGATCGCCCGGTTGACGCGCTCGGTGATGATGACCGTGTAGGTCAGGACCAGCAGCGCCGTGGCGACCCACATCGCGTCCCAGCCGAAGATGACCTGGGGCACCCAGGTCCCCGCCTCGCCCCCTTCCATGGCCGGCTACCGCTTCAGCCGAGCCAGGAGGCCGTAGAACGCGAGCACGCCGACCAGGCGTCCGCCGTCCTCGGTCACGACCGGTACCAGGGTCCGGTCCTTGTGCAGGATCTGGAGGCCTCGGATCAGCGGAGTCGTCGGATGAACCGTACGCACGTTCCGCTCCGCCAGATCGAGCACCGAGGAGCCCTTGATGGCATCGAGCCGTTGGCTCATGTCGGCGAGCGTCTCGCGCACGAAGGTCGCGTCGGCGAGGCCCCCTTCCATGGTCACCGCGCGCGGTAGCAGCAGCTTCGCCACGTGGGACACGCCGAACAGGCCGACGAACCGTCCGCTGTCGTCGACAACGGGCAGGTGGTGGAACCGCGCGCGAAGCAGGACATCGATCGCCTGATCGACGGTCGCCGAGGTCGGCAGCGTCACCGGATCGGCGATCATGATCGTGGCGCAGGTGTCGGTCTCGGCCATCGTACCTCGTCGGGCGCGGCGCGACCCTAGCCCGCGATCGATCGGGTCGCAACCCGAGGATCGTTGCGCGACGGTGCCACGGCCGTTACGGTGCGGGTCCTCCAAGGGCACGGTGGACCATGGACCTGACGGGCGAGTATCGGATCGCGGCGCCGCGCGAAGCCGTGTGGGCCGCGCTCAACGACCCCCAGGTGCTCGCCAAGGCGATACCCGGCTGCGAGTCGATCGCCAAGGAGAGCGACACCGTCTTCACGGCGCGCGTCGTCGCCAAGTTCGGACCGGTCAAGGCGAGCTTCTCCGGCAAGGTGACTCTCTCGGACCTCGACCCGCCCAATCGCTACACGATCAGCGGCGAGGGCCAGGGCGGCGTGGCCGGGTTCGCCAGGGGCGGTGCCAAAGTCACGCTCGAGGCCGATGGCGAGGCGACGGTCCTGCGCTACGCCGCCAAGGGCGACGTCGGCGGCAAACTCGCCCAGATCGGCTCGCGCCTGGTCGAAGGGACCGCGCGCAAGCTCGCCGACGATTTCTTCGGCCGCTTCGCCGAGGCCGTGGTCGCGGCCGCGCCGGAAGTCGCCGCCGAACCCGTCGCCGTCCCACTCCCCGTCGCCGAGGAGCGCCGCGCCCTGCCGCCGTGGCTCTGGGTCGCCCTGGTCGTCGTGCTCGTCGCCCTGGTGCTCGCCGGCGTCGCCTTGCTGTGACCCTCGCGTTCGGTCTTGACCTCGCGCGGGGCGGGCACGAAAGTACCCGGCAACCGGAGGCCGCGCGATCGCCGCTGCGGTGCGACGCGCCAGGAGGGGGACCGCAAGGCCGCCGGACGGGATTCAACGGGAGGACTTCGATGCCCATCACCGTGTCCATGACGGTGAACGGCAAGGCCGTTTCCGCCTCGGTCGAGGAACGGACCCTGCTCGTTCAATACCTGCGCGACCACCTGGGTCTCACGGGGACCCACGTCGGTTGCGACACCAGCCAGTGCGGCGCCTGCGTCGTCCACGTCAATGGCCGCTCGGCCAAGTCGTGCACGATGCTGACCGCCCAGGCCGAGGGCGCCGACGTCCTGACCATCGAGGGCCTGGCCAAGAACGGCAAGCTGCACCCGATGCAGGAGGCGTTCCGCGAGAACCACGGGCTGCAGTGCGGCTTCTGCACGCCCGGCATGGTGATGAGCGCGCTCGACCTGGTGAAGAACAACCCGAACCCGAGCGAGAGCGACATCCGCCATTACCTGGAAGGCAACATCTGCCGCTGCACGGGCTATCACAATATCATCAAGTCGATCGCCGCCGGCGCCAAGGCGATGGGGGGGAGATAGGCCATGGTCGAGAACGGGATCGGCGCGCGGACCAAGCGCAAGGAGGATGCCCGGTTCCTGACGGGCAAGGGCACCTACACCGACGACATTAATCGCCCGCACCAGACCCACGGCGTCTTCGTGCGCTCGCCGCACGCCCACGCCAGGATCAAGAAGATCAAGGCGGACAAGGCGCTCAAGGCGCCCGGCGTGATCGCGGTGCTGACCGGCGCCGACATGGTCGCCGATAAGGTCAACAGCCTGCCGTGCGGCTGGCTGATCCACAGCAAGGACGGCTCGCCCATGGTCGAGCCGCCGCACATCCCCCTGGCGCCCGACAAGGCGCGGCACGTCGGCGACCACGTCGCCCTCGTCGTCGCCGAGACCAGGAACCAGGCGCGCGACGCGGCCGAGCTGGTCGAGGTCGACTACGAACCCTTGAAGGCGGTCGTGCGCGTCGGCGACGCCGACAAGCCGGGCGCGCCCCTGGTCCACGACCAGGCCAAGAACAACATCTGCTACGACTGGCACCTGGGCGACAAGGCGGCGGTCGACGAGGCGTTCAAGAAGGCGGCGCACGTCACCAAGCTCGATCTGATCAACAGTCGGCTCATTCCCAACGCGATCGAGCCGCGCTCGGCGATCGCCGAGTACGATTCGGCGAACGAGCGCTACACGCTTTACACCGCGAGCCAGAATCCGCACGTCATCCGGCTGCTCATGGGCGCGTTCGTCCTGGGCATCCCCGAGCACAAGCTGCGCGTGGTGTCGCCCGACGTGGGCGGCGGCTTCGGCTCGAAGATTCCCCACTACGCCGAGGAAGCGATCCTGACCTGGGCGTCGAAAAAGGTCGGTCGGCCGATCAAGTGGACGGCCGAGCGCTCCGAGTCGTTCCTGAGCGACACCCACGGTCGCGATCACGTGAGCCACGTCGAGCTCGCGCTCGACAAGGACGGCAAGTTCCTGGGGCTTCGCGTCGCGACCAAGGCGGCGATGGGCGCGTATCTCTCGACCTTCGCCTCGGCGATCCCGACCTACCTCTACGGGACGCTGCTCGCCGGCGTCTACACGACCCCGGCGGTTTACGTCGAGGTCAAGGCGCTGTTCACCCACACGGCGCCGGTCGATGCCCTGCGCGGCGCCGGCCGCCCGGAGGCGTGCTACTTGCTCGAGCGCCTGGTCGAGCGCGCCGCCTGGGAGACCAAGACCGATCCGGTCGAACTTCGGCGCAAGAACGTGATCCCGAAGTCGGCGATGCCGTACCAGACGCCGGTCGCGCTCCAGTACGACTGCGGCGATTTCGTCAAGAACCTCGATGACGCCGCGAAGGCGATCGGTTGGGCGAGTTTCGCCAATCGGCGCGAGGAGTCGAAGAAACGCGGGATGCTGCGCGGCATCGGCGTTTCGCACTACATCGAGGCGTGCGGCATCGCCCCCTCGGCGGTGGTCGGCGCGCTGGGCGGCCGCGCGGGACTCTACGAATCAGCCGAGGTCCGGTTTCACCCGACCGGCTCGGTGACCGTGTTCACCGGCAGCCACCCGCACGGTCAGTCGAACGAGACGACCTTCGCCCAGATCGTCGCCTCGAAGCTCGGCGTACCGATCGAGAACGTCGAGATCGTCCACGGCGACACCGACCGCGTCCCGTTCGGCATGGGCACCTACGGCTCGCGCTCGATCGCGGTCGGCGGCTCGGCGCTGGTCAAGGCCATCGACAAGGTCATCGCCAAGGGCAAGAAGATCGCCGCCCACCAGCTCGAGGCCTCGGAGGCGGACATCGAGTTCAAGGACGGCGTCTTCCGGGTCGCCGGCACCGACAAGCAGAAGGCGATCGGCGAGATCGCGCTGTCGGCCTACGTGCCGCACAACTTCCCGCACGAGACGACCGAGCCGGGGCTGGACGAATCCGCGTTCTACGACCCGAAGAACTTCACTTTCCCTTCGGGCTGCCACATCTGCGAGCTCGAGGTCGATCCCGACACGGGCAAGGTGGCGATCCTCAGGTTCGTGGCGGTCGATGACTTCGGCAACATCATCAACCCGATGATCGTCGAGGGCCAGGTCCACGGCGGGGTGACGCATGGCATCGGCCAGGCGTTGACCGAGGCGTGCGTCTACGACGCGGAGTCGGGCCAGCTCTTGACCGGCTCGATGATGGACTACTGCATGCCGAAGGCCGACGACGTGCCTTCGTTCGAGGTCGCGACCAACGTGGTGCCGTGCACGCACAACCCGCTCGGCGTGAAAGGTTGCGGCGAGGCGGGCACGATCGGCTCCGCGGCGGCGGTCATCAACGCGCTCTTGAGCGCGCTCGCGCCGCTCGGGGTCAAGGAGTTCGACATGCCGGCCTCGTCCCACCGGGTCTGGCAGGCGATCCAGAACGCGAGCCGCAAGGCGGCCGACTGAGGGAGACGACCATGTACAGCTTCGCCTACCACCGGCCGGCGTCGCTCAAGGACGCCGCGGCCACGTTCAAGAAGGGCTCGGAGTCCCGCTTCGTCGCGGGCGGACACACCCTGCTGCCGAGCATGAAACTCCGGCTCGTGCACCCGTCGGATCTCGTCGACCTCGGCGGCGTCGCCGAGCTCAAGGGGATCAAGGCGGATGGCGGCACGGTCGTCGTCGGCGCGACGACGCCCCACGCCGACGTCGCGCGCGACGCCAAGGTCGCCAAGGCCATCCCGGCCCTGGCCAAGCTCGCGGGCGGCATCGGCGATCCGCAGGTGCGCAACCGGGGCACGATCGGCGGCTCGCTCGCCAACAGCGATCCCGCGGCGGACTACCCGGCGGCCGTGCTCGGATTAGGCGCCACCATCAAGACCGACAGGCGTGAGATCAAGGCCGACGACTACTTCAAGGGCCTGTTCGAGACCGCGCTTGGCGACGGCGAGATCATCACCTCGGTGAGCTTTCCGGTGCCCGAAAAATCGGGCTACGCCAAGTTCGCCAACCCGGCCTCGCGCTACGCCATCGTCGGCGTGTTCGTCGCCAAGACCAAGGACGGTGTGCGCGTCGCGGTGACCGGCGCCGGCCCGTGCGCGTTCCGTCACAAGGAAATGGAGAAGGCGCTGGCGGCGAGCTTCAAGCCCGACGCCGTCGCCGGCATCAAGGTCAAGGCGGACGGCCTCAACAGCGACATCCACGCCTCGGCGGAATACCGGGCGCACCTGGTCACCGTCATGGCCAAGCGGGCCGTCGCCGCCTGCGGTTGAACCTGCGCCTTCGAGAAACAGTCGCGGGAAGACGGTTCCGGCCCCTCCCCGCTTTCCTTTTTGCCCGTCGTCACGCCAGGCGACGACGCGCGAGCCACATGGCCACCGCCGCCTCGATCCACGCGGCCGCGATTCCATAGGCGAACTCGACCCGCGGCACCGGGACGAACACCGGCATGAGCCACTCGACGTCGTTGAGGACGAGCAACCACGTCGTCGCGACATAGCCGAGCACCAGGGCGACGATCAACGCGGAATCGGCGCGCGGTGACGGCCGACGGCCGTTGCACAGAACGAACAGCGCGCAGTCGCGCGTCAGGAAGCCCAAGGCCGAAAGAGCGAGGACGACGAGGCTGACGTCCTTGTCGAACGTCGGCAGGCTACCACCGAGCCCGAGCGCGTCGCGCATCTCCTCCGGCAGCAGAGCGTGAAGCAGGATTAGGGCGACGACCAGGGCGGCTCCGAGCCACGCCAGCATCCAGCCCTGCGCCTCGCGCAGCACCCTCGGCCAAAAGCGCACCCGGCGGAGGTTGAGGAACATCGTCCGGTAGAGCACTGGATCCTTGCGCTCGGCGACCACCAGCACGAGTGTCGCGGCAACGAGGGTACTGAGCATGATGAGGAGCCGCATGTCGGCGCCGTGGATACCGTCGTCCGACCAGTCCTCGAGCAGTCCGTCCAGGCCCGCCACGTAAGCGGCGAGGAACGCGAGGAAGCCCATCAACACGTACGGGCCGTTCACGACCGCGAGCTCGCGGCGCATCAGCCGATGGCAGCCGACCAGGACCCACCCCGTGAACACGGCGAGCGAAGCGAGCGCGAAGCTCTCGGCGTCGATGGCCCGGCCCCACCAGGAGGCGACGAACGGGCCGCCGGCATCGTTCTCGGGCCAAGCGGCCGCGACGGCGAAACCGGCCCCGATGCCCGCGAGCTGGGCCCGGAAGGTCTGCAGCCGGCCGACCGACTCGAACCTGTCGATCGTGACCAGCGCCGCGAGCATCGCCGTGCCCTGCGCCATGACGCCGAGGCACACGTACTTGGCGAGCGTTCGGGGGACGTCGGACCACCCTTCCGATGTCGCCATGTCGATGAGAAGGATCGCGACGCACAAGAGCCCGCCGAACCACGCGAGCAGCGTCGCGCCGAGCAGCTTGCCCCACACCATCGACCAAGGATCGAGCGCGGACAGCCGCTGCTGGTCCCACGTCCGATTGCGGACCTCGCCGATGATCGAGAGCGCCGCCGCGTGGCTGCCCATGAAGACCAGGAAGACGAACGCGCCCGCTTGGCCCAGCGGGCCGAGGGCCGAATCGCTCGTGGCCGCCCCCACCAGAGCGATCAGGCCGACCGCCGCGGTGGCCAGCGCGAAGCGATGGAACCGGGATTCGATCCAGGCGTTGCGGACGAACTCCGGGTTCATGGTCGGCGCGCCCCGCGGACACGTTCGAGATAGACGTCCTCCATCGACGTCCGCTCCTCCACGAACTCCACGACCGGCAGCCCGCGCGCGACCAGGCTGGCGAGCAGGCGCGCTCGATCCGCCTCATTGCCCGCGAAGCTGAGCCGAGCCACGATCGCGTCGCCCGAAACCTCGGAGACATGAGGCTCGGCGCCGAGGATGGCCGTCAGGCCCTCGTCCGCGCTCGCCAGGGCGACGCGTAGTTTGGCGCAGGGCATCGCGCCGTGGCCGACCGGGCCCTCGCCGACGAGCCGCCCGCCGTCCAGGATGAACATGACGTCGGAGTAATCCTCGAGCTCCGCCAGGATGTGCGAGGACACCATGATCGTGATGCCCTTGGCTTTGAGCTCGAGGATCAGGCGGGACAGCTCGGCGCGGGATTCGGGGTCGAGGCCCGCCGCCGGCTCGTCCAGCAGCAGCACCTCGGGCCGGTGGACGATCGACTGGCCGATCGCGAGGCGCTGTCGGAGCCCGCGCGACAGCTCGCCCGCCCTCTGTTCCACGCGATCGTCGAGCCCGACCATGCGCGCCGTCTCGAAGGCGGCCCGCGGCGCCTCGCCGCCGGAAACGCCGCGCGCCCGCGCCGCATAGCTCAGGCATTGCCGAACGGTCAGCTCGTCGTAGAGCCCGAAGAAGTCCTGCAGGTAGCCGAGCCGGCGATGCACCTCGCGCGGGTGCTCCAGGGTATCGATCCCGGCGATGCGGGCGGCGCCGGCGTAGGGCGGCGCCAGGGCCGCGAGGCAACGCAGCAGCGTCGTCTTGCCCGCGCCGTTGGGCCCGACCAGCGCCGCCACCGTGCCGGGTCGAACGGTCAGCGACACGCGATCAAGCGCGCGCGTCGTCGGGTACTCGTACGACAGGGTGTCGACCTCGATCATCGGGTTCCGGCAGGTCCGTTCAACGCGACCGGTCCGGGGCCTGGATGAGCGGGGTCGCCCTGGCATCGGCGCGGCGGGATCGGCACAGCATCGCCTTGCCGCTTGATGCAGCGCAAGGCCCCTGGCCTGATGGCGGTCCAGCGTGCTACGGGAAGGCACGAATCCCTGGCCCCGCATCGGTTCGCGCACACCATGGCCCTGCCCACGACCATCGACGAAACGGCCGCCCTGCTCGCCGGGCAGGGTTACGTCGCGGACCGCGGCCTCGCGACCACGCTGTTCCTCGCGCTCGCCATGAAACGCCCGCTGTTCGTCGAGGGCGAGGCGGGGGTCGGCAAGACCGAGCTCGCCAAGGTCGTCGCCGCCGGGCTCGGGCGCCGGCTGCTCAGGCTCCAGTGCTACGAGGGGCTCGACGTCGCCAACGCGGTCTACGAGTGGAACTACCCGCGCCAGATGATCGAGATCCGGCTGGCCGAGGCGATCCGCGACGCCGACCGTTCGACGCTGGCTTCGGACATCTTCGCCGACCAGTTCCTGATCCGCCGGCCGATCCTCCAGGCGCTCGAGCCCGACATGGCCGGGCCTCCCGTGCTCCTGATCGATGAGCTCGACCGCACCGACGAGCCGTTCGAGGCCTATCTGCTCGAGGTGCTGTCGGACTGGCAGGTCACCGTGCCCGAGCTCGGCACGATCAAGGCCAAGGAGCCGCCGATCGTCGTCATCACCTCGAACCGCACGCGCGAGATCCACGACGCGCTCAAGCGGCGCTGCCTCTACGCCTGGATCGATTACCCCAACGCGGAGCGCGAGCTCGCCATCGTCCGCTCCAAGGCGCCGGGCGCGCCCGAGCGCCTGGCCGAGGAGGTCGTCGCCTTCATCCAGGAGCTCAGGAAGCAGGACCTGTTCAAGCTGCCGGGAGTGGCCGAGACGCTCGACTGGGCGACCGCGCTGGTCCAGCTCGACAAGGTCGCGCTCGACCCCGAGACGATCGACGACACGCTCGGCACGCTGCTCAAGTACCAGGACGACATCGCCCGCATCCAAGGCTCCGAGGCCGCCGGCATTCTCGGCCGCATCAAGGCCGACCTCGCAATAAGCCGCTCGCTCTAATACAATATGGACCGCGCAACCTCATTACGCCCAAGCTAGTCCTCAATGGCTTCGTATCTCTGGACCCCAATCACCGATCTTCCCCCGGACTCTGATCATCTTGCGTCCACCGAACTCGCAAGCTTAATCCCCATATGGAAGACACAATCCAAAAAACTCGAAAACACGGGGGCGTACATTCAGTTCCGTGACCGCTTGCGGCGTTCGTGGGCGATCGAGACAGGTATCATAGAACATCTATACTCAATAGACCGCGGGATTACCGAAGCTCTAATTGAATATGGCATCGAGGCCGCCTTGATGCCATACGGAACGACCGATAGGCCGCCAGACGAAATCGTCTCAATACTTCGCGATCATGAGGTGATCCTCGAAGGTATCTTCGACTTTGTCGCTCGTCGCCGTGAACTCAGTACATCATACATAAAGGAAATGCACCATGCCTTTACCAGATCGCAGGATTTTACGGACGCACTTGATCAATTTGGAAATATGCAAAGAATTCCTCTATCGAAGGGTGACTGGAAGCGCTTACCGAATAATCCAAAACGTCCGAATGGCGATGTACACGAATATTGCCCTCCCGTGCATACTGCATTAGAGATGGATCGCCTTGTTGCTATGCACCTACAGCACTCTAAGGCTAATGTTCCAACGGAAGTGGAAGCAGCTTGGTTGCATCACAGATTCACGCAAATTCATCCGTTTCAGGACGGCAATGGGCGGGTGGCCCGCGCACTGGCTTCGCTCATTTTTATGCGCGATGGTTGGTTCCCTCTTGTGGTTGATCGTGATCTTAGAACTCTATATATTGTGGCTTTGGAAAAGGCGGATGCGGGCGATTTGACATCACTGGTTGGTCTTTTTTCCGATATAGCAAAGCAGTCATTTGTTCGAGCATTGAGTATTTCTGATATAGTTCTTCAAGAACAAGAACCAATTCGTCAGATCGCGCAAGCTGCGGCAGCAACTCTAGATTCTCGAGATCGTGAGCGCTACAAGCAGCAGCTCGCAGTTTTTGACAAAGCTTCTCGACTCATTGAAATTGTGGAATCTGCAATGGAGAAGGCCAGCCAAGAATTGCGTGCGCAGCTCGGCGATCGGGTTCGCTTTGAAATTGAGCGAAGTCGAGATGCTACGGATCATTACTTTCACCAACAGATAGTTAACGTAGCTCGACAGAGAGAATATTTTGCTGATACCAAAACATACAGAACATGGTGCAGACTTAAGATTCGAGAAGCAAGACAATGCGATATTATTGTGTCTCTTCATTCTTTGGGTTATGAGTTTTCAGGTATTGTTGCAGCGTCGGCATTTGCCCAATTTCGGGAACCCTATTATACGGAAAATGTTAACATAGAGGGACCCTATCCATTATCTGATCAAATATACCATGTTTCGTATCTAGAGAGTGAAACGAGTTTCGTTCCGCGCTTTCGGGCCTGGCTTAGAGAGGTTTTAGTGGCGGGATTGGATATTTGGAGAAAGCAATTGTAATCGCTACTAGAAGACGAAGATCGGAGATTGAAGCCATGCTCGGAGCGGTTGGCGGCCGGCTCGCCGACAACGTCATGCACTTCGCGCGGGCGTTGCGCGCCGCCGGGCTGCCCGTCGGGCCGGGCCGGGTGATCGAGGCCATTCGCGCGCTCGAGGCCGCCGGCATCGGCAGCCGGGCGGATTTCTACTGGACGCTTCATGCGGTCTTCGTCAGCCGGCGCGACCAGCGCGAGATCTTCGACCAGGCCTTTCACGTCTTCTGGCGCGACCCGCAGCTGCTCGAGAAGATGCTGTCGCTCCTGCTGCCGACCGTGCGCACCCAGGTTGCGGGCTCGACCGCCGAGCTCGCCCGCCGGGTGCGCGAGGCCCTGACCGGCGGCCGGACGCCAGGGCTCGGCGAAGGGGAGCGGGCACCCGAGGACCGCGTCGAGCTCGACGCGGCGATGAGCTTCTCGGACCGCGAGATGCTGCGCGCCAAGGACTTCGAGGAGATGAGCGCCGAGGAGATAAGGCGCGCCAAGGCCCTGATCGCGCGGCTTCGCCTGCCGCTGCCGAGCGTGCCGACCCGGCGCTACCGGCCCGACCGTACCGGCGCCCGGGTCGACATGCGGGCGAGCCTGCGGGCGAGCCTGAAGAGCGGCGGTAGTGTCATCCCGCTGCGCTTCCGCCACGCCCGGCCGCGCCCCCCGGCGATCGTGCTGCTGTGCGACATCTCGGGCTCAATGAGCCGCTATGCCCAGATGCTCGTCCATTTCGCCCACGCGCTGACGACCGACCGCGAGCGCGTCTTCACGTTCCTGTTCGGGACGCGCCTGACCAACGTCACCCGGCATTTGCGCCACCGCGACATCGAGGTGGCGCTCGCCAAGGTCGGAGCGGTCGTCGAGGACTGGTCGGGCGGCACGCGCATCGGCGGCGCGCTCCACGAGTTCAACCGGCACTGGTCGCGCCGGGTGCTCGGCCAGGGCGCGATCGTGCTTCTGATCAGCGATGGGCTCGACCGCGACCCGACCGCTGCGCTCGGCGAGGAGATGGAGCGGCTGCACAAGTCCTGCCGGCGCCTGGTCTGGCTCAATCCGCTGTTGCGCTACGAGGGATTCGAGCCCAAATCCTGGGGCATCCGGGCGATCCTGCCCCATGTGGACGAGTTCCGGCCGGCGCACGACCTTGCGAGCCTGGAATCGCTCGCCGAGGCGCTCGGCCGGCCCCAACCCTCCCGTTCCGAGGAGCTCAGGCGATGGTCCGAGGCGAGTTGAATCCGACGATACCGGAGGACGATGTCCTCCTTAGTGCCGCGAAATGGAAGAACGCGGGCAAGGGCGTGGCGCTGGCGACCGTTATCGCGACCTGGGGCTCGAGCCCGCGCCCCGTGGGCAGCCAGCTCGCGGTCGACGATACGGGTAGTTTCGTCGGCTCGGTCTCGGGCGGCTGCATCGAGGGCGCGGTGGTCAAGGAGGCCTTGGGCGTTATCGGCGACGGCCAGCCGCGAACGCTGAAGTTCGGCGTGACCAACGAGCAGGCGTGGGAGGTCGGGCTGGCCTGCGGCGGCACCGTCCGCGTCTACGTCGAGCGTCTCACGTGAAACAGTCCGATCTCGCGCGCCTTCTGGCGGCCCGCGTCGAGGGCCGGCCGGTGGCGCACCTGACCTGGCTCGGCTCGGGCGAACAGAGGGTCTGGGAACCGGGCGATCCTGGGCTCGATGCGGTGCTCGAGCGTGCCGCCGACAGCGCGCTCGCCGACGACGTGTCACGGACCGTCGAGATCGGAGAGATCGAGGTCTTCATCCACGTCTTCAACCCGCGCTTGCGCCTGATCGTGGTCGGCGCGGTCCACATCGCCCAGCCCTTGGCGCGCATGGGCGCGCTCGCCGGATTCGCGGTGACCGTCGTCGACCCGCGCCGCGGCTTCGCCGACGCGGCTCGGTTCCCGGACTTCGCGGTCGCCACCGATTGGCCCGACGACGCGCTTCGAGAGCTTGCCCCGGATCGCCGTACGGCCGTCGTCACCCTCACTCACGATCCCAAGCTCGACGACCCCGCGCTCGCGGTCGCGCTGCGCTCGCCCGCGTTCTACATCGGCGCGCTCGGCAGCCGGCGCACCCATGCCGCGCGCTTGGCGC
>JBBDQV010000146.1:11775-24604 GCA_040905845.1 Alphaproteobacteria bacterium | reverse complement strand
CGATGCGGTGCGTGGGCAGGCCCAGGCCCGCGACCTCGTCGAGATAGCCGTCGACGCACGCGATGTCGCCCAGCCGCTCGCGCCTGAGCCCGAGCGCGACCGCCGCGAAGGGGCGCCCGGACAGATCGACGACCGCGCGCGCCAGCGCCTCGTCGAGCGGCGCGTGGGCCGAGCCGAAGCGCGCGATGCCGCGCCGCTCGCCGAGCGCCTGATCGAGCGCCGCGCCGAGCGCGAGCGCGCAGTCCTCGGCGCTGTGATGGTCGTCGACGTCGAGGTCGCCGGCGCAGCGCAGCATGAGGTCGAACCCGGCGTGGCGGGCAAGGGCGCCCAGCATATGGTCGAGGAACCGGATGCCGCTCGCGACGTCGGCCTCGCCCGTGCCGTCGAGCACGAGCGTGACGGTGACGTTCGTCTCCTTGGTCTTGCGCTGGATTTCGGCGCGGCGCGGCGTCATGGCGGGTCCCTAGGGCACGATCTGGCTCAGGTTCGTGACCACGATGTCGGTGCCGCCGCGCGCCTTGATGTCCGCGATGACGATGGGCAACAGCTCGCGCGGCACCGCCGCCTTGACCGCGAAGCCGGCGTCGCCGTGCAGCGGCGAGATGGTCGGCTCTCGCATGCACGGCAGCACCGCGATGACCGCCTCAAGCGCGTCCGCGGTGACGTTGACCTCGAGCATCACGCGGCGCCGGGCCTCGAGCACGGCGCGCACGACTAGGACGAAGCGTTCGATCGCGCCGCGTCGCGCCGGGTCCTCCAGCGCGCCGGCGTGGGCGTAGAGCCGGGTCGAGGACGTCATCAACTCGTCGACGATGTCGAGCCCGTTGGCCTTGAGCGTCGCCCCGGTCGCGGTCAAGTCGACGATGCAGTCGGCGTCCTCGGGCGGGAACACCTCGGTCGCGCCATAGCTGCGCACGAAGCGGGCAACGAGGCCGCGGCGCGCGATCCACGCGGTGCTCAGCCGTTCGTACTCCGAGGCAACCACGAGGGGCCGCGCGCGCGGCGCGTCCAGTCGCGTCCCCGCGGGGGTCGCGGCGACCAGGCGCACCGGGTCGAGCCCGGTGTCGAGCAGCTCGACCAGCTTGGCGTCGAGCTCGGCCACCCAGTCGGCCCCGGCGAATCCGAGATCGCGCGAGCCGAAGTGCAGCATCTCGACGATATTCTGGGCCTTGAGGATCTTGACGTCGTAGCCGTCGAGCGAGATGTGGGGCCGATAGTCCCGGCTGCTGGTGCCGAGGCGAATGCCGGCGTCGGCGAGCAGGGCGAACACGCCCGCCTCCATGCGCCCCTTGGGGAGCGCGAGCCGAATCGCCGGCGGCGCCGCGTTCTGGGCCATCATCGTGAGTCCGTTTCCCTAGGGCGCGGCCGCGGCCCGGCCGCGGGCGGCGCGGCGGACCTTCCCCGATCGGCCGGCGGCCTGTCAACCCCTGCTGCGCCAGGTCGGCTTGACGGATGTGGCCCCCATGCCCTTTGTTGCCGGCCGTCGCGGAGGCCTGATCGTGAGCCTGCAGCCCATACTCGGGGTCATCGGCGTGGTGCTCACGATCCTCGGGATCGCGATGCTGGTGCCGGCGGCGGTCGAGGCCGGCGCGCGCGGGCCCGACGGATGGGTCTTCGCGGCTTCGGCTGGGTTCACGCTGTTCTTCGGCGTCCTGCTCGCCTTGGGCGGCAGGAGCTCCGGCGTCGTGCGCCTCTCCGTGCGCCAGACGTTCGTGCTGACCAACGCCGTCTGGCTCTGCGTCGCCGTCTTCGCGGCGCTGCCGCTTCACCTCTCGAGCCTCCACCTTAGCGTCGCGGATGCCGCGTTCGAGGCGATGTCGGGCCTGACCACGACCGGCTCGACGGTCATCGTCGGCCTGGACCAGGTGCCGCGCGGGGTCCTCCTGTGGCGCGGCATCACCCAGTGGCTCGGCGGCATCGGCATCATCGTCATGGCCATGGCGGTCCTGCCGGTGCTGCATGTCGCGGGCATGTCGCTGTTCCAGAGCGAGTCCTCCGAGCGCTCCGAGAAGGTCCTGCCCCACTGGGCCCAGATCGTGCGGGTGACCGCCCAGATCTACGTCGCGCTGACCGCGCTGTGCGCCACCGCGTACTGGGCGCTCGACATGAGCGGGTTCGATGCCGTCGTGCACGCGATGGCGACCCTGTCCACCGGCGGGTTCGGCACGTCCGATTCCTCGTTCGCGATCTTCCAGAGCCCGGCCATAGAGTGGACCGGCATCGTCTTCATGATCGCGGGCGGCATGCCGTTCGTCTTCTACATCCAACTCGTCACCCATCAGCGCGAGGCCGCGCTGGCGAACTCCCAGGTCCGGTCGTTCCTCGCGCTGCTCGTCCTCGTCTGCTTGATCCTGTCGGCCTGGCTCGCCCTGACGCGTGGCATGGCGTGGCACGATGCGCTGGGGCTTGTGAGCTTCAATGTCGTCTCCGTGGTCACGACCACGGGGTTCGTATCGGCGGACTACGGCCAGTGGGGCTCGTTCGCGGTGGTCGCGTTCTTCTTCCTGACGTTCGTCGGCGGCTGCACCGGTTCGACCGCCGGCGGCATCAAGATCTTCCACTTTCAGGTCCTGTTCGCGGTCGCGCGGGTCCAGATCCGGCGGCTGTTCCATCCGCACGGGGTGTTCGTTCCGCGCTACGGCGGCAAGCCGATCCCCGATCCGGTGTTCGTTTCGGTCCTGAGCTTCCTGCTGCTCTACGTGCTGAGCTTCGCAGGCTTCAGCCTGGGGTTGGCGTTGTTCGGGCTCGACTTGACCACGGCGCTCAGTGGCGCCGCCACCGCGCTGGCCAACGTCGGCCCCGGCCTGGGCGACATCATCGGCCCGGCCGGCAACTTCGCGTCGCTGCCCGACGGGGCGAAATGGCTGCTCTCGCTCGCCATGCTGATGGGCCGGCTCGAGCTGTTCACCGTCCTCGTCCTGCTCGCGCCGTCGTTCTGGCGCGCTTGAGACTCAGGCGGTCGCCGACGCGCTCGCCCAGTCGCGCATGGCGGGCAGCGCGGTCATCGCCTCGACGTAGGCGCGCGCGCTTTGGGTCAGCTTGACGCCGTAGGTGACGAACCGGGTCACGACCGGCGCGTACATGGCGTCGGCCACCGAGAAGGCGCCGAACAGGAACGGCCCCGAAGGTTCGAACCGGGCGCGGCAGTCGCCCCATAGCTCGAGGATGCGGGCGATGTCGGAACGCAGCGTCGGGGTCGACTCCGGCGCCGGCAGCCTGGCCGTCACGTCCATCGACATGAGCCGGCGAAGCTCCATGAACCCGGCGTGCATCTCGGCGCTGACCGAGCGGGCGACGGCGCGCGCCGCGGCGTCGGCCGGCCACAGCGCGGGGGCGAGCTCGGCGGCGTACTCGCAGATGGCGAGCGAATCCCAGATCCTGAGTTCGCCCTCGATCAGCACCGGGACCTTGCCGCTCGGCGAAAAGCGGGCGATGGCGGTCGCCGTGTCCGGACGGCGGAGCGGAATCACCACCTCGTCGAAGGGGATACCCGCCTGCCTGAGCGCAAGCCAGGGCCTGAGCGACCACGACGACCAGCTCTTGGTGCCGATGACGAGCGTGCGTTCGGCCATGACCCTGATCTCTCCCGCCGGCTCAGGCGCGCCAGAACGGCTTGTGCCCCTCGCGATGGGCCTCGGCGGGGCTGACGCCGATGTCCTTTAGCAAGTGATCGCCGAGCTCGAGCAGCGCGTTGCGCTGGCGCGCCCGATCCTGCCATTCGAGGGCGCGGACGACCAGCTCGGTCGCGGAACGCGCCAGGTCTTGCAGGGCGGGCCGGTACGGGCGCGCGCCGGACGGCACGGCCGGGACCGATCCATTGAACTTGAACATGGCTCATATCTCCTGGGTCGCGAAACATCGGCCGACGGGCCGAGTTGAAGATGGAATGCTTCCGCTTTCGACCCGAAACTTGCGGTCGATGGCGATTTCGTGCAAACGATCATTGCTCATCGAATGCATGAGCGGAATTCATGGATAGAGGATGGCCGCACGGTTACCGTCGCTGACCTCCCTGCGGGCCTTCGAGGCCGCCGGCCGGCATCTCAGCTTCACCAAGACGGCGCGCGAGCTCAACGTCACCCAGACCGCCATCAGCCACCAGATCAAGGCGCTCGAGGCCGACCTCGGCTGCGCGCTGTTCGTGCGCCGCGCGCGCGGCCTCGCGCTCACCGAGGCGGGCCGCCGCTACCTAGCGCCCCTCACCGTGGCCTTCGAAGCCATCGTCCAGGCGACCGCGCGGGCGCGGGCGCGCGAGTCGAGCGACGTTCTGACCGTCAGCGTGCTGCCGTCGTTCGCCGCCAAGTGGCTGGTGCCACGTCTGCCTCGATTCCGCGAAGGGGAGCCGGCGATCGATGTACGCGTCTCGGCCAGCCACGGGCTCGTCGATTTCGCGCGCAGCGACGTCGACCTGGCGATCCGCTTCGGCAAGGGATCGTGGCCCGGCGTGCGCGCCGAGCTGCTGCTGCGCGAGACGCTCGCGCCGGTATGCAGCCCTCGCCTGCTCGAGGGTCCCCGGCCACTCACCGAGCCCGCCGATCTGAAGTTCTACACGTTGCTCCACGACGTCTGGTTCGGCGCGTTCGGCGACGCCCACGACCAGTGGCGCGAATGGCTCGCCGGCATGGGTGCCGACGGGGTCGATTGGCGCCGCGGCCCAGTGTTCAGCGATTCGGGCCTGACCATCCAGGCCGCGATCGAGGGCATGGGCGTGGCGCTCGGGCGCAGCGTGCTCTTCGCCGACGATCTCGCCGCGGGACGTCTGGTCCGACCGTTCGCGGCCGGCGACCGGCCCTCGCTCGCCTACTACATCGTCGGTCCCGAGCGCGCCTTCGAGCGCCCCGGCGTGCAGGCATTCCGCGCCTGGCTGCTCGCCGAGGCGAAGCGCGACGACACGGGTTCCTTCGGCACGCCCGGTCCCGTGATCGGGGAAAAGAGAAGGGGCCGGAAGTCCGGCCCCAGGGGGAAGTCGAGAGAGGGAGGTGACGCGACCTGACGTCGCGACGCATGCTACCTACCGTGTCGCTTGCTCGCCGGCTGTGACGGCCGTCACTTCACTGCGCTGGCAACACCGCTTCGATGGCCAGTGTCAAATCCTCCGACAGGGGCTCGGTCTCGGACGGCCAGACGTCCATGATCGCGCCGTCGGGCGCGACCAGGAACTTGGTGAAATTCCACCGCGGCACGCCACGATGACCCATCTCGGCCGCGACCCATTGGAAGAACGGGTGCGCGTCCTTGCCGATGACCTTGAGCTTGCGCGTCATCGGGAAGTCCAGGTCGAAGTTGAACGCGCAGAACGTCTGGATCGCCGCCTCGTCACCGGGCTCCTGGTTGCCGAAGTCGTTGGACGGCACGCCGACGACGACCAGCCCGCGATCGCGATAACGCTCCCACAGGGCTTGGAGGTCGTCATACTGCCCTGTGTAGCCGCAATAGGACGCGGTGTTGACGACGAGCAGCGCCTTGCCCCGGAACGCGGCGAGCGGCAAGGGCTTGCCGTCGATCGCGACGAAGTCGAAGTCGTAGGCGGTCGCGGCCTCGGCCGTGCCGCACAGGGCCGCCGCCAGCAGAATCGCGCCGAGCGCGCGCACGAGCCAAGACGTCATTTACCGGTTCCGCGCTGTCGCAGCGGTCGTTCGTCGATCGCAACCCGATAATAGGCGGTACCGTGGGAACCGACCAGGGGATCAGCCGGTCCCTCACGAGCTTGTGTGCGCCGCCACAACGAAATCGGGCCGGCAGCTTTGGCTGGCCGGCCCGGTTTCGACGAAAGCCGTGACGCTCAGTCTCTCGTCGCGTTGGCCACCTTCCGGCGGCGGGCGAACAGGCCGATCAGCACCGTACCCAGCCCGGCCAGAGCCAAGGTCGACGGCTCGGGCACGTCGTTGACCCACGGTCCGCCGTTCAGGCCGTTGGGGCCGTTACCGTCGGTGGGGCCGTTACCATCGGTGAGGCCGGTCGTGTCTAACTCGACGAGCAGTACCTCGGGCGGCGGCGGGTTGCCGTTCGTGTTGAAGATGGGATCGCCGTCGCCGGGGAAGCCGCCGGTGCCATCGTTCGTGCCGGTCAGCGCCAGGTTAATCTTGAAGCCCTTCTTGCTGTAGAACGCCCGACGCAGCGTCTTGCAACTCGTCTTCTTCTGCCCTCTCACGCAATTGCCGGACTTCTTCCCAGCCGTGGCACCTTTCAGGAACATGGCGATGCCGTCCTCGGTTTCGCCGACGCCGCTGAGCTCGGGGTCGATCAGGAACGCGTCATTGATCTGCTGCTTGGTCTTGCCGGTCTTCCGGTCGATCAGCTTGACCGAGAACTTGATCTTGCCGCCGATCTCGAAACCGTTCTCCGTGTCCCCGGTCGGCGAGCTGAGCGCCGCGAACAGCTCTTCGGGGCTCTCGACGACCAGCTCGTTACCGCTACCGATGAACAGGGTCAGCAGAACCTTGTACTTGTTGGCGAACTTCGAGCCGAACGCCTTCTTCAGCGACTTCTTGTTGAAGCCGGCCTTGACCTTGTGACCATCGAAATCCGCGGTCGCGCCGGACGCCAGGCCGCTGCCGGGCGTCGACCAGTCGTAGGTCACGGCCTTGGACTTGAGGCCGAACTTGCTCTTGCTGCTCCTGTAAACCTTGGAATATTGGGTGTTGTTCTCGCCGCTCTTGAAGATCGTTCCGTCGAACAGGACCGAGGCGGACGCAGGCCCGGCTAAGCCAAGGGCGAACGCCACCACGGCGAGCGAGAAGAGGGGTGCTGCGACGACCCGGAACATGGTCTTGTCTCCCGACATCTGAACTTCATCGGACCTGCACACCCCCCAAGCGCCGTTCGGCGTCATCGGCACGTCTATTCATCGAATCAATCAGCAATCGACGTGCCAACGCGCGGAAATCCATGGAATCTCCCGCCTTGTCGCGACAGCGGAGGCGCCGGGTCGATCCCCGCCGTAAAGATTCCCGACACTTCCTCGGTCAATTTGACACGATGGTGTCGCTGGCTGTTGACCCTCGAACCGGCCCCGCGCTTGGGTCGCGACGTCAAACGATGATCACGTCGCTGGCCGTGACCACGCCGCCGTCCTGCACGGTCGCGACGACGGTGTAGCCCGCGCCGTCGCCGTTGGCGTCGTAGTAGAGCGTCCGGTCGGCGGTCGAGAAGACCCAGGCGTCGCGGTTGGCGTCGGCTTCCGTGTTCGTCCCCTGGTTCGTCCCATCATAGGCGTCGGGAATGGTGGAGAAGTTGACGTCGACGTCGAGCAGGCCCGTGGTGACGAGCCCGCCGGCGTTGAACGCGGTTCGGACGAACAAGAACTGGTCGACCCCGGTGGCGAAATCGGTGACGCTGTCGCCCACGGCCCCCGCGACGTCCTTCGTCACGTTGGTCGCCACGACGCCGCCATCGCCTGCGGCGATGTAGGCGAACTCGTCGGCTTCCGTGCCCCCGGTCAAAGTGTCGGCGCCGGCGCCGCCGCGCAGCTGGTCGTCGCCGACCCCACCGACCAAGACGTCGGTGCCGGCCTGGCCGTTCAGGTCGCCGATCAACAGGTCGTTGCCGGCTGCGCCGGACAGCGAATCATTGCCGTCTCCGCCGATGGCGAAATCATCGCCGTTGCCGCCCGCCAACGTGTCACGCCCGCCTTCGCCAACCAGGGTATCGTCGCCGCCGAAGCCGAACAGTTTGTCGTCGCCGGCGCGGCCTTGAAGAATGTTCTTCGCGTCGTTCCCGCGAAGGTCGTTCGCCCCATCGCTGCCGTTCGCGTTGAGCGCCGAGCTCCCGAGCAGAACGACGTTTTCGACGTTGCTGCCGGCGAGGGTCGAGATGGAGAAGACGCTCAGGATCGTGTCGATGCCACGGTTGGCTCCCTCGGCGACCACGTCGCCCGCGTCGAGCACCACGTAGACGTCGTCGCCACGCCCGCCCGCCATCACGTCGTCGCCGGCGTCGCCGAAGAGGACGTCGTCGCCGTCGCCGCCGTTCAGGCGATCGGCCCCGGCGTCGCCCTCCAGCGTGTCATCGCCGGCGCCGCCGCTCAAGGTGTTGATCGCGGCGTTGCCGATGATCTGGTTGGCGCCGTCGTTGCCCGTGCCGTTGATCGCCGCCGCACCGGCGAGGAGCAGCCGTTCGATCGCCACGCCGATCGTGTACGAAACGGTCGACACGACCTTGTCGACGCCACCGCCCGACGATTCGATCGCCTTGTCTCCGACGTCGTCGACGCCGTAGACGTCGTTGCCGCGCCCGCCAACCATGCGGTCCTTGCCGGCGCCGCCTTCGAGCGTATCGCCGTTGTCGCCCCCCAAGAGCGTGTCATTGCCGGCGTCGCCGAACAGGGTGTCGGCGCCGCTGCCGCCGAGCAGGCTGTCGGCGCCACCGGCGCCGCCGACCGTGTCGTCGCCGGAGCTTCCGTTCAGCCTGTTCGCGGCGATATTGCCGACCAGGATGTTGTCGAGCCCGTTGCCGGTGCCCTTGAGCGGGCTCCCCTGGAGCAGAATCAGCCGCTCGACGAACTTCGGCAGCGTCGCGTCGGCGAGCGCGAAGATCGTGTCGAAGCCACCAGCCTTCGACTCGACGACCACGTCGCCCGCGTCGTCGACCAGGAACCGATCGCTGCCCGCGCCGCCGATCATGGTGTCCGCGCCGGTGCCGCCGTCGAGCGAGTCGTTGCCCCTGCCGCCCTCGAGCCGGTCCGCGCCGCCCAGCCCGAACAGGCGGTCGCCGCCGCCGTTGCCGATCAGGGTATCGGCGAGGCCGGTGCCGACCAGTTGGTCGTTGCCGCCGCCGCCGATCTTCGTGGCCATGAATCCGTCCTGAACTGGTACAGCGAGCCCTCGACTGGGCCAGGTCGTGGTGCTCGAGCAATGGCCGTGCCGAGGCGACGGAACCCCAGCTAGTCCGATCGGCTCCAGCGAAAGATCAGCTTGAGCTCCCCGGCGGTGTTGCCAATGGTGGCCAGGCAGGCATCGGCGCGCTCGGGCGGGATCCAGACCGCGAATCGCGTCGCGTACTGTGTGCCGCCGGTGCCCGGGATCGTCTCGGCGTTGAGCCGGACGATGTTGGCGCCGAATTGCCCGAACACCTCGGAGAGCCGCGCGATCAGGCCGGGCCGGTCGCCGCCTAAGACCTCGACCCTATGGGTGATGTGGCCGGACGGCCCGTGCACCGTGCCCAGGCGGTAGTCGCGAACCTTGACGCGGCCCTCGCCGATCTCGGGCAGCGCCGCGAGCTCGCGTTCGATGTCGGCGGCGTCGAGGCTCTCGGGTGGCGTCACCACCGCGGCGAACTCGGCGCCTTCGCCCAGGACCGCGAAGGTCGTGTCGCCCAGGTTGGCGCCGAGGTCGTAGAGTCGGCCCGAGATGGCGGCGACCAGCCCGGCGCGGTCGCGGCAGAAGATCGAGACGAGCACGGCCTTGGACACGGCAATCCTCACGATGACCGGGCCAGCATGGCCCAAGTCGCGGCCGATCGGAAGGCGCATCACGGTGCGCGTGCGGCCTTCACCCCTTGGCGCGCGACCAGGAAGGCCAGCACGATCGCGAACAGCCCGATCGCGGTCGAATAGAGGAAAAAAACGACGTAACCGGAGCCGAGCGCCGCCGGCGCCACCAGGACCTTCGCCGCGCCCGCGGCGAAGGCTTCGGGCGGCAGGCCCGCGAACAAAGCCTCCAGAGGCGCGAACAAGACATTGTCCTCGGCCGAGCGGGCCGCCCCTTCGACGATGCGGCCCGACTGCGAGGCGATCAGGCGCCCAGGGAGCGCGTAAAGCGAGGAGAACAGCGCGTACTGCGTGGCGGTGAAGCCGGCGCTGGTCAGGCTCGACATGTAGGCGATCAGCGCCGTGCCGGCGAACCCCGAGGCCAGGTTGTCGACCCCGATCGCGACGAACAGCGCGCCGAGCTCGGGTCCGCGCGTCGCCAGCCAGGCGAACACCAGGTTCGACGCCGGCCCGGCGAAGGCGCCGATCACGAGCGCGCGCATCAGGCCGAACCGGGCAACGACGACCCCGCCGGCGAGGACGCCCAGCAACGACATGGCGACGCCGAACACCTTGCGCACCTCGGCGATCTCGGTCTTGCCGAAGCCGAGGTCCAGGTAGAACGGGTTCATGATGTTGAGCACGAAGTCCGACAGCCGATAGAGGCAGATCAGCGCCAGGATCAGCCCGGCGCCGCCGGCGAAGCGCTTGAAGAAGTCGGCGAGCGGCTCGCCGAAGGCCTGGCTCAGGTAGGCGCCGGGCGCGGTCTCGACGCCCGGAATGGGCCACGCCGCCAGCACCACGAGCCCGAGGCCCACGGCCACGCCCGCGAGCTGCAGCCACGCCCCGTCGGGCTGGGCGGACCACGCCTCGGCCAACGCGGCGCCCTGGTCCGGCGCGCCCAGGGCGTCGAGCGCGGCGGCGAGCAGCGTGGCGTCGCCCGCCAGGCCGCAACCCATGGCCAGCGCGCCCGCGCCGAGGATCGTCAACCGCGCGAGCCATTCCGCCAGGGCGATCGCGCGGGGTTGCCCCGTCGCGCCGACGCGGATGGGTCGGAGGGCATGGGCGCGTTCGCGCGGCGCCGCCAGGACGCCGGCGACGCCGACGGCCATCAGCGCGGCCATGACGGCGTAGGAAAAGCCCCAGCCGTACCGGTCGGCCAGGATCAGCGGCGCCGCGCCCGCCACGATCATGGCGATGCGATAGCCCCACTGGTACGCGGCGGCCATGGCGCCCTGCTTGGCGAGCTCGGCGGCCTCGATCCGCCAGGCGTCCATGACGATGTCCTGGGTCGCGCCGGCGAACCCCACGCCGACGGCGATCAGCGCCATCGCGGGCAAGTTTGCCGCCGGGTCTTGCCCGGCGATCAGCCACAGGCCGGCGATGATCAGCCCCTGGCACACCAGCATCCACGAGCGCCGGTGGCCGAAAAGCGTCGTCAGCCCCGGCACCGCGGTCCGGTCGATCAGCGGCGCCCACAGGAACTTGAACGAGTAGGCGAGGGTGGCCAGGCTGAAGAAGCCGATGACGGCGAGCGACAGCCCCGCCTCGCGCAGCCAGGCGGACAGGGTGTCGAAGATCAGCAGGAACGGCAGGCCCGAGGCGAAGCCGAGCGCGAGCATCGCGAGCGTGCGCCGCTCGAGATAGACGGCGAGGGCGGCGCGCAGGCCCTGGGGCGTCGCCTCCGATGGTTCGTGCGCGCTCACGGCCAACGTATACTGTGGGCCGACGCCTTCGTCGCGTCGAGCGTGGGAGCCCGGACGTCATGAGACGCACGTCGATCGCGCTTATCGCGGCCTTCGTCGCCGTCTTGGGGCCATGGGACGCGCCGGCGGCCACCTCGGTCGTCGCGTTGCCGAGCCTCGCGCCGATGATCAAGCAGGTCGCGCCCGCGGTGGTCAACGTCGCCGTGCAAACGACGGTCGAGGTCGAGACCAACCCGCTCTTCGGCAACCCGCTGTTCAGCGACCCGTTCTTCCGCAACTTCTTCGACCTCCCCGGCCTGAAGCGGGAGCGCAAGGCGCTGAGCGCCGGCTCGGGCGTCGTCATCGACGCGGGCAAGGGATTGATCGTGACGAACTTCCACGTCATCGCCCGCGCCGACGCGATCGAGATCACGACCCAGGACCGCCGCACGCTCGCGGCCGAACTGGTCGGCGCCGATCCCGAGACCGACATAGCGCTGCTGCATGTCGAGGCCGACGGCTTGACCGCGATCGAGGTCGGCGATTCGGACGCGCTCGAGGTCGGCGACTTCGTCGTCGCCATCGGCAACCCGTTCGGCATCGGCCAGACCGTGACGCTCGGCATCGTCAGCGCGCTGGGGCGCGGCGTCGGGCTCGAGGCGTACGAGGACTTCATCCAGACCGACGCCTCGATCAACCCCGGCCACTCGGGCGGCGCCCTGGTCGACATGGCCGGCCGGCTGGTCGGCATCAACACGGCCATTCTCGGGCGCGCCGGCAGCATCGGCATCGGCTTCGCCATTCCGACCGCGATCGTGCGCCGCATCGTCGAGCAGATCGTCGAGCACGGCGGGGTCGCGCGCGGCCAGATCGGCGTGCGCACCCAGGACCTGACGCCGGACCTCGCCCTGGCCATGGGGCTGGAGCGCACCGAGGGCGTCCTCGTGGTCGACGTGATGAAGAACTCGCCCGCGGCTGAGTCCGGCCTCGCGCCCGGCGACGTCATCGTCGCGGCCAACGGCGTTGCGGTGACGCGCGGCACCGAGGTGCGCAACCTGATCGGGCTCATGCGGGTCGGCGACACCGTTGAGCTCGACGTGGTGCGCGCGGGCGCGGCCCTCAAGCTCAGCGCGACGATCGCCGAGCGCACCTCGGAGCCCGCGCCGGTGACCGGCGCGGCGCTGCTCGAGGGCGCGCGCTTCGAGCCGAACGCCGACGGCCAAGGCGTGCTCGTCGCCGAGGTCGCGCCGGCGAGCCCCGCGTATCGCGCGGGCCTGCGCGAAGGCGACGTGATCGTCGCGGTCAACCGCACGCCCGTCGCCTCGCCCGAAGACCTCATGAAGGCGGTCGAAGCCAGCCCCGGCCGCCTCAGCCTCGGCGTCGTGCGCGGCACCCTCCGGGTGTTCATCCTGATCGGGTGATGCCCTCACCCGGCGCCTTTGGCGCCACCCTCTCCCGTTTCCCGGGAGAGGGTTTCCACATCCGCGACCCACTCCCGCGCGAGCGGGAGAGGGTGGCCGGAGCGGAGCGCAGGCCGGGTGAGGGTGTGGCCGCTAATAAAGTGACAGTATAATAAATAGACATACAATATATACTGTCACCGTTTATTGTCACAATTTGACCACCGTTTGTTTGGGTTCGCCTTTGTCTCGGCCGTTCGTGCTGAGGGCCCCGCGCA
>JBBDQV010000146.1:0-11765 GCA_040905845.1 Alphaproteobacteria bacterium | reverse complement strand
CGAGCGGCCGAATCGCGGCGCGCCCTTCGAGACAGCCGACCGTTGCGCGGTCGGCTTCCTCAGGGCGAACGGTTCCTCACAGCAACCGCGCGCCAGGATGTGTGAATGCCGCAGGGTTTAACCGGGAGGTCAAACCCGCCCCTAAGAAACCTCGCGTGCTCTCTCTTGATTGAGCGCGAACAGGCGGGCGAGCACGGCGTCGTCCGTTAGGTCGGCGGGCCAGCCGTAGGCGGCGGCAACGGCCGCGTCGAGGTCGCGGTGCGCGTTCGCGAGCCAGGTGGGGCGCTCGTTGTAGAGCTTCGTCAGCGTCCGCTTCTTGAGGTTCGCGGCGGCGCGCTCATCGACCGGCAGCAGGCGATCGGGGAAGCCCGGCACGACCTCCGGCTCGCGGCGCACCAGATCAGGCGGGTTGAGCCACGCCTCGCGCAACTCGTTCAGCCGGCGCGCCGCCGCCGCGATTGCCTGGGCGCGCGGATCGGCCGCGTACTCGGCTGGGGGGATGTTCGGCGTCAGGCCCGTGGGGAAGGGGAACGTCTCGAACGTGGTGGACGGCGTGTAGCGCGGCCGGTCTTCCAGGCTGGTCCCGAGCCTGAGCGACCAAAGTTCGTGGAAGCGTGAATGCAGTACGCCGAACGTCGTGTCGTTCTCGCGGGCGACTGCGATGAGCTGATGATCGGGTTGGACACGCGCGTCGAACCAAACGAACAGACGATGCTTTGAGAGAGCTGGAACGGCGCAGAACCGCCCGACACGCCCGTTGGCACTACGCATCCCAGCGCAGGGCTCGGCCTCCAGCCACCAGAAGTCACGGTACCTGGGACGTCGCACCTTCACCCGAGCTGGCTTCACATGCTTGAGCACATGGTCGAAGGGCACTTCGTACAGCGCCGCCTCGGCCATGGTCATGTCCACCCCAAAGTCGATGATCCACTTGTCCTGTGGTCGGCGAACCACGTCGATCCCGTTGACCCATGGTCGTAGAACGTCGCTGTTTGGACGACCATTTGGGTTTGTCGGCAAGCGCAACCATGCCCGGGCGATTTCGCCGGACACATCGAACGCCCCAGATTTCACAGTACCGACGAAGGCGACACCTCGGTTCGCATCGAGGTGGCGCGCCTTGGTCAAATCTACCTGATTCCCGCCCTGCTTGCGTACAGTCAGGTCGGCATGGATCGCATCGACCTCAACCCCATCGAGCCGAGGCTTCGATGCGCCTACCGCTAACGCCGGTGCAAAACACACCATCGAAACCCGGACTGCGGCACCATTGAGAATCCAAGGTTCGTCGTCCCAGGCGTCGAAGATGGTCAGATCGGCCACGATGCGATCGAGCGCGAGCCGGTTCTTGCCGCCCCTGATCGAATTGGTCGCGACCAGGCCGGCGTGCCGCGTCGCACCGGCGGCGATCGCCGCCCTTGCCTTCTCGAACCAGAAGCACACCAAGTCGGCGAAGGGTGACACGCGGCCCTTGTAAGCGGCACGCATCCGCTTCGTGTAGTCCTGCCCGAGCACGCCGAACATGAGCTTGCAGCCGAGGAACGGCGGGTTGCCAATTATGGCGTCGGCGGCGGGCCATGGGGCCTCGGTGCCGGTTTCGTTGATGAGGGCGTCGCGGCACTCGATGGTGTCCAAGGGCTTGAGCACCGGCCGCGCGGGGACCAGGAAGCCGTTGCGACGGACCCACTGGATTTCGCCGATCCACACGGTGACGCGGGCGAGCTCGGCCGCGTAAGCGTTGATCTCGATGCCGCGCACCGCCTCGGGCCCGACGCTCGGCACCGGTGGCTTAAGCCCGAGCGCCTCAGATTCGATGAGCGCGCGGTGCTCGAGGTCCTTGAGCGCCAGCAGCGCGAGATAAAGGAAGTTGCCCGAGCCGCACGCGGGGTCGAGCACGCGGAATTTGCGCAGCCGCACGAGAAAGGCGTCGCGCGCGCGCAGCGCCTTGCGATGCGCGGTTTCCTCGGCGCGGCGGGCCGCCGCGTAGACCTTGCGCGCCGCCTCGGAGGACTGGCGCGCGGGCCGGCGCGCGCGGGCCTCGGCGAGCTTCGCCATCTCGGCCTCGATGCGCGCGCGAACGGCCTGCCATTCGGCCGCGAGGGGCCGCACGACGACCGGCTCGACGATCTTCATGATCTTGTCGGGATCGGTGTAGTGGGCGCCGAGCTGGCTCCGCTTGTCGGGGTCGAGACCGCGCTCGAACAAGGTGCCGAAGATCGAGGGGTCGATGTCCTGCCAATCGAGCCGCGCCGCGCGCAGCACCAGATCGATGTCGTCCTTGTCCAGCGGGAGCGACACGCCGTCGTCGAACAAGCCGCCGTTGAACCACGCGACCTTCTCGAACCCGACCAGCCCGCCCGTGCGCATGGCCTCGAAAAGTCCGGCGGACATCTCCTGGAACCGCTCGGGCGCCGTGCGCGCCTGGTCCAGCATGCGCGTGAACATCTTGCCGGGCAGCAGGTCGACGTCCTCGGCGAACATGCAGAAGACCAGGCGATTGACGAAGTGAGCGACGGTCTGCGGCTGGTGGCCGCGGGCGCGCAGACGCTGCGCCAAGGCCGCGAATTCGCTCGCCGCCTGCTCGGTGAGCGCCTGACGGGTCTGCGCTGGCCTGAGCCGTTCGGGGTCGGAAAGCACCCACTTGAGCTTCTGGCGCTCGTTGGCATCGCGCAGGTCGTCGAGCGCGATGTCGTGAACCTGGCTGACCGTGTTGGTCCAGTTGGTGTGAATGCGAAAGCGCTCGGTGTCGCAGACGACCAACAGCGGCGGGTTCTCCAGCGCGACGGCGTACTGCTGAAGCTGAGCGTACGCCACGTTCAGGTCGTGGCGCTTGCCCTTGTATTCCCAACCGAAATGATGGCGCTTCCAGACGTCGGCGAAGCCATCGCCGCCCGTCGTCTTGGTGGCGCCCTTCTCGAAGCAGAAGGATTCGCCCTTGGGGTCGGCTTCGGCCGGCGTCGGCTCGTCCAGCAGCCGGCACAGGTCGATGAAGTGCTCCTGCGCGGCCGAGCGTTCCTTCAGCTCCGAGGCGCGCCACTTGGCGATGAATTGGTCCGGCGTCACCGCCCGATCCCCCGTCCCCTCGATGCGGCGATCGAGGGCCAGTATCGCCGCGAGGTCCGGGGCTCGCCAAGGGGTTGCCGGGGGGCCTACGGGGCAATCGCAAAGAGAAAGCCGTTCGCGCTGAGGAGCGCCCGGAGGGCGCGTCTCGAAGCCTGTCCTGAGCGACGCCGCGGGCGGCGTCGAGGGGCGCGAGCGGCGTCGTGAAATCCGTTCGTGGGACCCTTCGACCGCCGCTTCGCGGCGCTCAGGGCGAACGGATTTCGTGGTATCGAGGCATATACGCTGCGGACGCCACCGTGGTACGGTCGGATTGACAATGCTATACTGCTAGCCATATCATCGCAGCAACCGAGGTGTGTGCATGAAGACGACCATCGATCTGCCTGAACCTCTCTTGGACGAGGCGCGCCGCCTTGCCGCGAAGGAGGGGGTCACGCTCAAGACTCTCGTCGAGCGCGGCCTGCGGCATGTCGTCGCGGCTAAGGCACGAGGAATGGAGTTCAAGCTCCGCGACGCGAGCTTCGATGGTCAGGGGCTGCAACCGGGCGTCGAGAATGCGTCTTGGGCGGAGATTCGAGCCCTGGCGTATGAAGGTCGCGGCGGTTGATCGGCATTGACACGAACATCCTCGTCTTTGCCCACCGCAAGGACTCGCCGTTCCATGAGCCGGCGGCGCGTTGCATCGCGAACCTCGCCGAAGGACGGGCGCCGTGGGCGATACCGTGGCCCTGCATTCATGAGTTCCTGGCCATCGCGACGCACCCGCGCATCCATGCGCCGCCGACTCCCCTCGGCCTGGCCCTCGATCAAGTCGAGGCCTGGCTGGAGTCACCGTCGCTCGCGCTGCTAACGGAATCGCGGACGCATTGGGCCGAACTCAGGGGGCTCCTGGAGGGTGGCCGCGTCGTCGGCGGCGCCATCCACGATGCGCGCATCGCGGCGCTGTGCCGTCAGCACGGCGTGCGCGAGCTGTGGAGCGCGGACCGAGATTTCAATCGATTCGCCAGTTTAACGGTCCGCAACCCGTTGGTCGCCAGCGGGTGAGAACGCGCCCCCTACGACGCCTTGGCGGTTGCCTCGGCGTGGGCCTGGACGACCTGGTCGGCGAGGCGCCCGGTCAGCTCGGCCAGGTGGTCGAACCGGCTCGCGAAGGTGCCGACGCCCTGGGAGAGCGAGCGCAACTCGAGGATGAGGTCCTGCATCTCGGCCGCCGGGATGTTGGCCGCGATGACGTCCCAGCCGTCCCAGCCCGGCTTGGTCTCGAAGCCCAAAAGCTGGCCGCGCCGGCCGCTGACCAGTTGGTTGACCTTCGAGGTGACGTGCGAGGGCACCGAGATCTCGACGTGGTTGATCGGCTCCAGGAGGATCGGGCTGCACTTCGGCAGGCCCTCGCTCATCGCCACGCGCGCGGCCAGCTTGAACGACATCTCGTTGCTGTCGACCGAGTGGTACGAGCCGTCGAACAGCGTGACCGACAGGTCGACGACCGGAAACCCCAGCGGCCCCTTGACCAGGAACTCGCGCACGCCGTTCTCGACCGCCGGGATGAAGTTGCGCGGCACCGAGCCGCCGACGACGCGGTCGCCGAACTCGAAGCCCGAGCCGCGCGGCAGCGGCTTGATCTCGATGTGCACGTCGCCGAACATGCCGTGGCCGCCGGTCTGGCGCTTGAAGCGACCGTGCTGAATGACCGGCTTGCGGATCGCCTCCTTGTAGGGCAGCCGAGGCCGCGCGCTTTCGACCGGCAGCTTGAAGCGGTTCTTCAGGCGCTCGAACGCCGTCAGCAGGTGGATGTCGCCGTAGCCCTTGAGCACGAGCTGGTTGACCTCGGCGTCCTGCTCGACCACGAGCGAGGGGTCCTCCTCGGTCAGCTTGGCGAGCGCGCCCGACAGCTTGACGTCGTCGTCGCGCCGCTGGGCGTGGATTGCCAGCGCGTAGGTCGGCGGCGGCAGGTCGGCGCGAACAAGGGTCTGTTGCGGAGCCTCCGCGCCCGGCACGAGGGTGTCGCCGGTGTGGATGCCGTCGAGCCGGCCGAACGCGACCACGTCGCCCGCCTCGGCATGGTCGATCTTGGTCTGAACGCCGCCCATCAAGCGATAGACGCCGCCGATCCGGTTGCCGTTGACCGTGTCGCCATCCTTGAGGGCGCCACGATAGACTCGGCACACGGTCAGCTTGCCGCCCTGGCCGCCGGTGATGGACTTGATCGCCTGGGCGAGGGCGGGCCCGTCGCCGCCGACGCCGCGCCGGGCCGCCACGGCCTCGGCCGGCGGCACCAGTTCGACCATGTGCGCAAGCAGGCGCCGGGTACCGTTGTCGCGCTCGGCCGCGCCCAGGAACACCGGCACGACCTTGTTGTCGGCCACGTCGTGACGCAGGCTCGCCTCGATCTCGTCGGCGCTCGGGACCTGGTCCTCGAGCAGCTTCTCCATGAGCGCGTCGTCGAAGTCGGCGAGCTGCTCGAGCATGTGAAGCCGGGCCTCGGACTCGCGCTCGCGCACGGACTCGGGCAGCGCGATCTGGTTCGAAGGCGCGCCCGGCCGGTACGCGTAGGCCTGCTCGCTGACCAGGTCGACGTACCCGGTCACGGTCTCGCTGTTGCGGATCGGGACCTGGTGCAGGACGAGCGGCCGGCCCGAGATCGCCTGCATCGCGGGCAGCACGTCGCGCAGCAGCGCCGAGGCGCGATCGACCTTGTTGATGAACAGGAAATGGGGAATCTGGTGCTGGTTCAGCAGGTGAAAGATGGGTGCCAGCGTCAGCGTCCGCTCGGCCACCGGCTCGGCGATGACGATCGCCGCGTCGACCCCCATCAGGGCGTTCGAGGTCTCGGCCAGGAAATCGACCGAGCCCGGGCAGTCGATCAGGGTGAACGGGGCGCCATCGAGGTCCACCGTCGCGAAGGTCGTCTCGGTGCTCGACTGGCGCGCGCGCGCCTCGGGCGAGGCGTCGCCCACGGTGCTGCCGTCCTTGACCGAGCCTTTGCGCGGGATGGCCTTGCCGACGAACAGCAGGCTTTCCAGAAGACTCGTCTTCCCGCTCAACGACGGGCCGACGAGCGCGACGGTTCTTCTCGCGGGCATCGTTCCTCCCCTTGTTCGCCGGCCTTGATCGGCGATCTCGTCGCGGCCGCGCTCTTGTCCCGACGGCGCGGCCCTGCGCGTGTCATCTTGACGTA
The DNA here is from genome assembly GCA_040905845.1 of Alphaproteobacteria bacterium. Taxonomy (GTDB): domain Bacteria; phylum Pseudomonadota; class Alphaproteobacteria; order SP197; family SP197; genus VGDP01. Next base: position 5,524 of record JBBDQV010000146.1, on the reverse strand, counting down.
AGGCCGCGCGAAACGCGAGTCTGCCCGGCGCAACCGGAAGCAACGGCGTGAGCGTCTGGGACAAGATCATCGGCGGTGCCGCGGGGTTCGCCGTCGGCGGGCCGCTCGGCGCCCTGCTCGGCGCCATCGCCGGCCATCTGGCCGGCAAGGCGCTGATCGAGGCGCCGCGCGAGGAGGATGCCGACCGCACCTTCGCCGTCGCCGCGATCGTGCTCGGCGCCAAGATGGCCAAGTCCGACGGCTCGGTGACGCGCGAGGAGATCACGGCGTTCAAGCGCATCTTCCGAGTGCCGCGCGAGGAGGTCGGCAACGTCGCGCGCCTGTTCGACGAGGCGCGCAAGGACCCGACGGGGTTCGAGCCCTACGCGCGCCAGGTGGCGCAGCTGTTCCGCGCGACGCCGGCGCGGCTCGAGGCGCTGCTCGAAGCGCTGACCCGCATCGCGGCGGCGGACGGCGCGATCGATCCCGCCGAGGTCGCGTACCTGGCCCGCATCGCGGCGATCTTCGGCCTCGACCGCGCCGTCGTCGACCGGCTGGTGCGGAGCCACGACCCGGCCGCATCGAGCGACCCTTACGCCGCGCTCGGCCTGACCCGGCGGGCCAGCGATGACGAGCTCAAGGCCGCGCACCGCCGGCTCGTGCGCATGCATCACCCCGACCGGGCCGCGGCCGCGGGCGATGCGCCGGACGCCGTGGCGCGGGCGACCGAACGCCTGGCGCGTATCAACGACGCGTACGATCGCATCCGCCGCGATCGCGGCCGGAAGAAGTGATCCCGACCGTCCTGGAATGGCCGTCGCCCAACCATGACGAGCGGGGCACGGCCACCATCGACATGCTGGTGCTGCACTACACGGGCATGGCGGACGCCGAGACGGCGCTGGCGCGACTCACCGACCCCGCCGCCAAGGTCAGCGCCCACTACCTGATCGACGAGGACGGCACGCTTTATCGCCTGGTGCCCGAGCAGCGCCGCGCCTGGCACGCGGGGCCCGCGTCATGGCGCGGTCATGCGGACGTCAATGCGCGCTCGATCGGCATCGAGCTGGTCAACCCGGGCCACGCCTTCGGTTATCGCGCCTTCCCGGAGCCACAGATGGCGGCGCTGGTCGCGCTCGCCCGCGGCCTCTGCCGGCGCCGCGCCATCCCGGCCGGCAACGTGGTCGGCCATTCTGACGTGGCCCCGGAGCGCAAGGAGGACCCGGGCGAGCTGTTCGACTGGGCGCGCCTGGCCGCGGCCGGCGTCGGGCTGTGGCCCGAGCGGCGCCCGGTCGCGGGCGAGATGGGGCTTACGCTCGGACCCGGCGACAACGGCCGGCCGGTCGGCGAGCTCCAGGGCGCGCTGGCCGCGATCGGCTACGGCCTCGTCGTCGATGGCGTCTACGGGCCACGCACCGGCGCCGTCGTGCGCGCGTTCCAGCGCCACTTCCGGCCGAGCCGGCTCGACGGCGTCGCCGACCCGGAAACCGCCCAGCTCGCGTTCGCGGTCCGCGCGCTCGCTGGTTGACTGTGCGGGCCGGGGCACCTACGTAATCTTTCGGTCAGTCGGCCGGATGGCCGCCGTCCCCTCGGGGGCGGAGGAAAGTCCGGGCTCCACGGAAAGACGGTGCCGGGTAACGCCCGGCGGGGGCGACCCCAGGGACAGTGCCACAGAGAACAGACCGCCCGCCCCGGCTGCGCCGCGACGGGCAAGGGTGAAACGGTGCGGTAAGAGCGCACCGCGTCGGCGGCAACGTCGACGGCACGGCAAACCCCACCGGGAGCAAGACCGAATAGGGGCGGCACGCCGCGCAAGCGGCAGGCCGGTTTCCGAGCCCGCCGCCCGGGTTGGTCGCGCGAGGCGCCCGGTGACGGGCGTCCCAGAGGAATGGCCATCCCCCACGAAGGTGGGGACAGAACCCGGCTTACAGGTCGACTGACCTTTTTTTCTGCTGTCCCCGCGCGGGTCGACCGAAGCGGCACGGGCATGGCGCCGGCCCGACCTGGAACATAAATCGAACAAAGTCACGCCATATTCGTCGGGCAGCATGGCCAAAGTCGCCAGGCGAAGGGGTTGGGGGACTCTAGAACAAGACAAGAACGAAATTAAGACGTTGGTTAATAAGTTCTTAAGCCACAACAAAAAAATGTACCTGGTGTCATTGACGCCCATCCGGTCCCATGCTATCCCATCCAGGCCCAGCGGGGACCAAGAACGGGAGTCCTCGCTCGGGTCGTCGCTCAGGCTTTCGGATGCCGCGACGGGCCGCGGGGAGATCAAGGCGTGCCGGCTGCCTTCATGGGTGCCTTCACCAACAAGGTGGACCGCAAGGGCCGCGTGTCCGTGCCGGCGCCGTTCCGCGCCGCCATCGGCCCCGACGGCTACCAGGGCATCGTCGCCATGCGCTCGATCCGCGACGGCGTCGAGGCCATCGAAGGCTTCGCCCACGACGCCATGACGCGGCTCTCCGCCAGCCTGACCGAGCCGTTCGACCCCAGCCGGGACGTCGCCGGCGGCCTGTTCATGGAGGCGGTCGAGGTGCCGTTCGACGGCGAGGGGCGCATCGTGCTGCCCGAGCCGCTGCGCGCCTTCGCCCGGATCGCCGACCAGGCGATGTTCCTGGGTCGCGGCCCCTACTTCCACGTATGGGAGCCGGTGGCCGGCGCGGTCTACCGCGACCGCCTGTTCCAGCAGCTGCGCGCCGAGCGCGCCAAGCTCAACCTTTCCTTGCGCGGGAACCCGTCGTGAACGCGGCGGGTCACGTTCCCGTCTTGCTCGATGAAGTGATCGACGCGCTCGCGCCGCGCGCCGACGCGGTCTACCTCGACGCGACGTTTGGCGGCGGCGGCTACGCCCGCGCCCTGCTCGAGGCCGCGCCGTGCCGGGTGTGGGCGATCGACCGCGATCCGGATGCGGTCGCGCGCGGCCGCTCGCTCGCGCGGGCGTTCCCTGGCCGGCTCACCATGATCGAGGGTCGGTTCGGCGCGCTGGACCGGCTGCTCGGCGCCGTCGGGGTCGCCGCGGTCGACGGCGTCGCGCTCGATCTCGGCGTGTCCTCGTTCCAGCTCGACGACCCGACGCGCGGGTTCTCGTTCCAGGGCGACGGGCCGCTCGACCTCCGCATGGGTCGCGCGGGTCCGAGCGCCGCCGACCTCGTCAACGGGGCACCCGAGGAGCGGCTGGCGGACATCCTGCGCGCCTACGGCGAGGAGCGCCGCGCCGGCGCCGTCGCCCGAGCCATCGTGCGCGCGCGCGCGACGAAGCCGATCGAGCGCACGCTCGAGCTCGCCGAAATCGTGCGCTCGGTGGTCCGGCGCGCCGCCGACGGGCTCGACCCGGCAACCCGGACGTTCCAGGCGCTGCGCATCGCGGTCAACGACGAGCTCGGCGAGCTCGAGCAGGCGCTCGCCGCGGCCGAGCGCATCCTCGTTGCCGGCGGCCGGCTCGTCGTCGTCGCCTTCCATTCGCTCGAGGACGGCATCGTTAAGCGGTTTTTCGTCGCGCGCGGCGACCGCAAGGTCGGGGCGAGCCGACACGCGCCGCCGGTGCCGGCGACGCGCCCGGCGACCTTCCTGCCCGTGACGCGCAAGCCGGTGCGCCCGGGCGCGGCCGAGCTCGCGGCGAACCCGCGCGCCCGCTCGGCGCGCGTGCGCGCGGCCGAGCGCACCGCGGCCCCCGCCTGGGAGGCCGCGGCATGAACGGCTCGAACCTCGTCTGGCTGACGCTGGTCGCCGTGACCGCCTTCGCCTTGTTCGCCGCCAGCTACCGCGTGAAGGGGTTGGAGGACGAGCTCGCGGCGGTCGACCGCGAGCGGGCGGTGGCCGAGCGCTCGATCCACGTGCTGCGCGCCGAGTGGAGCTTCCTCACCAGGCCCGACCGGCTCGCCGAGCTTGCCGGGCGTCATCTCGCGATTCGGCCCATCGCACCCGCCCAGGTCGTCGCGTTCGACGCGGTGCCAGGCTCGGCCGCGCTCGCCAGGCCCGACCTCGCGGCCGTCATCGAGGGGACCGTCCGGCCATGAACAATGCCGCGAGCCAGGCCCTGCGGCTGTCCGTCTCGCTCGGCTCGGGGGCGCGCCCGCGCCTCAGCCTCGAAGGCGACGGCAAGCGCGCGGTCGCCCTGGCCCGCCGCCGCCTGGTGCTGGCCGCGTCGCTGTACGCCTGCGCGTTTCTCTTGCTCGGCGCGCGCGTCGTCGAGATCGCGGCGTCGGGCGGCGCGCCGCCCATGGCGCCGAGCGCTAGCGCGACCGAGCATCCGTCGCAGCGCGCCGACATCGTCGATCGCCACGGCGCGTTGCTCGCGACCAACCTGCCGACGGCGTCGCTCTACGCCAACCCCGGCCGGGTCCTCGACCCGGACGAGGCGGCCGAGGCGCTGGCCGCGGTCCTGCCGCACCTCGACGTCGAGACGTTGCGCGCCAAGCTCGGCGGCCAGCGCAGCTTCGTGTGGCTCGATCGCGGCCTGTCGCCGACCCAGGTCGCGGCGGTCAACGCGCTCGGGCTGCCCGGGCTCGCCTTCGTCGACGAGGAGCGCCGGGTCTATCCCCAAGGGCCGTTGCTCGCCCACGTCCTCGGCTTCACCGACATCGACAATCGGGGCATCGCCGGGATCGAGCGGGTCTACGACGGCGCGTTGCGCGGCCGGGCGCGGTCCGGCGCGGGCGCGCTCGCCCTCAGCCTCGATGTGCGCGCCCAGCAGATCCTGCGCGAGGAGCTCGCCCACGCCGTCGCGGAGTTCGCCGCCGTGGGCGCCGCCGGGCTGGTCATGGACCCCTCGACCGGAGAAATCCTCGCGCTGGTCTCGCTTCCGGACTTCGACCCCAACCGGCCGGCCGCCGCCTCGGACGAGGCGCGGTTCAACCGGGCGACGCTCGGCGTCTACGAGATGGGCTCGATCTTCAAGGTGTTCACCACGGCCATGGCGCTCGACTACGGCGTCGCCGGCCTGTCGTCCGGCTACGACGCCACCGACCCTATCCGGATCGCGCGCTACACCATCAGCGACGACCACCCCAAGGCGCGCTGGCTGTCGGTGCCCGAGGTGTTCATCTACTCCTCGAACATCGGCGCGGCCAAGATGGCGCTCGACGTCGGCGCCGATCGGCAGCGCGCCTTCCTGAAGAAGCTCGGCCTGCTCTCGGCGCCGGCGGTCGACCTGCCCGAAGTCGGCGCGCCCATGGTTCCGGCGACGTGGGGCGACATCACGACCATGACGGTCGCGTTCGGCCACGGCGTCGCCGTTTCGCCGCTGCTGGTCGCGACGGCGTTCGCCGCCGTGGTCAACGGCGGCGTCCTGATGCCGCCGACCCTGTTGGCGCGGACCGGCGCGCGGCCCGCGGGCACCCGCGTCATGCAGGCGGCGACGTCCGACGCCATGCGCGCGCTGCTGCGCCTCGCGGTCGTCGCGGGCACCGGCAAGGGCGCGAACGTCGCGGGCTACGCGGTCGGCGGCAAGACCGGCACCGCCGAGAAGGCGGGCGCGACGGGCTACCGGCGCGACGCGTTGTTGTCGTCGTTCATCGCCGCGTTCCCGATGGATGCGCCG
>JBBDQV010000145.1:21592-24706 GCA_040905845.1 Alphaproteobacteria bacterium | reverse complement strand
GCGCATCAGCGTCGTGTTCCGCCCGGTCACCTGCATGCGGTAGATGCCGAGGTTGGGCTTGTCGGTCGGCCCCCGGCCCGGCCCCTTAGTGACGATCAGCGGCCAGGTGATGAGCGGGGCGGGCTCGCCCGGCCAGCAGGTCTGGATCGGCAGGCGGCCGAGGTCGATGTCCGCGCCCTTGAGCACGACCTCCTGGCACGGCGCGCGGCTGACCACGCGCGGCTTCATCGCCATGATTTCGCGGGCGAGCGGCACCAGCTTGAGCGCGTCGCGCCAGCCCTCGGGCGGCTCGGGCTGGCGCAAAAACGCGAGGGATTCGCCGATCGCGCGCAAATCGCCCGGCTCGCGATTCATGCCCCAGGCGACCCGCTCGACGGTGCCGAACAGGTTGGCGAGCACCGGCGCCTCGTAGCGCGATCCGTCGGCGCGAACGACGTTCTCGAACAGCACCGCGGGCCCTTGCTCGGCCAGGAGCCGCGTCTGGATCTCGGTGATCTCGAGCGCGGGCGAAACGGGCGACGGTACGCGCACGAGGCGCCCGGCGCCCTCGAGCCGGTCCATGAAGTCACGCAGGCTGCGGTAGGCCACGGGCGCCTCGCGAGCGATCGAGCGAGCTATAGCACAGCCGGCGCCTAGGGCGGCTTGCGCGTCGATCGGCGAACGGGCAAGGTCGGCGGCCCCAAAGGGATCGAGCCCTCTCATGACCTCCGAGCCGACGACGACTCCCGCGCCGCGACTGGGCGGCCTCCGGCTCACCTATGCGATCGCGCTGATGCTGTTCGTCGGCATCACCTGGGGTTCGACCTACTCGATCGCCAAGTTCGTGACCGAGGCCGGGTTGCACCCCTTCGGCATGACGCTGTGGCAGGGCCTCGGCGGCGGGCTCCTGCTGCTCGCCATCTGCCTGGTCAGGCGCCGGCTGCCACCGCTCAGCGGCCGGCACATCCGCTTTTACGTGTTGTGCGGCACGCTCGGCACCGCATTGCCGTCGTGCGTCTGGTTCTGGATCGCGCCCAAGCTGCAATCGGGCATGGTCGCCATCACCGGCGCCATGGTGCCCCTGGTCACGCTCGGCCTCACGCTCGCGCTCCGCGTCGAGCGCTTCGAGCCGGTGCGCGCCCTCGGCATCGTGCTGGGCCTCGGCTCGGTCCTGCTGATCGTTCTGCCAGAGACCAGCCTGCCCGAGCGCGCCATGGTCGGCTGGGTCGTCGTCAGCCTGGCAATCCCCGTCTGCTACTCCTCCGAGAACATGGTGCTCACGCTGCTCCGCCCGCCGCGCATCGACTCCATCGCGCTGCTCTGCGGCATGTTGCTGACCGGCGCCATCCTCATGACACCCGTGGTCGCGGCGACCGGCGGCTGGGTCGGCCTGGCGCCGCCCTGGAGCGCGGCCGAGGGATGGTTCATGGTCCTGATCCTGCTGAACGCGCTTTCGTACTTCAGCTTCATGGAGCTGATCCGGCTGACCGGCCCGGTGTTCGCCGCCCAGGAGGGCTACGTCATCACGATCTCGGGCGTGCTGTGGGGCATCTATGTGTTCGACGAGGCGCACAGCGGCTGGGTGTGGCTCGCCATGGCCGTGATGTTCGGCGGGCTCGCGCTGGTCAACCCGCGTGCCGCCGCTCAGCCGAGGTAGCGCCCGATGAGCAGGGCCGCCGCGACCAGCCAGCCCACGTCCACGTTCGAACGGAACTTGGCGAGGCAATCGGCCGGTGCGTCGAGATCGACCCGGAAGACCTGCCAGGCGAGGTGGAGCGCGGCCGGCACCAGAAGGACGATCGTGAGCCAGGCCAGCCCAGCGAGCACGCCGGCCGCCGCGATCCCGGCCCAGGCGAGGGCGTAGAACACCGCGAGCCACGGCCGGGTGCGCGCGCCGAGCGCCAGCGCGGCGGAGCGCACGCCGACCGCCGCGTCGTCGGCCTTGTCCTGGTGGGCGTAGATCGTGTCGTAACCGAGCGTCCAGGCGAGGCACGCGGCGTAGAGCACGAGCGCGGGCAGCCCCAGCGTCCCATCCGCCGCCGTCCACGCCAGCAGCGCGCCCCAGTTGAAGGTGAGCCCGAGCACCGCCTGGGGCCAGTCGGTGAAGCGCTTGGCCAGCGGATAAACTGCCACCAGCACGAGCGAGGCCGCGCCGACCGCGATCGCCGCGCGCGGTAGCTGGACCAGGACCGCGAGGCCGATCGCGAGCAGCAGGGCGAGGAAACCCAGGGCGTGCCCGAGCCCGAGCTCGCCGCTGGCCAGCGGGCGCGGGGCCGTGCGCGCGACGCGGGCGTCGATGTCGCGATCGGCGATGTCGTTGACGACGCAGCCGGCGGCGCGCATGGCCAGCGCGCCGATGCCGAACAACGCGTAAAGCCGCCATTCGGCGCCGGCCAGCGCGAGGCTCCACCAGCAGGGCCACAGCAGCAGCCAGGTACCGGCCGGCTTGTCGGCGCGGGCCAGTCGCAGATAGGGCCGCGTCGCCTCCGGCGCCCATCGATCGACCCACGACGTGTGAGGGAGATTCGCCTGTCCTGTAACTTCGCCCATGGTGTATACCCCGAGACTTCCCGCCAGCATGCCGGAACGCTCGACCATGACAAGCACCGAGACCGGCGCGCCGCGCCCGAAAATCCGGCTCCACGTGGCGAGCGATCTCGCGATCGGGGCCGTCGTCGATCTCGCCGACGATCAGGCACACTATGTGTCACACGTCATGCGTCTGGGCTCTGGTGATGCCGTGGCCCTGTTCAACGGGCGCGACGGTGAATGGCTCGCCCGCGTCGGCGAGCTCGCCAAGCGCTCGGTGCGCCTCGCCGTCGATCATCGCCTGCGCCCGCAGGCCTCGGAGCCCGACGTCTGGCTCGTGTTCGCGCCGCTCAAGCGCGCGCGGCTCGATTATCTGGCCGAGAAAGCGACCGAGCTCGGCGTCGCGGAGCTGCGCCCCGTGCTGACCCGGCGCACGATGGTTGATCGGGTCAACGTCGACCGGCTCTGGGCGAACGCGCGCGAGGCGGCCGAGCAGACCGAGCGCCTGTCGGTGCCAGCGGTGCGCGATCCGGTTTCGCTCGCTGCGCTCATCGCTTCGTGGCCGGCCGAGCGCACGGAGGCCTACCTGAAGTTCTTCAACCAGTA
>JBBDQV010000145.1:9617-21582 GCA_040905845.1 Alphaproteobacteria bacterium | reverse complement strand
CGGGGGCCGCCCCATCCTCGAGGCGCTGAGGAGCCTCGGGGGGACGCCCGCGGCCTGCGCCGTCGTCACGGGTCCCGAGGGCGGCTTCGAGCCGGACGAGATCGCGGCGCTGCGCGCCGTGCCCGCCGCTCTGCCGGTCGGGCTGGGCCCGCGGCTGTTGCGCGCCGACACCGCCGCCATCGCCGCGCTCGCCTGCTGGCAGGCGGCGCTCGGCGACTGGACCAGGGCGCCGCGCGCGGCCTGAACGTCAACCACGAGGCAGGGAGCACGACGATGTCCGGACCGTCCACTGGCTCGAGCGAGCCGGTCACCGACCGGCGCCAGCTCGTCGAGGCGATCGCGCGCGGCGCCAAGCCGCGCGCGGACTGGCGCATCGGCACCGAGCACGAGAAGTTCGTGTTCAACCTGGCCGATCACCGGCCGGCGCCCTACGACGGCCCGGCCGGCATCCGCGCCTTGTTCGAGGGGCTCACTCGGTTCGGCTGGACGCCGATCATGGAAGGCAACACGATCATCGCGCTGAGCCAGGGGGCCGAGAACGTCTCGCTCGAGCCCGGCGGCCAGTTCGAGCTCTCGGGCGCGCCGCTCGCCTCGGTCCATGAGACGTGCGCCGAGGTCAACACCCACCTCAAGCAGGTCAAGGCGGTTGGCGCCGAGCTCGGCTTGGGCTTCCTCGGCCTCGGGTTTCAGCCGCGCTGGACACGCGCGGACACGCCGTGGATGCCCAAGGGGCGTTACAAGATCATGCGCGCCTACATGCCGAAGAAGGGCTCGCTCGGGCTCGACATGATGCTCCGGACGTGCACGGTCCAGGTCAACCTGGACTTCGGCGACGAGGCCGACATGGTCAAGAAGCTGCGCGTCGGGCTCGCGCTCCAGCCGGTCGCGACCGCGCTGTTCGCCAACTCGCCGTTCACCGAAGGCCGGCCCAACGGCTACCTCAGCCTGCGCGCCCACGTCTGGTCGGACACCGATCCCGACCGCACCGGCATGCTGCCGTTCGCCTTCGAGCCCGGCATGGGGTACGAGCGCTACGTCGACTACGCGCTCGACGTGCCGATGTATTTCGTCTACCGCGACGGCCGCTACATCGACGCGAGCGGCCAGTCGTTCCGCGATTTCCTCGCGGGCCGGCTGCCGGCGCTGCCCGGACAGGTCCCGACCTTGGGCGACTGGGACGACCACCTGACCACGCTGTTCCCCGAGGTGCGCCTGAAGCGCTTCCTCGAGATGCGCGGCGCCGACAGCGGGCCGTGGCGCCGGCTCTGCGCGCTGCCCGCGTTGTGGGTCGGTCTGCTCTACGACCAGGGCGCGCTCGACGCCGCGTGGGACCTGGTGAAGGGCTGGAACGCCGAGGCGCGCGAGGCGATGCGCGTCGACGTGCCCAAGCGCGGCTTCGCGACCAAGACCCCCGTGGGCCCGATGATCGAGCTCGCCCGGCGCGTCCTCGCCATCGCCGACGAGGGCCTGCGCCGGCGCGCGACCGGCAACGGCCGAGGCACCCAGCTCGATGAGACCTGTTTCATCACCACCTTGCACGAGATCGTCGCCCACGGCCGCACGCCGGCCGAGGACCTGCTCGACGCCTACGCGACGCGCTGGAACGAATCCGTCGACGAGGTGTTCCGGGAGTACGCGTTCTGATGTGGCCCGATCGGCGGCTGCTCGATCTCGTCGGCGTCGGGCTGCCGATCGTCCAGGCGCCGATGGCCGGCGCGACCGGAACGACCATGGCGATCGCGGTCGCCGAAGCCGGCGGCCTCGGCTCGCTACCATGCGCGACGCTGGACGCCGCCAAGGCGCGCGCCGAGCTGGGCGTCATCCGGCAGCGCATGGCACGGCCGATCAACGTCAACTTCTTCTGCCACGTGGCACCCGAGCCCGACGCCGCGCGCGAGGCGGCGTGGAAGGCGAGGCTGGCCGGGTACTACGTCGAGCTCGGCCTGGATCCGACCGCCTCGGCGCCGGCCGTCAACCGGGCGCCGTTCGACGAGGCGATGTGCGCGGTCGTCGAGGACTTCAAGCCCGAGGTCGTGAGCTTCCACTTCGGCTTGCCCGCGCCGGCCTTGATCGCCCGCGTCAAGGCCGCGGGCTGCCTCTTGATGAGCTCCGCGACGACCGTCGCGGAAGCGCGCTGGCTCGAGGACAGAGGCTGCGACGCGATCATCGCGCAAGGCTTCGAGGCCGGCGGCCATCGCGGCGTGTTCCTGACCGACACCATCGCGACCCAGGCCGGAACCTTCGCGCTCGTGCCGCAGGTCGTCGACGCGGTCAAGGTCCCAGTTATCGCGGCGGGCGGCATCGCCGACGGGCGCGGCATCGCGGCGGCGTTCGCGCTCGGCGCCGCGGGGGCGCAGGTCGGCACGGCCTACCTGTTCACGCCGGAATCGACGATCACGGCCATGCATCGCGCCGCGCTGCACGCCGCGCGCGACGATCAGACCGCGTTGACCAACCTGTTCACCGGCCGGCCGGCGCGCGGGTTGATCAATCGGTTGATGCGCGAGATCGGCCCGCTGTCCGACGCCGCGCCGGCCTTTCCGACCGCCGGCGGCGCGCTCGCGCCGCTGAAGTTGAAGGCCGAAGCGGCTGGCTCGGCGGATTTTTCATCGCTGTGGTCCGGTCAGTCGGCCCGTCTCGGTCGCGCGATGGGCGCCGGTGAATTGACCCGGTTATTGGCCGACGAAGCGGCGGAGCGGCTGGCGGCGTTGGGATCGACGCGCCGCGCGGGCACCTAGAATGGATTTCGTCGAGATGTAACCGCCTACCCTCACCCTGCCCTCTCCCGCCAACGGCGGGAGAGGGTTGCGCAGGGTTGGCGCGGCCGCAGGGCGCGCCTACCCGAAGCTAGGTGAGGGTGGACCGTGAATGTACTCGAGCGAAAGGTACCCAGGCCCGTCCGCTCAACCCGTGCCGCCTACGGTGAGGCCGTCGATCAGGAGCGTCGGCTGGCCGACGCCGACCGGCACGCCCTGGCCGGCCTTGCCGCACGTGCCGATGCCGGGGTCGAGCCGCATGTCGTTGCCGACCGCCTTGACGCGGGTCAGCACCTCTGGCCCGTGGCCGATCAGCGAGGCGCCCTTGACCGGCCGACCGACCTTGCCGTCCTCGACCAGATAGGCCTCGGACGCCGAGAACACGAACTTGCCCGAGGTGATGTCGACCTGGCCGCCGCCGAAGCTGACGGCGTAGAGCCCCTTCTTGACCCCGGCCAGGATGTCGGCCGGGTCGCGCTCGCCGGCGGCCATGAACGTATTGGTCATGCGCGGCATCGGCATGTGGGCGAAGCTCTCGCGCCGGCCGTTGCCGGTCGGCGCCATGCCCATCAGCCGCGCGTTCAGCCGGTCCTGCAGGAAGCCGACCAGGATCCCGTCCTCGATCAGCGTCGTCGCGCCGGTCGGTGTGCCCTCGTCGTCCACCGTCAGCGAGCCGCGCCGGCGCGCGATCGTGCCGTCGTCGATGACGGTGACGCCCGGCGCCGCGACCCGCTGGCCCATGAGCGCCGAGAACGCCGAGGTCTTCTTGCGGTTGAAATCACCTTCCAGGCCGTGGCCGATCGCCTCGTGGAGCAGGATGCCGGGCCAACCGGGGCCCAGCACGACGGTCATCTCGCCGGCCGGGGCCGGCACCGACTCGAGGTTGACCGTGGCCTGGCGCAGCGCCTCGTCGACCTGGGCGCGCCAACGCTCGGGCGCGATGAAGACGTCGTAGGCCTCGCGCCCGCCGACGCCGTGCGAGCCGGTCTCCATGCGCTCGCCCTCGGCGACGACGATCGAGACGTTGAGGCGGACCAGGGGGCGCACGTCGGTCACGTGTCGACCGTCGGCGCGGCGCACGTGGACGACCTGCCATTCGCCGCTGAGGCTCGCCATGACCTGGCGCACGCGCGGGTCCTGGGCGCGGGCATAGCCGTCGATCTCCTGCAGAAGCGCGACCTTGGCGCCGAACTCGTGCCCGCCGAGCGGGTTCTCGGGCCCATAGAGCGCGCGGTTCGTGCCGGCCGGGGGTTCGGCCAGCGCGCCCGTATGCCCCGATTTGACCGCGGCGACGGCGCGCGCGGCGCGCTCGATCGCCGGCTCGCTCAGCTCCGAGGCGTGGGCGTAGCCGGTCGCCTCGCCGGCGACGGCGCGCAGCCCGAAGCCCTGGGTCGTGTCGAAGCTCGCGCTCTTGAGCCGGCCATCGTCGTAGGCGAGCGCTTCGGACTGGCGGTACTCGAAGAAGAGCTCGCCGTCGTCGCACCCGGCGAGCGCCTCGCCGACGATTCGGTCGATGCGCCCCGGATCGAGGTCGGCGCGGGTGAAGAACAGGTCTTCTGGCCTGGGCTCGGTGGTCATGGTGGGTTGCCTCCTCGATGGCGCGCGCCCGATCGCGCGCGTACGGCGGGACCGTCCCGGAAGATATGGCGCGAACGCGAACGTCTTGCAACCGCAAGCCCGTGGAATCGCTCGACTTGGGTCGGCATGCGCGACCCGTCAGGCTTGTGAAACCCGCCTTCGCTGTGTATGGTCCGGGCGTCTCCGGTCGCGTCGGACCATCGGGGAATCCGGGCGCGCCGGCGCGGGAATCCGGGTTGGCTCGATGGGTCGACCGGCCGCGGAGATGGTCTCGACTTGGCGGGAGCGATCGGGAATCATGGCTCTGCGAAGAGGTGTGGCGGCGTGTGCGGCCGTCGTGGCGATGGCCACCGGCGCGACGAGGGTCGTGGCGGATCAGCCGGTCGATTGGCAGATCGGGTTCCAGGAGCCGGCGACGCCGATCATGGAGAGCATCAGCGAGTTCAACGACCTCCTGGTTCCGATCATCGTGATCATCACGGCGGTCGTCCTGGCGCTGCTGGCCTACATCGTCGTGCGCTTCAACGCGCGCAGCAACCCGACGCCGTCGCGCACCACGCACAACACCGTGCTCGAATTCGCGTGGACCGTGGTGCCGATCATCATCCTGGTGGTGATCGCGGTGCCCTCGATCCGCCTGCTCTACTACTCCGACCGCGTCCCCGAGGCGGACATGACGATCAAGGCGACTGGGCACCAGTGGTACTGGAGTTACGAATACCCGGACAACGGCGGCTTCACGTTCGATGCGGTCATCAAGGATGAAGCCGACCTCGCGCCGGACGAACTTCGGCTGCTGACGACCGACAACCACGTTGTGCTGCCGGTCGCGACCACGATCCGCGTGCAGATCATGGCCGATGATGTGCTGCACGCCTGGGCCGTGCCGGCGTTCGGCGTGAAGAAGGACGCCGTTCCCGGACGGCTCACCGAAGTCTGGGTCCGCGTCGAGCGCGAGGGCACGTATTACGGGCAATGCTCGGAGCTGTGCGGCGAGAGACACGGCTACATGCCGATCCAGGTCGAGGTCGTTTCCAAGGCGGCGTTCGACGAGTGGGTCGTCGAGGCGCAGGCCCAGTTCGCGGCGACCGCGCCCGGCCCGGCGATGGCGTCGGCCGCGACCGCAGAGCCGGCGCGTTTCTAGGCGCTGCGACCGGACCGACGAGACACCGTTCGAATCGAGGGATGCCTTCATGACCACGCACGGCGCGACGTCCCACGGTCACGATCACACGCCGACCGGGATCGGCCGCTTCCTGTACTCGACGAACCACAAGGACATCGGGACGATGTACCTGGTGTACGCGTTCGTCTTCGGGCTCGTCGGCCTCGCGTTCTCGGTCATCATGCGGCTCGAGCTCATGGAGCCCGGCGACCAGATCCTGGGCGGCGACTACCACCTGTTCAACGTGCTGGTCACCAGCCACGGCCTGCTCATGATCTTCTTCATGGTCATGCCGGCGTTCATCGGCGGGTTCGGCAACTGGATGGTGCCGCTGATGATCGGCGCCCCCGACATGGCGTTCCCGCGGCTCAACAACATCAGCTTCTGGCTCTTGATCCCATCGGGCGTGCTGATGATCACGTCGGTGTTCATCGGTCGCGGCACCGGCGGCGGCTGGACGATTTACCCGCCGCTCAGCACCTACGGTTCGTCCGGCCCTGCGGTCGACTGCTTGATCCTCTCGATTCACTTGGCGGGCGCGTCCTCGATTCTCGGCGCGATCAACTTCATCACGACGATCTTCAACATGCGCGCGCCGGGCATGACGCTGCACAAGATGCCGCTGTTCGTTTGGGGCATCCTGGTGACCGCGTTCCTGCTGCTCCTGTCGCTCCCCGTGCTCGCCGGCGCGATCACCATGCTGCTGACCGACCGCAACTTCGGCACGACGTTCTTCGATCAGGCGGGCGGCGGCGACCCGATCCTCTACCAGCACTTGTTTTGGTTCTTCGGCCACCCCGAGGTCTACATCCTGATCCTGCCGGGCTTCGGCGTGATCAGCCACGTCGTCTCGACGTTCGCGAAGAAGCCGATCTTCGGCTACCTCGGCATGGCCTACGCCATGGTGTCGATCGG
Source organism: Alphaproteobacteria bacterium (assembly GCA_040905845.1). Classification (GTDB taxonomy): domain Bacteria; phylum Pseudomonadota; class Alphaproteobacteria; order SP197; family SP197; genus VGDP01. The sequence continues at coordinate 15,168 of JBBDQV010000145.1, read as the reverse complement.
CTTCATCGGCTTCATCGTGTGGGCGCACCACATGTACACGTCGGGCATCAACGTCAACACGAAGGCCTACTTCGTGCTGGCGACCATGGTCATCGCCGTGCCCACGGGCATCAAGATCTTCAGCTGGATCGCCACCATGTGGGGCGGCTCGATCGAGTTCAAGACACCGATGCTGTGGGCGTTCGGGTTCATTTTCCTGTTCACGATCGGCGGGGTGACGGGCGTGGTGCTGGCGAACGCCGGAATCGACACCGCGTTGCACGACACCTACTACGTCGTCGCGCACTTCCACTACGTGCTGTCGCTCGGCGCCGTGTTCGCGCTGTTCGCCGCGTTCTATTACTGGATCGGCAAGATCACGGGCCGCCAGTACCCCGAGGGCCTCGGCAAGCTGCACTTCTGGCTGACCTTCCTCGGCGTCAACCTGACGTTCTTCCCGCAGCACTTCCTCGGCGTCGCCGGCATGCCCCGGCGCATCCCCGACTACCCGGACGCCTTCTTCGGCTGGAATCTGGTCTCCTCGATCGGCTCCTACATCACCGTTGTCGGCGTGGTCGTGTTCTTCGTCGTGCTGTGGCGCCTCTTCTTCGGCGGCGTGAAGTGCGCGGACAATCCGTGGGGCGCCGGCGCGACGACCCTCGAGTGGAGCCTGCCGTCGCCGCCGCCGTTCCACACCCACGAGACCCCGCCGCGCATCGCGTAGGCGCATGGCCGAAGCAGCACGCGACATGGACGCCCTGGCGCGGGCAACGGCGGCCGATCCCGCGGTCGCCGACTTCGTGGCGCTGCTGAAGCCACGGGTGATGTCGCTGGTGGTCCTGACCGGCTTCACCGGCATGGTGCTGGCGCCGGGTGCGTTGCATCCGCTGCTCGCGGCGATCGCGGTGCTGTGCATCGCCACCGGCGCCGGGGCCGCCGGCGCGATCAACATGTGGTACGAACGCGACATCGACGGCCTGATGCGGCGCACGGCGGGGCGGCCGCTGCCCGCGGGGCGCATCGAACCCTCGACCGCGCTCGCCTTCGCCGTCGTGTTGGCGGTCGCCTCGGTCGCCCTCATGGGGCTCGCCACCAACGTCCTCGCCGCGCTCCTGCTGGCGGCGACCATCGCTTTCTACGTTTTCGTCTACACCGTCTGGCTCAAGCGGCGCACGCCGCAGAACATCGTCATCGGCGGCGCCGCGGGCGCGTTCCCGCCGGTCATCGGCTGGGCGGCGGTCACCGGCGGGATCGATGCGTTGCCGCTCGCGCTGTTCGCGATCATCTTCCTGTGGACCCCGCCGCACTTCTGGGCGCTCGCGCTCAACCGCAAGGACGACTACGCGCGCGCCGGGCTTCCCATGCTGCCGGTCGTCGCGGGCGAGGCGACGACCCGGCGCCACATCCTGGGCTACACGATCGCGCTTCTGCCCGTCTCGCTCGCCCCGGTCGCGCTCGGCGGGGCGGGGCTCGGCTACGGCGTCGGCGCGCTCGCCCTCGGACTCTTGTTCGTGCTCGGCGCGGCCAGGCTGTGCGCCACGAGGGCCGAGGCCGACGCGCGCCGGCTGTTCGGCTTCTCGATCCTCTACCTCGCCCTGCTGTTCGTCCTGCTGCTCGCGGACGGCATCGCGGCGCGGTCGCTCTAGGGCGATGATGTCCGCGATGGCCTCGGGGTCCGACGACAAACGCCGCAAGGGGCGCAATCGGGCGCTCGCCGGCCTGCTCGCGTTCCTGGTGGTGCTGTTCTACGCCCTCACCATCGTCAAGTTCGGCGGCCAGGGATGAGCAGCGTGGCGGGCCAGCGCGTCAACCGGCGCACGGCGATCGCCCTCGGCGCCGTCGCCCTCGGCATGGTCGGCCTCGCCTACGCGAGCGTGCCGCTCTACCGCCTGTTCTGCCAAGTGACCGGCTACGGCGGCACGACCAGGACCGTGACGGGGCCAGCGCCGGCCGTCCTCGACCGGAGCGTCGTCGTGCGCTTCAACGCCGACCTCGCGCGCGGCATGCCCTGGCGCTTCCTGCCGAGCCAAGGATCGATCGAAGTCCGGCTCGGCGAGACCGTCACGGCGACCTATGTCGCCGAGAACCCGACGAATCGAACGGTGACGGGCATCGCGACCTTCAACGTCACGCCCGAGAAGGCCGGCCGGTACTTCGTCAAGATCGACTGCTTCTGCTTCACCGAGCAGACGCTCGCGCCCGGCGCGCGGGTCGAGATGCCGGTCGTGTTCTACGTCGATCCCGCGCTCGCCGACGACCCCGACGCGCGCGAGGTCGGCACGATCACGCTTTCGTACACGTTCTTCGAGACCGAGCCAGACGGGACGGCCGCCAACTAGGCGTCGCCCGACGACAGCCGACGCGGAGGAGACATCGCACATGGCCCAGACCCACGCCAAGGGACACCCCTATCACATGGTGGACCCGAGCCCGTGGCCCGTCGTCGGTGCGCTCGGCGCGCTCGTGCTCGCGGGCGGCGCGATCATGTTCATGCACGGCGCGACGTGGCTCGTCATGGCGGCCGGCATCGTCCTGGTGCTGTTCACCATGTTCATGTGGTGGCGCGACGTCATTCGCGAGGCGGCCGTCGAGGGCCATCACTCGCCCGCGGTCCAGATCGGGCTGCGCTACGGCATGGTCTTTTTCATCGCCTCCGAGGTGATGTTCTTCGTCGCCTGGTTCTGGGCCTACTTCAACGCGGCGCTGTTCCCCGAGCTGCACGTGGCCACGGGCGGCGTGTGGCCACCCGAGGGCGTCCAGACCTTCGATCCGTGGGATCTGCCGTTCATCAACACCCTCATCCTGCTGACCTCGGGCACGACGGTGACCTGGTGCCATCACGAGATCCGCGAGGGTAACCGCGACAAGGCGATCGTCGCGCTGTGGCTGACGGTGCTGCTCGGCGCCTCGTTCACCGCGATCCAGGCGTACGAGTATTCCCACGCCGCGTTCGGCTTCCGCGAGGGGATCTACGGCTCGACCTTCTTCATGGCCACCGGGTTTCACGGCTTCCACGTGTTGATCGGCACGGCCTTCCTGTCGGTCTGCCTGTGGCGGCTCTATCAGGGCCAGTTCAAGCCGGACCATCACTTTGGCTTCGAGGCCGCCGCGTGGTATTGGCACTTCGTCGACGTGGTGTGGCTGTTCCTGTTCAGCTGCATCTACTGGTGGGGCCAGTAGGCGGGCGCGCGTGACCGACCGGGCGTATCCGCCGCTCTCGCCGTTCCAGACGGGTCTCGCGGGGCGCTGCCCGCGCTGCGGGCAGGGCCGGCTGTTCAAGGGGTTTCTCGCGCTCGAGCCGGCCTGCCCGGCGTGTGGGCTCGACTTCTCGCCCGCCGACAGCGCCGACGGCCCGGCGTTCTTCGTCATGTGGGCGGTGGCCGCCGTGGTCGTGGCGTGCGCCGCGCTGGTCGAGATCTTCATCGAGCCGCCGATCTGGCTCCATCTCCTGCTGTGGATCCCGCTGTCGATCGGCGGGGCGGCGCTGCTGCTGCGCCCGTGCAAAGGGGTGCTGATCGCGCTCCAGTATCGGCACCGCATCGCCTTCGACGACCCGCCCACCACGGATGTTTCCGGCGGTTGATCGTCGGCGTCGTCCCATCCTGTGGGCGTCGCTGACCGCCGGACTCGGGATCGCCGCGCTGCTCGCGCTCGGCACCTGGCAGGTCGAGCGTGCCGCCTGGAAGGATGGGCTGCAGGCCGAGCTCGACGCCCGTCTCGCGCTGGGGCCCGAGCCGCTGCCCGCGCGCATCGACGAGTCCGCCCCGTGGCGTCACCGCCGCGCCACGGCGACGGGAACGTTCGATCACAACCACGAAATGACCGTGCTGGCGCCGGCCCGGGACGGCGCATCGGGCTACCACGTCGTGACCCCGCTCGTTCGCGCGGGCGCTGACGCCGTGCTCGTCGATCGCGGCTGGGTCCCGCTCGCGGCGCGCGAATCGGCGACACGGCCAGTGGGCGAGCTGGTCGTCGAAGGCATCGTCACCGTGCCGGCCGGCCCCGGGCCGTTCACGCCCGACAACGTGCCCGGCGAGGGCGCCTGGTACTGGTTCGACCTGCCGGTCATGGCGGCGGCGGCCGGGGTCGAGGCGCTGCCGGTCCTGCTCGAAGCCTCGGCCGCGCCGGTTCCGGGCGGCCTGCCCGAGGGCGGCCAGACCGTCGTCGCCTTGCGCAACGAGCATCGGGGGTACGCGGCGACCTGGTACGCGCTTGCCGCTGCCCTGGCCGTCATCTATGTCTTGTTCCTGCGCCGGGAACGGCGCCCCGCCCCGCCATGAGCAACGCACCGCCCGCTTACGCCGAGCTCGAACGCCGCCACGCCAGGCTCAGCCATCTGAACGGCGCGCGCGCGGTCCTGTCGTGGGACCATCAGGCGATGATGCCCGACGGCGGCGCCGAGGCACGCACCGAGCAGATCGCCGTTCTAGGCGTGCTCGAGCACGAGTTGGCGACCGACCCCGCGCAGGGCGAGCTGCTCGCCGCGGCCGCGGCCGAGCCGCTCGACGACTGGCAGCGCGCCAACCTGCGCGAGATGAAACGGCGTTGGCGCCACGCCACCGCGCTCGACGCCGACCTGGTCGAGCGATTGTCGCGCGCGGTCTCGTCCGGCGAGCAGGCCTGGCGCGCGGCGCGCCCGTTGAGCGATTTCGCCGGCTTCGCCCCGGCGCTCGACGCCGTGCTCCGCCTCGCGCGCGAGGTCGCGGCGCGCAAGGCGGACGCCCTGGGTCTCGCCCCCTACGACGCGCTGCTCGACGAGTACGAGCCCGGCTTCGCCTCCCTGCGCATCGACGGCCTGTTCGCCGACCTCGAAGGATTCCTGCCCGAGTTCCTCGGCCGCGTGCTCGAGCGCCAGCGCTCGCGGGGCGCGCCGCTCAGGCCCCAAGGTCCGTTCCCGACCGATCGGCAGCGTGACCTCGCGCTGCGGCTCATGCGAGCGGTCGGCTTCGACTTCCGGCACGGCCGCCTGGATGTCAGCCTGCACCCGTTCTGCGGCGGCACGCCCGACGACGTGCGCATCACGACGCGCTACGACGAGACCGACTTCACCTCGGCGCTCATGGGCGTGCTACACGAGACCGGGCACGCCATGTACGAGCGCGGCCTGCCGGCCCAGTGGCGCAACCAGCCGGTCGGCGAGGCGCGCGGCACCGGCATTCACGAGAGCCAGTCGCTCCTGATCGAGATGCAGGCGTGCCGCGGGCGCGAGTTCCTCGCCTTCGCCGCGCCGATCATGCGCGAGGCGTTCGGCGCCGACGGCCCGGCCTGGCGCGAAGACAATCTCTACCGGCTCTACACCCTGGTCGAGCCAGGGTTCATCCGGGTCGACGCCGACGAGGTCACCTATCCGGCCCACGTCATCCTGCGCTACCGGCTCGAGCGCGCGATGATCGCGGGCGATCTCGCCGTCGCCGACCTGCCGGGCGCGTGGAACGAGGGCATGAAACGCCTGCTCGGCATCGTCCCGCCCGAGGATCGGCTCGGCTGCCTGCAGGACATCCACTGGCCCGACGGCGCCTGGGGCTACTTCCCGACCTACACCCTCGGCGCGCTCGCGGCGGCCCAGCTCTTC
>JBBDQV010000145.1:0-9607 GCA_040905845.1 Alphaproteobacteria bacterium | reverse complement strand
CCCCCCGCGGCCGAGCCGGGACTTCCGGCGGCGCTCGAGCGCGGCGATTTCGCTCCGCTCATGGCCTGGTTGCGCGCCCATGTCCACGGCTTCGGCTCGTACTTTTCGACCGACGAGCTGCTGACCCGCGCCACCGGTCGCCCGCTCGGCGCCGAGGCGTTCAAGGCGCACCTGGCCGAGCGCTACCTCGGCTGATGCGCTACGTCTCGACCCGTGGCCGGGCCCCCGTGCTGGGCTTCGAGGGCGCCCTGCTGGCCGGCCTGGCGGACGACGGCGGGCTCTACGTCCCCGAGGCGTGGCCGACCCTCGCGCCCGACGCGTTGGCCTCGCTCGCGGGCCGGCCCTATGCCAGCCTCGCCGCGCTGGTGCTCGTGCCGTTCGTCGGCGAGGAGATCGCGCCGGACGAACTCGAGGCGCTGGTCACCGACGCCTACGCAGGGTTCGACCATCAGGCGGTCGTGCCCCTGGTCCAGCTCGACTCCGGCCTCTGGCTCATGGAGCTGTTCCATGGGCCGACGCTCGCGTTCAAGGACCTCGCGCTCCAGGTGCTCGGCCGCCTGTTCGATCGCGCGCTCGCGCGCCGGGGCGAGCGGGTGACGATCGTCGGCGCGACCTCCGGCGACACCGGCTCGGCCGCGATCGCCGCGTGCCGCGACCGGCCGACCATGGACGTGGTCATCCTCCACCCCAAGGACCGCGTCTCGGCGGTCCAGCGCCGCCAGATGACGACGGTCGCGAGCGCCAACGTCCACAACGTCGCGATCGAGGGCACGTTCGACGACTGCCAGGCGCTGGTGAAACGGCTGTTCGCCGACGCCCAGTTCCGCCACGCGCACAGCCTGGCGGCGGTCAACTCGATCAACTGGGTGCGCATCGCGGCCCAGGCGGCGTACTACGTCGCCGCCGCCGTGGCGCTGGGCGCGCCCGGACGCCCGCTCGCCTTCGCCGTGCCGACCGGCAACTTCGGCGACGTCTTCGCGGGCTACGTCGCGGCGCGCATGGGCGTCCCGATCGAACGGCTGATCGTCGCGACCAACGCCAACGACATCGTCGCGCGCTTCCTCGCGACCGGCGAATATCGGCCCATGGCCGTCGTCCCGACGCTCGCGCCCAGCATGGACATCCAGCTCGCGAGCAACTTCGAGCGGCTGCTGTTCGAACTCCACGGCCGCGACGGCGCGCGCGTCGAAGTCCTCATGAGCCAAGCGCGGGGCGGCGGAGCGTTCCGGGTCGACGCGAACGTGCTGGCCGCCGCGCGCGCCCTCTTCTCGGCCCATCGGCTCGACGACGACGGTATCCGTGCGACCATCGCCGAGGTTCATCGGCGGACCGGGCTCGTGATCGACCCGCACACGGCGTGCGGCGTCGCGGCCGCCGGCGCGGCGGGGCTTGGCCGCGAGGTGCCCGTCGTCGCCCTGGCGACCGCGCATCCGGCCAAGTTCCCCGACGCGGTCGCGGCCGCGCTCGGCCGGCCGCCGGCCGCGCCCGAGCCGATCGCCCGCCTGGCCGGCCTGCCGGAACGCCTCGATGCCTTGCCAAACGACCTCGGCGCCGTGCAAGCTTTCGTGCGCGACCGCGTGGGTCGGCACTGACGCAACGGCAAGGATGGTCAAGCGGCAATGACGGTCGAGGTCAGCCGGCTCGACAACGGGTTCACGGTCGCGACCGACGCCATGGTCGGCGTGCGCTCGGCCACCGTGGGCGTCTGGGTCGACGCCGGCGCGCGCGACGAGAGCGTCGAGCACAACGGCATCTCGCACCTGCTCGAGCACATGGCGTTCAAGGGCACCGAACGGCGCAGCGCCGCCGACATCTCGCGCGAGATCGAGGCGGTCGGCGGGCACCTCAACGCCTACACCTCGCGCGAGCACACCGCCTACCACGCGCGCGTGCTGGCGCCCGACCTGCCGCTCGCGGTCGACCTGCTCGCCGACATCCTCAGGCATTCGACGTTCGATCCGGTCGAGCTCGGGCGCGAGGTCAAGGTCGTCGCGCAGGAGATCGCCCAGGTCGACGACACGCCCGACGACCTGATCTTCGATCTGTTCCAGGAGACCGCGTACCCGAACCAGCCCATGGGCCGCTCGATCCTGGGGACCGCCGACGGCATCGCGCGCATCGATTCGGCCATGCTGCGCGCCCACCTCGAGCGCGCCTATCGGGCCGATCGCATGATGCTGGTCGCCGCCGGCGCGATCGAGCACGGCGCGGTCGTCGCGCTCGCGCAAGCCGCGTTCGGCTCCATGCCGCGCTCCGGCGACGGCCGCGCTCGCGCCGCGCCGGCGTACCTGGGCGGCGAGCGCCGCGAGCCGCGCGAGCTCGAACAGCTCCACGTCGTGCTCGGCTTCGCCGGACCGGCCTATCGCGACGCGATCTACTACCCGCTTCAGGTCCTCTCCACGCTGCTCGGCGGCGGGATGTCGTCCCGGCTGTTCCAGGAGGTGCGCGAGAAGCGCGGGCTCGCCTACGCGATCCACAGCTTCGCCTCGTCTTACGTGGACGGCGGCCTGTTCGGCATCTACGCGGGGTGCGACGCCGCCAGCGCCGCCGAGGTGCTCGACCTCGTCTGCGCCGAGGCGTGCGCGACGGCCCGGGCGGTGGCGGCCGACGACGTCGAGCGGGCCAAGGCCCAGCTCCGCGCCGGCCTGCTCATGGCGCTCGAGAGCTCCTCGGCGCGCGCCGAGCAGCTCGCCCGGCACCTGCTCGTGTTCGGCAAGCCGATCGCGGTCGACGAAATCATCGCGCGCGTCGATGCCGTGACGCCGGCGAACGTGGTCGACGCGGCGCGCGCCGTGCTGCGCGCCGACCGCCTGACGATGACAGCCATCGGCCCCGTCGAGGGCCTCGCCGCGCGCGACGCGCTCGCGCGGCGGCTGCCGTGACGGTGGCCCCTTGCTGGGCCTGCTCACAGGGCGTGGTCGACGCGGCGCGGGCCCCAGGCTCGCCGGCGAGCGAGTCTATCTGACTCCGCCGCGCGTCTCCGACTGGCGGGCGTGGGCCGACCTCAGGTCGCGGTCGCGCGAGTTCCTGGTGCCGTGGGAACCGACCTGGCCGCACGACGCCCTCACCCGCAGCTCGTTCCGCCGGCGCGTGCGCGCCCACGCGGCCGAGCGCCGTCACGGCTCGGGCTTCGCCTTCCTGATCCGTCGCCGCGCGGATCATGCCCTGCTCGGCGCCATCACGATCGGCGACGTCCAGCGCTCCGTCGCGCAGTCGTGCAGCCTGGGCTACTGGATCGGCCAGGCCTACGCGCGCCAAGGCTACATGACCGAGGCGCTCCGCCTCGCGCTTCGCTTCGCGTTCGACACGCTCACCCTGCATCGGGCCGCCGCGGCGTGCCTGCCGAACAACGGGGCGAGCCAAGCGCTCTTGCGCAAGCTCGGTTTCCAGCAAGAGGGTTACGCGCGGGAGTACCTGCGCATCGACGGCCGCTGGCAGGACCACGTCCTGTTCGGCCTGTTGGCGACCGAGTTCGAGCGCCCCGCTCTCGGCAACCGCGCGGCCGAGTGAGGGGCTAGCGTACGTCACGATCGCATGGAACCGCCCCCACCCTGTCCCTCCTCCACGAGGGGGGAGGGGACGCGCGGTTCACGTCTCTGCCCCCTCCCCCTCGATGGGGAGGGTCGGGGTCGGGGTGGAGCCGCCGATTCTACGACGACGCCAATTGCTCTACGCCGTCTCGCTCAGGCGTGCCCGGCCAGCGACGAGAGCTTGGTCGGATCGACGCCGATCTTGCGCACCGCGTCGTCCCACTTGGCGTCGAGGTCGTGGCCGAAGATCAGATGGTCGTCGGCCACGCAGGTGAGCCAGCCGTTGGCCTGGATCTCGGCGTCGAGCTGGCCGGGCGCCCAGCCGGCGTAGCCGAGCGCGAGCAGGCTTCGCCGCGGGCCCTGACCGTCGGCGATCGCGCGCAGCACGTCGATGGTCGCGGTCAGCGCGATGCCGTTGCGGATGACCAGCGTCGCGTCCTGCCGGTAGTCGTCCGAGTGCAGGACGAAGCCGCGCCCCGTCTCGACCGGACCGCCGAAGTGGACCTTGATGCCGGTCGACGGCGTCTTGGGCTCGATGTTGAGCTGCCGCAAGAGGTCGGGAAACTCGATGCTGTCGATCGCCTTGTTGACGACCAGGCCCATGGCGCCGTCTGCGCTGTGGGCGCACAGGTAGATGACGGATCGCTGGAAGCGTGGATCGCTCATGGTCGGCATGGCGACCAGCATGTGACCTTCCAGGAAAGAGACCGATGGCTCCATGGCGCTACCCGGGCACGTTGGCCCCCCATGCAAATCAGGATACTACCGCGACCACCGCGCGCAACCCATACGTAAACGCGTCTTGAGCGGAACCGCTCGGCGCGGATAAAAAGGGTGCTCATGCGGCGCGGGGCCGTCAACGAAACGTCAGGAGAGGGCGATGGCGCGGATCAAGGTGGGCGAGCGGGTACCCGAGGGGACGCTTCAGGTCATGACCAAGAGCGGTCCGTCGACCGTCACGACGAAGGATGTCTTCAAGGGCAAGAAGGTCGCGCTGTTCTCGGTGCCCGGCGCCTTCACGCCCACCTGCTCGGGCCAGCACCTGCCCGGCTACGTCCGTCGCGCGAAGGCGCTCAAGGCCAAGGGCATCGACACGATCGCCTGCGTCGCGGTCAACGACGCCTACGTCATGGACGCCTGGGGCAGGGACCGCAAGGTCGGCAAGGCGGTCGCCATGCTGGCCGACGGCAACGGCACGTTCACCAAGTCGCTCGGGCTCGCCGCCAATTACGGCAAGTACGGGCTGGGCCGGCGCGGCCAGCGCTTCTCCATGGTCATCGACAACGGCGTCGTCCGCCAGATCTACATCGAGCGGGGCGGTGGGCTGAAGGTCAGCGACGCCGACACGATGCTCAGCGGCCTCTGAGCGATCGGCTACTAGCGGCGGAACGGGGCGAGGCCTTCGCGCGCGAGCGCGTCGGCGCGTTCGTTCTCGGGATGACCGGCGTGGCCGCGCACCCAGTGCCACGTCACGTGGTGGCGCGCCAGCGCCGCGTCGAGCCGTTGCCAAAGATCGACGTTCTTGACCGGCTTGCGTTCGGCGGTGCGCCAGCCGTTCGCCTTCCATCGCTTGATCCAGCGGGTGATGCCGTCGCGCACGTAGACACTGTCGGTGTGGACGCGCACCGTGGCGGGGCGCTTGAACGCCTCCAGCGCCATGATCGCGGCGGTCAGCTCCATCCGGTTGTTGGTGGTCTCCGGCTCGCCGCCCTGGAGCGTTCGCTCGTGCGTGCCCCACACGAGCAGGGCGCCCCAGCCGCCGGGCCCCGGGTTGCCCGAGCACGCGCCGTCCGAGTAGACGTCGACGATGCCGTCGGCGGGCGCGGTCACGTCAGCCCGTAGGCGCCGACGTCGCCGACGGCGCGATGGAAGCGCAGCTTGTGCAGAAATTCCCGCGGGTCCTTCGGCGTCACCAGGGCGCCGTCGACCCGGTTGAGCCAGTCGAACAGGCGCGTCAGCAGGAAGCGGAGCGCCGCGCCGCGCGCGAGCACCGGCAGCACCGCGAGCTCGGCGGGCGCGAGCGGCCGGCCGCGGCCATAGGCCTTGAGCAGCGTCCGCGCCTTGGTCGCGTTGAACGCGAGGTCGCGCTCGAAGCACCAGGCGTTCAGGCACACGGCCAGGTCGTAGGCGAGGAAGTCGTTGCACGCGAAGTAGAAGTCGATCAACCCGGTCAGCCGCTCGCCCTCGAAGAAGACGTTGTCCGGGAACAGGTCGGCGTGGATGACCCCGGCGGGCAGGCCCGTCGGCCATGCCCGCTCCAGCTCCGTGAGCTCGCCCTCGAGCTCGCGCCCGAGGCCCGGCTCGACACTGTCGGCGCGCGCCCGGCACCTTTCGAGCAACTCGCGCCAGCCGGCGACCGACAGGTCGTTGGGGCGGACCGGGGCGAAGTCCTCGCCCGCGCGGTGCAAGGCGGCGAGCGCCGCGCCCAGGCCGGCGAGGTGGAACGGCTCGATGCGCCTGGGCCACAGGCCCGGCAGGAACGAGACAATGGCGGCGGGGCGGCCGCACAGCTCGCGCAGCGCGCCGCCGTCCCGCCCCTTGACCGGCGTCGGGCACGGCACGCCGCGGTCGGCGAGATGGCGCATCAGTCCCAGGAAGAACGGCAGGTCGGCGGGCGCCACGCGCTTCTCGTAGAGCGTCAGGATGAACGTCGCGGAGTCCGTGATGACCAGGAAGTTCGAGTTCTCGACCCCTTCGGCGATGCCCTTGCAGGCGACCAGACGGCCGACGTCGTACTGGCGCAGGAACTGCGCCAGGTCCTCGCTGCCGACGTCGGTGTAGACGGCCATGAGCCGGAGGCGCCGGGGCTAGCCGATGATGTCGGGCCGGCGCGTCACGCCGAAAGGGCGCGCGGGACGTTGAAGCGCACCGACTCGCGCGTGACCTCGATCTCCTCGACGGTGACCTCGAAGGCGGTGCCGAGCGCGCCCAGCGTCTCGACGACCAGGGCCTCGGGCGCCGAGGCGCCAGCGGTCAAGCCGACGGTCGCGACCCCGTCGAGCAGCGACCAGTCGAGCTCGCGCGCGCGCTGGACCAGGGCGGCGCGGGGGCAGCCGGCCGAGCGCGCCACCTCGACGAGCCGGAGCGAGTTCGACGAGTTGGGCGCGCCGATCACCAGGATCAGATCGCAGCGCTCGGCGATCGCCTTGACCGCCTCCTGCCGGTTGGTCGTGGCGTAGCAGATATCCTGCTTGTGGGGTCCCGCCATCGTCGGAAAGCGTCGGCGCAGCACGGCGACGATGGCCGCGGCGTCGTCGACCGAGAGCGTCGTCTGGGTCAGGTAGGCGAGCGCGGCGCCGGCGCGCGGCTCGACGCGCTCGGCCTGGTCCGCGCTCTCGACCAGCAGGATCGCCCCGTCGGGCAGCTGGCCCATGGTGCCGACCACTTCCGGATGCCCGCCGTGGCCGACCAGGATGATCTGCCGGCCGGCGCGGAAGTGGCGCTCCGCCTCGTGATGCACCTTGCTGACCAGCGGGCAGGTCGCGTCGATGTAGTCGAGGGCGCGCCGCGCCGCCTCGGCGGGGACCACCTTGGGCACGCCGTGGGCCGAGAACACCACGGGCGCCGCGCCGTCCGGGACCTCGTCGAGCCCGTCGACGAAGACCGCGCCCATCGCCTCGAGCTGCTCGACGACGAAGCGGTTGTGGACGATCTCGTGACGGACGTAGACCGGCGCGCCGTGCTTCTCGAGCGCCAGCTCGACGATCTGGATCGCGCGGTCGACGCCGGCGCAGAACCCGCGCGGGCTGGCCAGCAGAACCTTCAAGGGAGGCTTCGTCATGGCGCGCATCCTAGAGCAATATCCGATCGGATTGAACCACGGGGTTCAATCCGATCGGATGAAATTGCTCTAAATTCAACGACCTGGAGCAACTTTATCCGGTCAGCGGATCGCCGGAGGCGATCCACTCGACCGGATGCTGCTCCAGCCGATCATGGTGCCGCCCGCGAGGTTCGCGCTCGGGCAGCCTCAACGCCGTCGCCGCGAACTTCGTAGTAGCTTGCTCCGGGACGTCCGAAGCTCTCCTGCCCGGCGGGGTCGGGGACAACGCTTCACGGAAGGAGAATCGCGCATGTCTTCGAACCTCGACCAGATCCGCGACCAGCAGCGCGATACTTGGGACCGGTTTTCCGTCGGCTGGAGGAAGTGGGATGTGATGGTCCTCGGCTGGCTCGCTCCCTTCGGCGCGGCGATGATCCGACATGCCAAGCTGCACGATGGCTCCCTTGTCCTCGACGTTGCCGCCGGCACCGGCGAGCCGGGGCTCACCGCGGCGGCGTTGGTCCCACACGGTGGGGTGACCGTGACCGACCTTTCCGAACGCATGCTGGCGGCGGCCGCCGAAAATGCAGCTCGCCGCGGTCTGCGCAACTTCAAGACCCAGGTTTGCGACGCAGGCGCGCTGCCTTTCGCCGACGCGAACTTCGACGTCGTCCTGTGCCGCTTCGGCTTCATGTTCTTCCCCGACGTCGCCTCGGCCGCGCGTGAGTTCGCGCGGGTGGCGAAGCCGGGCGCGCGGATATGCGCCGCCGTCTGGAGCGCGCCGGCAAAAAACCCATGGGCGACAACCATCATGGGCACGATAGCGCGCCACGTGGCGATGCCAGCGCCGCCGCCTGGTTCGCCAGGCCTATTTCGCTGCGCGCCAGAAGGCACGATGCGTTCAGCCTTCGTCGAGGCGGGTCTGCGAGACGTCCGCGAGGAGGAGGTGTCGACGACCATGATTCACGAGACGCCAGAGCAATACTGGGAATTCATGAACGACATCGCCGCGCCCGTGGTCGCCGGGCTCGCGAAGGCCGACGCGGCCACTCGGCAACGGATCCGGTCCGAGGTCCTCGACCTGGCGCGCCAGTCCATGCGTGACGGTGCCATCCAGATGCTGTCAACGGCGACCGCGATCGTCGGCACGCGCTAGCGCTTGACCACCGCCAATCGCCGCGCCCAGGACACGTGCGTACCAGGGCGAGGACCGGTGCACCATCGCCGTCTGGGGAGGAGTTCATGGCGGGCAGGCTCGAAGGCAAGGTCGCGGTCATCACGGGTTCGACCAGCGGGATCGGCGCCGCGACGGCACGGCGGTTCCACGAGGAGGGAGCCGGGATCGTGATCTCGGGCCGCAGCCGCGCGAAGAGCACGAAGCTCGCCGCCGCGCTGGGCGCCAACGCGGCGTTTTGCCAAGCGGACGTGGTGAACGAGGACGAGGTCGCGAATCTCATTGCCTTCGCGATCGACCGCTTCGGCCGGCTCGACGTCCTCTTCAACAACGCGGGCGACAGCACCGCCGCGCGCGCCATCGAGGAGATCGACGTGGCCGCGTTCGGTTACGACATGGACATGCTGGTCGGCGGTGTCCTGTTCGGCATGAAGCACGCCGTGCCGCACATGCGGCGGCAGAAGTCCGGCAGCATCATCAACACGGCCAGCATCTCGGGCCATAGGACCGGCGGAGGCCCCGTTTACAGCGCGGCCAAAGCCGCCGTCTCGCACCTGACCCGCTGCGTAGCCATGCAGGTGGCCGAACACAACGTGCGCGTCAATGCCATCTCGCCGGGCGCGATCGTCACACCGATTTTCCTTGAAGTGGCGGAGAGATCGGCGCCCGATGTCGATCGCAAGCTGGACGTGCTGGAGGCGCAGTTCGCCACGTTCCAAGCCCTGCCGATGGCCGGGATGCCGGTCGACATCGCCAATGCCGCGCTCTTTCTCGCGAGCGACGAGTCACGGTTCGTCACGGCCCACGACCTCGTGGTCGACGGCGGCAGGATCGCCGGACCGACCCATGCCGCCATGGGGGACTGGTGGGCGCGGCTGAACGAGGCGCTGAACGCGAAGTGAGGAACCACCGAACGCGCCGGAAGGCATCGTAACCACGCGGTCAATGTCGGATGATGTCGCGCGGGCGTTTCGCGGGCACGAGCTCACCACGCGCGGGTTGTGTCCACGGCTGTCCGGTTCGGGCGAGCCGCGATGTTCAGAGTTTGACGCCGCACCGGGCTCGGTCGCCGCGCGGACGTCGGTGTGGACACACTCGGCGCCGACGGCGCAAGGGACCCCGTCCGTGCTTCGAGACACG
>JBBDQV010000144.1:0-25044 GCA_040905845.1 Alphaproteobacteria bacterium | reverse complement strand
GTCGACCGGGCCGAGCGCCGCCACGAGGCCGGACGTCTCGATCCGCCGGGCGAGCTCGGCCAGGTCGGCGTCGATGTCGGGGCGCGAACGCTCCCAGGTGTAGAGCCGGCCCAGCAGCGCGACGCGCACTGGGCCGCTCGTCGCGCGCCGGCAACCCTCGACGACCAGCCTCGACGCGCCGCCGCGCGGACGGGTGCAGACGAAGCCGCCGGTCATGGCGCGAGGACCTCGAACACGTTGTCGGCGAGGACGCGGGCGCGCAGCCCCTGGAACCGTCCGAGCAGCGCGCCCAGGCGTTGAATGCGAGCCTCGACGGTCGCCAGATCAACCCCGGGAAACCGCTGGTCGCGGAAGTCCGCGCTGTCCTTGTGACCGGGCCTGAGCGCGTTGAGCCGCTTGATGAGCGCGCGCGCCGTCGCGCTCGCCCGCGCGGCCAGCCGGTCGCCGAGCGGCGGCGGCGCGAGCGGCCGGCGCGCCGCGAACGCGACAAGCGCGTCCGCGATGCGGTCGGACGCGAGCGGTCCGTCGAGCGCGACGATGTAGTCGCCGAGCAAGGCGCCCTGGGCCGGCGTCAACGGCACGGGACGGGAGTTACCGACGGCGACCTTCAGCATCGCGATCAGGTCATCGAGGCTGCGCGCCTCCTGGCTCAGCCGATTGGGCAGGTCCTTGTCGAACCCGGCGTGCCCGTCGGGCCGGTACGCGAAGACCGGGCGGCCGAGCAGCCGCCCTTCGAGTCCCGTGGTGCAGCCGTTGTGGACGACCGCGCGCGCGGCCATCAGCCAGGGCGCGATCGGGCCCTCGTGGACCACGGCGACGTTCGCAAGGCCCTCGCCCGCCCGGCGCCAGCGCTCGTGGTTCTCGGAGGGGTGCGGGCGTACGACGATGCGATGATCGGGCAGCGCGCGCGCGAGCACGGGAACCATCGCCTCCATCGCGTGCATGATCGTCTCGCGATGGCGCCACACCTCGAGGGGTGGGTCGTCCGGTTCCAGGTTGCGGCGCGACGCTTCGCCCGCCGCGCTCGGTGTCAGGCTCAGCGCCGGGTTGAAGTGGTTGAGCCGGCCGAAGTTGGTGTTGACCAGGACGAAGTCGCCGTGGCGCGCGCGCAGCTCATCGGCCTCGGGCGCGAACAAGGCGCGCAGCTCGGGCCGCAACAGGTCGATGCGCGGATTGCCGGTGAGCTCGATGGGGCAGCCCGGATAGCCCGGCGCGGTCCTGATCAGCTCGCCGCTCTGGCGGCCCCATGCGAGGTATGTCTCGACCATGGCGAGGGTGGCCGCATGGACCCTGCGGCGATGGTAGAGCGCTGGCGTGATGAAGATCAGCCCTTCCTCGTCCCACGCCACGATGGCGTGGCCGAGACTCCGGAGAATGCGGAACATGCGATGACTCGGCCGGCGCACATCCTTGGCGAGATAGATGCCGCGCGGCAGGCGGGCAATGCCCAGGTGCATATGGATGCGCGAGCCGACGATCGCCCGAAAGCCGCGCTCGGCCGCGACACAGGCGAGCAGCAGCTTGGCGTCGAACTCGCGGCTCCGGGTCTCGGCCGGGATCAGCAGTGGCGGCAGGGCCTTCACGTTCGTCGGCCAACCACGAGCTCGATGCCGAGCCGGACGTTCTGCGGGAACGCTCGGCTGGTGTGGATCGGCTCGATGCCGAAGTCGCGGAGCCCCGCGACCGGCAGCGAGAAGTAGTCCTTCGCGGCGACGTAGGCGCGGCGCAGGGGGTCGCGATTGGCGTCGGCGAACGGCTCGACCAGGAGGACATGGGACTTGGCCACGCGCGCGATCTCGGCCAGCGCCTTGGCGCGGATCATCTCCATCTGCTCAAGCGCCTGGCGGGTAAACACGAGATCGAAGGCGCCCGCCTCGAACGGCGGCTCGAGCGCGTTGGCGCGCCGGATCTCGATCCGGCGATGGGCCGAGGGATCGCGCACCGGCTCGGGGCAGTACTCGGCGAGCCGGCGCGGCAGCTCGGCCGCGCCGACCACCGACTGGCCTTGCGCGACCCCGGTCTCGGTCAGCTCGATGCCGGCGAACCGGACCTCGGGCGCGAGGGCGGCGAGCACGAACAGGTTGATGCCCGTGCCGCAGCCGACCTCGAGCACCGAGCGCGGCTTCAGCGCCGCGATCATGCGTGCCATCAGGCGCAGGTGGACCCGTCCCAGGCCGTAGCGACGTAGCAGGAGCCCTTCCTCGCCCCATTCGGCGAGGGTCGGCTTGGGGTCGGGCGCCACGGGCGGCAGGGTCTCGGGCCAGGGGCGCTCGGCGAACGTCTTGTCGTAGCTCGCCTCGACATAGGCCTGGGTTCGCCGACCCTCGGGCAACCAGCCGAACAGCCGCCGCTTGGCCAGCTTCAGCCGCCACGTGCGAAGCGAGCGGGCGCGCCGGGCCGCGAACCGCGCATCGCCCGGGGCGTAGCGCTCGACGACGAAGGGCGCGAGCGTCGCCTCGATCTCGGCGTGGCCGAGCGCGAGCCCGGCGAAGGTGTCGGCGGAGGCCGTCATGGCGCCCACTTCTAGCCGAGCCGGCACGCGCCGGCCAGCGAACCCTGATATTCGCTTGCCCGATGGCGAAACGGCGGGCTAGGAAGGCGCCGAGGCATCCCCCATGGGGGGCGAATCGATGACCAAGACCATCAAGCCCGTCGTCGCCGTGGGCGACGGCATCGCCGCCGAGAACGCCAACTGGCGGTTCGCCGGCGAGGTCGCCCAGCAGTTCGACGACCATGTCCGCAAGTCCGTGCCGTTCTACGAGGAAGGGCATGATCTGGTGTGCCAGCTCGCGGACTTCTTCGTGAAGCCCGATTCGGTCGTCTACGAGATCGGCTGCTCGACCGGGGTCTTGACCACGCGCCTCGCGCGCCACAACCGGGGCAAACCGGCCGCGCGCTTCATCGGCCTCGACATCGAGGCCGACATGATCGCCAAGGCCGAGGAGAAGCGGCGGGCGAACCCCGATCTCAATCTCGCGTTCCGGCACGACGATGCCCTGCAGGCCGAGCTCGAGCCCGCCGACCTGATCGTCTGCTACTACACCGTGCAGTTCGTCCGCCCGAGCGAGCGCCAGCGCCTGATCGACAAGCTCTACGGCGCGCTCCAATGGGGCGGCGGACTCGTCATGTTCGAGAAGGTGCGCGGGCCGGACGCGCGGTTCCAGGACATCCTGAGCCGGCTCTACGACGACTTCAAGCTGCGCCAGGGCTACACGCCGGACGAGATCCTCGCCAAGGCGCGCAGCCTCAAGGGGGTGCTCGAGCCGTTCTCGACCCAAGGCAACCTCGATCTGCTCAAGCGCGCGGGCTTCGTCGACGTCATGACCGTCATGCGCTACCTGTGCTTCGAGGGGTTCCTCGCGATCAAATGAGCGTCGCCACGTTCACCAAGGACGACGGGCACCCTCTGCCGGTCTCCGACGACTTCCTGATCCCGTTCCTGTCGCCGACCAGTCCGGGCACGAACTACTGGGACCCGCCGCCGCCCGGCAAGCTCCTCGATCGCCAGCGCGGCCGCATCGTGCTTCAGTTCCACCAGATCCTGCACCTGTTCGCCGCCTGCGGCATCGCGCTCGAGGGCAAGCGGTTGCTCGACATCGGCACCGGCAACGGCATGATCCCGCGGCTCCTCTTGGAGTTCTCGCCGCTCGAGGCCGCCGTGGGCATCGACCCCTACCTCTCGGGCGAGCACAAGACGAGCTGGCAGGCCCACGATCAGGACGAGGAGTTCCGCGACATCCGCGACTTCGTGCGCGGCACCTCGCCCGGCGCGCTCGACTACGAGAAGTACCGCGAGCTCACCAAGTTCGAGCATCACGCGATCCACCCCGGCCCGGTCGCCTATGGGCGCTCGCGGCCCAAGACCTACCGGTTCCACAAGATCGGCGCGCACGACCTGGGCAGCCTGGACGAGACATTCGATCTGTTCTACGTCAAGGCGCTCGACCACATCCCCGACTGGGACGGCGTGTTCGCCGCCGCCGCGGCGGCCGCGGCGCCCGACGCCCACTTCCTGATCAAGCACTTCTCGTTCTTCTCGTTCCTCGGGCCGCACCGCTACGCCACCACGAACATCCCGTGGGGGCACCTGCTGCTGACCGACGACGAGTACCGGCGCTTCGCCGCGGAGTTCCACGGGGCGCGCGTCGCGGCCATGGTCGAGTTCTACTTCCAGGGGCTGTCGTATCCGCGCACGACGCTCTCGGGCATGCTCGGCATCGCCAAGCGCAACGGCTTCGTGCCCCGCCTGATCATCAACGAGCCGTTGCGTAACGTGACCGAGGTCGAGCCGCTGATCGACCGGGTCGACGACTTCTGGACGATGGTGCGCGGGAATCATCCCGACGTCGGCTTCGACGAGATGGTCTCGGGCCGTTACCACATCCTGTTCAAGAAGGCGGGGTGAGCGGGACAGCCTTGAGATACAGCTCGAAGCCGCGCGGAGATTCAAACCCCCTCCCCTTGCGGGAGGGGGAAGGGGGAGGGGTTCGGCGCAAGCGCGACTTGCCCCTGGAATGCGTAGCCTTCCTCATCATCCATGACGGAGCGGTCCTCGCCGAGCGACGCAAGTCTTCGAAGCGGGTCGACCCAGGCGCACTGGCCCTGCCCGGCGGCCACATCGAGGCCCTGGAGTCGCGGAAGGCGGCGCTCGCTCGCGAACTCCGGGAAGAGCTGGGGATCAAGGCGTCCGAGGCCCGATACGTTTGCACCCGGACTCATCGATCCCAGGAAATGAGGCGGCTTCACTACTTCGCCATCGAAGCCTGGGCCGGCGACATCGAATGCCACGAAGCGGCGTCGCTTCACTGGATCGCTGTGGATGCTCTCGATCGGCTCGACCTCAAGGTCGACCGTGAGGCGATCGCCACATACCTCGGCATCCTCAAGCGGAGGACACGGATAGCGCGCGTACGAGGCGCCCTGCCGCCTGACCGTTCCGTGACGCCAGCGACCCGCGAGACGATCGCCCGACTGCGTGCCAACATGACGGATGCGGAACATCGTCTCTGGGCTGCGTTGCGAAGAAAGCAGGCCTTCGGAGCGCGCTTTCGCCGGCAATACCCCATAGGACGATACATCGTCGATTTCGTGTGCCTGCCCGCGCGACTCGTCATCGAGGTGGACGGCGGACAGCATGCGTCCGACGGGCCGCGTGACGAGCGGCGAACCGCATGGCTGCGGTCACAGGGCTTCACCGTCATTCGGTACTGGAACAATGACGTTCTCGACGAGCTCGAATCAGTGGTCGCGTCGATTCAACATCACCTCGGGAACGCGCTGGCATCCCCTCCCCCTTCCCCCTCCCGCAAGGGGAGGGGGTGATTCGGTGCTAGCGTTTACGCTTGCTCGGTGGATCGTTGTGCTTTCAACGCTGGCTGCAGCCCCTGCTGCTTCGGCCCTCGCCGCCGACGCGATCACCGGCCCTGTCGTGGTCAAGGACGGCGACTATCTGATCGTGGGCGAGGTTCATGTCCGGCTCTACGGCATCGATGCGTTCGAGCGCGCGCAAGTGTGCGGCGATCCGCCATGGCCGTGCGGCGAGACGGCGCGCGACCGTCTGGTCGCGCTGGTGGCGGACCACGACGTCGCGTGCGAGCCGCGTTCGCACGACCGCTGGGACCGCGTCGTCGCGATCTGCCGTGTTGGCACCGTCGACCTCGGCGCCGTGCTGGTGCGCGAAGGACTGGCGGTCGAGTTCCAGCGCTGGTCGTACGACTACGTCGACGAGGAAAAGGCCGCGCGGGCCGAGCGGGTAGGCGTGTGGGCCGGTCCGTTCACGTTCCCATGGGACTTCCGGCGCGAAGCGTTCTAGCCGCCCGCCCGCCACAGCGCCTCGGCGATGACGAGGTCGATCGGCTCGTCGATGTTGGCGACGGGCCGCTCGATGACCACGCCGACGCAGTCGTGTTCGACGATGGCGCGCTCGTCCACGATGGTCGCGCGCCGGGCGGCGTAGGCGAGCCCGTTGCGGTACCAGGTCGCGGGCGCCTGCTGGCGCGCGACGATCCTGGCGCCCTCGGGCAGGTAGTGGGCGAGCCGGCCCGACGCGTCCATGGTCATGATCTTGTGCGGCGAGAAGTGGCCGGGCACTCGGCTCACGGTCGTCGCGGCCTTGTGGCCGCCTTCGACCACCGCGCGCACCGTCGCCTCGACATCCTCGCGCGTGCGCAGGGGCGTCGTCGGCTGCAGGTAGACCGAAAGCGCGAAGCGCGTGCCGTAGTGCGCCTCGGCCGCGAGCCAGGCGTGGCGCCAAACGTCGACGGCCGCGGCAGTGTCGGTCGCGAGCTCGGCCGGGCGCATGAACGGAACGTCGAGGCCATGGGCGCGGCCCTCGGCGGCGATTTTCTCTTCGTCTGTCGTGAGTACGACGCGGTCGGCCCAGGGCAGCGCGCGGGCCACGCGCGCCGCGTGCCCGATCAGCGACAACCCGCCGACCGTCCTCAGGTTCTTGCCCGGAATCCCCTTGCTGCCGCCGCGCGCCGGCACGACGACGAGCACCGCTTGTCCGTTCCAGCTCATCGCCGGCTCCCACCTTCGGCCACGAGCGACGCGACGCGACGAGCGACGCTCGCCAGCGCGCCCGCCGCGTCGTAGACCGAGGCCGGCGGCGCCAGATCGTCGTCGGACGCGAGCCAGCGCGCGTGGCCGTTCGCGACCAGGTCCTCGGCGATCCGCGCGATTTCGCGCGGCCGCGCGAGCAGGCCCAGCTCGACGGCCCGGTCATAGCCCGGCACGTGATCGAGCAGTCCCGCGATGCGATCGACCAAGCCCCGTCGCGCGGCGAGCGGGGCGATCAGCACGGGCCGCCCCGTCGCCACCGCGTCGGACATCATCGAGACGCTGTCGGCGCTGACGATGATGGCATCGGCCGCGGCGAGGAACGCGCGATAGGGGTTCGCGTCCTCGCCCCAGCGGTGCACCCAGGACCGCGCCATCAGCGCGCCCGCCAGGGCGTCGGCCGCGGCGCGGTCGGTACGCCGGCTGCTCGTGACCATGAGGGAGCCGCCGTGGGCCTCGGCGAGCCGGCTCGCGGTCGCGCCGATCCTCCGGGCGCCGTCCGCGTCGAGCCTGAGCGGTCCGCTCGAGCCGCCCACCAGCAGCGCGACGCGCGGCCTCGGCAGGGCGTCGATCCGGGCGCGAAACTCCGAGTCGCCCGTCTGCTCGACGCCCGCGTCGGTCAGCGGCAGCGGCAGCACGACCACGTTGGGGCGCCGCGGCAGGCGGTACTGCGGCGTCGTGACGATCAAGTCGAACCAGTCGTAGGGCGCGCGCGGCCGGCCAAGGCGCACCAGGCGTGCGCGCCCCGCCGAGCGCGACGTGATCCAGCGGGCGACCGGCACGCTGCGTCGGCCGACCGCGAGCACGAGGTCGGGCCACGGCGGCTCGAGCGGGTCGGAGGCGCCGAGTCGAAGGCTCGCGCAACTGGCGCCAAGAGCGAGATTCCACAGGTGATGCATCGGATTGTAGACCAGTTTCTTGGCCTGCCAGGGCCACGGCAAGGCGCGCGCGAGCGCCAGGACCTGGGCGTTGTCCCCCGCCTTGTCGCCGGTCAAGGCCCACACCGCGGGCGTGGCGGAAGCCCGGGTCACGCTCGGTATCGTCCTTGCCGCATCAGGGGTTTTTTGCTACCGACAGCCCTTGACCACCAGCGCAATCGGTGCCGGGCGCAGCCGTCCGGCGAAGTGATGTCCGACCCCACGCCCCGTACCAATACGCGGCTCCCGTATCGCCGTTGCACGTTCTCGACCTTGCCCGAGGCGCTCGACTACGCCGCGAAGGGCGAGACCGGGCTCAATTTCTACTCGGCGCGGAGCGATCTGGTCGAGCGGATTGCCTATCGCGACCTGCGCGACCAGGCCATGTCGCTCGCGCGCAAGCTGGTGCGCCTCGGTCTCGCGCCGGGCGAACGGGTCGCGCTGCTGGCCGACACGAACGGCGACGTCATGCGGGGCTTTTTCGCCGCGTCCTACGCCGGGCTGGTGCCGACCCCGCTGCCCCTGCCGGCTACTTTCGGCGGGCGCGACGCCTACATCGACCAGATCCGACGCCAGATCGAAGGCTGCGGCGCGACCGCCGCGTTCGCCCCGACCGAGCTCGTCGGCTATCTGCGCGAGGCGGTGGCCAGCCGCGCCATGACCTTCGTCGGCACCGTGGCCGAGGCGGATGCCTTGCCCGAGGATGGCGCCGACTTGCCCGCGATCGATGCGGACGCGTTGTGCTACCTGCAATACTCGTCGGGCTCGACGCGCTTTCCGCTCGGCGTCGCCATGACCCATCGCCAGGCGCTGCACAACGTCCGCGCGATTGCCGAGTTCGGCCTCAAGATCGAAGCGGGCGATCGCTGCACGTCGTGGCTGCCGCTCTACCACGACATGGGGCTGGTCGGCTTCATGTTGACCCCGGTCGCGTGCCAGATGTCGGTCGACTACCTCGCGACGCGCGATTTCGCGCGCCGCCCGCTCCTCTGGCTCGCTCTGATTACCCGCAACGGAGGCACGCTGTCGTTCAGCCCGACGTTCGGCTACGAGCTGTGCGCCAGACGCGCCGAGACCGCCTCGACCGAGCGCCTCGACCTCAAGTCGTGGCGCGGCGCCGGCATCGGCGGCGACATGATCCGGCCCAAGGTCATGGCGCGCTTCGTCGAGGCGTTCGTGCCGCGCGGCTTCCGCGCCACCGCCTTCGTGCCGAGCTACGGCATGGCCGAGGTCGGGCTGGCCATCAGCTTCGCCCCGCTCGGAACCGGGATCGTGACCGACCGGGTCGATCTCGACGTGCTGGCGGGCGGCGCGCGGGCCGTCGCGCCCCGCGCAGGCGCGAACCAGGACCGTGTGCGCGATTTCGCGCTGTGCGGCGTGCCAATGCCGGCCCACGAGCTCGAGGTGCGCGACGAGGCGGGCAAGGCGCTCGGCCAGCGCCGGGCTGGGCGCGTCTTCACGCGTGGCCCCAGCGTCATGGCGTGCTACTTCGGCGCGCCCGAGGAGACGCGGCGGGTGATCGCCCCCGACGGCTGGCTCGACACCGGCGATCTCGGCTACTGGCTCGGCGATCAGATCGTCATCACCGGCCGCGCCAAGGATCTGATCCTGGTCAACGGCCGCAACCTGTGGCCGCAGGACCTGGAATGGGCCGCCGAGCGCGTTCCCGCGGTCAGGAGCGGCGACGCCGCGGCGTTCTCGGTCGAGGACGCCGAGGGCGAGCGGGTCGTGGTCCTGGTCCAGTGCCGCGGCGCCGACCCCGGCGCGCGCGCGGGGCTCGCGCGCGACGTCGCCGGCACCGTCAACGAGATCGCCGGCGTGGAGTGCACGGTCGTCCTGGTGCCGCCGCGCAGCCTGCCGCAGACCTCGTCGGGCAAGCTCAGCCGCTCGAAGGCCAAGGCGCGTTACCTGGCCGGCGACTTCGAGGCCACCGCGCCCAGCACGCTCGCCTCCTGACCATGCCGGGAACGGTCGCCTTGACCGGGGGCACCGGGTTCATCGGAGCCCATGTCGCGGCGTGGCTCATGGACGCGGGCCGGATCGTGCGCCTGCTGGTGCGCCGCCCGCCCGTGCATCCCCTGCTCGCCGGCCGGCCGTTCGAGGTCGTGATCGGCGGCCTTGGCGATCGCCGCGCCCTCGATGCCCTGGTCGATGGCGCCGAATCCCTGGTCCACGTCGCGGGCGCCGTGCGCGCCGCGTCACGTTCGGCCTTCTACGCCGCCAACGCGGGGCCGGCGGGCGCCATCGCCGAAGCCGCCCGCAAGGCCGGCATCCGCCGAGCGATCCTGATCTCCTCGCTCGCGGCACGCGAGCCGGGGCTGTCCGACTACGCCGCCAGCAAACGGGCGGGCGAGGATGCCTTCGCCCGCTCCATCGGCGAGGTGCCGTGGCTCGCGCTGCGACCCACCGCCGTCTACGGCCCGTGGGACACGGCGACGTTCGCCATCTTCAAGGCGGTCCGATTCGGCCTCGCGCCCGTGGCCTGGGACCGCGACGCCCGTCTCAGCTTCGTCCACGTCGCCGACCTGGCCACCGCCGTCGAAGCGTCCCTGGAAGGCGATGAGACCGGCGTGCGCGAGGTCGACGACGGTAGCGACGAAGGCTATCGCTGGGCGGACGTGATCGAGGCGGCGGCGGCGGCAGTTGGCCGACCGGCCGTCACTCTGCGTATCCCCGACCGCGTGTTCCGGCTCGCCGGCCACGGAGCAGGTTTTATCGGCCGGGCGCCGATTCTTTCGGCCGGCAAGGTGAGCGAGATGCTGCACGGCGACTGGCGCTGCCGGGACCGGCTCGACGCCGGCTGGCGGCCGCGCCTTCGCATCCGCGAAGGGTTCGTCGATACTGTCGCCTGGTACCGCCGGGCAGGGTGGCTGGGGCCTGAATCCGGGAGGATTCGGGGCTGAAACATGCGTTAACACATTTTGATCCTGGCGCCGACCCGCCCGAGGCCGTGTTGCGCTGCATCAACTGGCTGAATTTGCTATACAATTCTATTTCTTGGCCGGTCCATTCGGAGGCCGGCTCCGATCACGGCCCACGTTGCTGTCCGCTTGTGGGAAACGCCATTATCTGGTTGTTTGCCATGACGAATCGGTGAACGGAGCATGATGTGTTCGCGGCGCCGTCCTGAACGTGGCGAGGCGCCGGGCGGCAGCGTTTCATGAGCGAGACCTATCAGGAGATCGTCGGCACGATCAGCGCGGTCCTGTCGAGCGCGACCAAGGGGCAGTTCGCCGTCGCCGAGGACACCTTGCTCAAGCGCGACCTGAACCTCGATTCGCTCGCCGAGATGGACCTGCTGATGACGCTCGAGGATCGCTTCGACGTGGCGATTTCGCTCAATCACCTGCCGGAGATCGAGACGGTACGCGATCTCGCGCTGGCGATCGACAAGATCAAGAGGGGAGCGGCCTAGATCATGGACCTTTTCGCGAAGTTCGCGCCCTTGGCGGCGACCTATCGGGGCCTGTCGGAACGGGGGCACAACCCGTTCAAGGTCTCGATCGACAAGATCCTGTCGCCGACCGAAGCCATGGTCGAGGGCCGGCGCACGCTGATGGTCGGCACCAACAACTACCTCGGGCTGACCTTCGATGCCGAATGCATCGAGGCGGCGACGGCTTCGCTCGCCGAGGAAGGCACCGGCACGACCGGCTCGCGCATCGCCAATGGATCGTACGGCGCGCACCGGCGGCTCGAGGCCGAGCTCGCCCGCTTCTTCGGGCGCCGGCACTGCATGGTGTTCTCGACCGGCTACCAGGCGAACCTCGGCATGATCTCGACCCTCGCCGGGCCGAACGACCACCTGGTGATCGATGCCGACTGCCACGCCAGCATCTACGACGGCTGCCGACTGGGCGGGGCCAAGGTCACGCGGTTCCGCCACAACGACCCCGACGATCTCGATCGGCGGTTGTGCCGCCTGCCCGACGACGGCGGGTCGCGCCTGATCATCGTCGAGGGCATCTACAGCATGCTGGGCGACAAGGCGCCGCTGGCCGCGTTCGCCGAGGCGAAGCGCCGCCACGGCGCCTACCTGATGGTCGACGAGGCGCACTCGATGGGCGTGCTGGGGCGTACGGGCCGTGGCCTCGCCGAGGAGGCCGGGTGCGAGGCCGACGTCGACTTCGTGGTCGGCACCTTCAGCAAGAGCCTGGGCGCGGTCGGCGGCTTCTGCGTCGCGGATCACGACGAGTTCGAGGTGCTGCGCGTCGCGTGCCGGCCCTACATGTTCACCGCCTCGCTGCCGCCGAGCACCATGGCCTCGGTACTCAAGGCGCTCGAGGTGCTCGAGCGCCGGCCCGAGCTGCGCGCGCGGCTGATGACCAACGCGCGCCAACTGCACGACGGGCTGGCTGCGCAGGGCTTCGTCGTCGGCCCGCACATCAGCCCGGTGGTCGCCGTTCGGATCCCCGACGTCGACCTGGCGATCCGGTTCTGGAACGCTCTGCTCGACGCCGGAGTCTACGTCAACATGGCGCTGCCGCCGGCGACGCCGAGCGGCATGCCGCTGATGCGGTGCAGCATCTCGGCCGCGCACGATCGGCGCCAGATCCGTCGGATCATCGACGTGTTCCACGACGTGGGCACGCGCCTGGGCGTTTTGCAGCCGGCGCTCACCGCCGCCGCGGTGTGATACCGCCGCGCCTTAAGTCTTGACCCATAACCCATCGTTGTCATGCCCGGGCCGGCCGTAGGCCGGAACCGGGCATCCAGACAACCGCCCGGACGCTCGGCCCTGGTTCCCCGGTTCTCCGCTGCGCGGCGCCCGGGGATGACACGCTGAAGATTCCGAACATAAGCGCGCTGGTATGAGTTAACGCACGACGCCTCGGCGCCACAGGCGCCAGGCCACCAAGGGCAGCGCGATCAGCGGATGCCGGCGCTGCCAGGGCGTGAGCGCGGGGCGAAGTCCGGTGTGGCGCTCGATCTTCCAGACCAGGTAGTCGGCGCCGCACTCGAAGGTGAACACCGCCTTGGCGAGGCGCAGCAGGTTGACCAGCTTGCCGAGTGGCCGACGCAGCGCCCACGCGAACCGGGCGTTCCGGCGCGGTCCCGTGATGTGCAGCCGGCCATCTTCCTCGGCGAATGGAATTCCCGCCGCCGCCAGCGCCGGGCGGGTCAGGCGGCGGTAGCGCTCGGCGAAGGCATCGACGACCTCGTCGGCGCGCCCCGCGCGCTCGGCCCTGAGCTCGGCGCCGTAACTCGCGCGAATGACCGTGCGCCAAAGCTCGAGGGGATCGACCGGCGCCGGCGCGAGCCGGGCGCCGTGCGCCGCCGCGGTCGCGACCGCCTGGGCCAGCGACTTTGTCGCACGCGCCCGCGCGGCCTCGTCGCGCGCGTAGACCAGCGCCACGGGCTGGGCGAACCGCGCCCAGACCGACGGCAGCAGCGCGCCCGGACGGACCGCCCGTTCGAAGCGATCCAAGGAATAGACCGCGACCTTGACGGCTCGGGACTCAGCGCCGGACCCGACCGAAAGAAAGAAAACATTGGGTGGCAGCAACCGGTTCGCCATGGCGAGCCAGGCGCGGTCGTAGACCCGTTCGTAGGCATCGACCAGGACGTAGAGATCGATGACCCCGTCGAGCGAGCCTGTGCGCAGGCAGGAGCCGTAGAAGAGGACGGCGGCGACGGCCGGCCCGAAGCGGGCGCGCACCGCTTCGACGACCGCATCGAGTCCGGGCGGCACGGGCCTCGCCGCGTCCTCGGCCACGGCGGCGACGAGGCGGTCGAAGCCGGCGTTCATGGGCGCACGAAGCCGACGGCGGCACCGGGCTTCAGCACCAGCGGACGGCCCGGCGAAGCCCTGCACCATTCGCCGTCGATCAGCACGTCGTCGTCGATTTCGATCGTGATCCGATCGGCGTTGAGGCTGCGGTAGCCCGCCTCCGCCATCCATGGGCGCGGCCGGCCGCGCGCAGGCGCCGGCGGCCCGCGGGCGCAGCGGCGCGGCGGCGCCGCGATGTCGAGTGTCCGCAGGGCGCCGGGGCCCGTACCCCAGAACGGCCGCAAGCCGAGCAGCAGCCGATCGAGCGTCGTCACCGCCAGAAGGAGCCGCGCGCCGGCCAGTGGCTGGGCGTCATCGTAGCCGACGGCCATCGGCGTGCCCGCCGCCAGCGGCCCCCGCGCGCCACCCAGCAGCAGTCGGCCCACGGTCGCCGTGACGCCGAGCACACTGCCCAGGCCGTTGACGAGGCGCCCGCGCTCGATGTGCCGGCGCGTGAACCGGGTGCCCCAGACGATCGCGCCGGCGCCGAGGAAGAAGCCGAGCTCGGAGCGCGCGCCCGTCTCGACCGCGAGCAGCCGGCGCTCGACGACGTGACGCGCGAGATCGCCGGACTTCGCCCGGTCCGCGAGCCGGGCGAACGCCGCGCCCGGCGCGCCGATCACGCCGACGTCACCGGCGACCATGTTGGTGGTGCCCGAGCCGAGCGCCGCGAACCGGGGGGCGGCGCTGAAGCCCGGCTCGGCCAGCGCCGCCGCGATGGTCGAGCGCACCGTGCCGTCGCCGCCGTCGATGACGATCACGCCGACGCCCTGGCGCGCGAACGTCGCCATGATCGCCGGCAGGTCGGTCATCGAGTCGAGCACGACGTGGGGCGCGTCGGCGCGGCGGGCCGCGTCCGCGGCGACCCCGAGGCCGCGGCGCCGGTTGCGTCCGCTGCGCGGGTTCGAGACGACGCCGAGCCGGATCATGCCCGGCGCGCGTCGGCCAGCCACGAACCGAGGGAGCCGCCGCGCGAGCGCACGACGAAGGCCTGGCCGATGCGCGCGAAATGGAACGCCATGGACACGACCGTCCACGCGGCGACTGCAAGGAGCCCGAGGTCGGGCCGGCCGGCGAGCGCGCCGAGGCTCAACAGGATCAGGTTCGGGTTGCGCCGCGCGGTGATCAGGCGGAACCACGAATCGAGCCGGCGCCAAACGTGCATCTCGAAGCCGAACAGCCACAGGAACAGGCCCTCCTGCAAGCGGCCGACCACGTAGCCCGCGACGACGACCGCGACGACCAGGTCGTGCATCGGCGTGGCGAGCCCGCCGTCCTCGAGCGCGGCGGCCCACGCGAGGTACCAGAACGGCGGGTGGATCAGGTCGATGCCGTGGTCGAGCGCGTTGCCGAACCGGCTCGAGGTGAGGGTGACGCGCGCGAGCTTGCCGTCCACCGTGTCGAGGAAGCACATCGCCCACGCGGCCGCGACTCCGGCCACGAAGTGCCCGTCCCGAAATAGCACCAGCGCCAGCAGCACGAACGCGAGGCTCGCCCAGGTCACCAGGTTGGGCGAGATCCCGAGGCGCGCGCAAGCGCGCGTCGCCCAGAACGCCGGCGTCGGCCATACGAACTTGGTCACCAAATCGGTGACGCCCTTGTACGAATCGTCGAACATGCGGCGCTCGACGGCGCGCCGGTCGGCGCCATCGAGCGCGACGAGCAGCGGCGCGGAACGCTTGCGCAGCGCCTGGCGATAGGCCGAGGCGAGCGCCTCGCCGTCCCTGGCCACCAGCCCCAGGGTCGCCGGCAACGGCCCCTTGGCGGCGAGCGCCTCGGCCATGGCGCGGGCATCCGACGCCGCGACGTTGGCGGCGAGCGGCGTGTGCCCGTCGGCGCCGAGCAAGAGCACATCGGGCTGGCGCGCCAGCCCACGCACGAGCGCCTCGTCGTAAACGTGATCGCCGCGCACGACGACGACCCGGGCGGCGGCGGGCGGCGGCTCGGGGTGGCGGGCCACGGCCGCGACGCCGGCGCGGCGGAACGCGCGCGCCAGACGCTCGGCCGGCCGGATGCCCCAGGGCGCCACGGCGCCGTCACCGACGACGAGCGCGGCAATTTCGTTCGTCACGCCGGTCATGGCGCGGTGCCCACGCCCCAAGGTTGGGTCATGATCTGGCAACCGGTCGATGCGGCACCATTTGATACACTGCGCGCGGCGCCGCCGCGACGCCAGGAAACCCACATCCGAGCCTCGTGTTCACCCTCGCCCACTTGTCCGACCCCCATCTGCCGCTGCCGCGACCGCCGCTCGGCGCGCTGCTCGGCAAGCGCGCCCTGGGATACCTGTCGTGGCAGCGGCGGCGCAAGGCGATCCATCGGCCCGAGGTGCTCGCCGCCCTGGTCGCCGACGTGCACGCCCAGCGCCCCGATCACATCGCCGTGACCGGGGATCTCTGCAACATCTCGCTCGCGGCCGAGTTCCGTCAGGCCGGCGCCTGGCTCGAGGGTCTCGGCGCGCCGACCGAGGTCTCGGTGGTACCCGGCAACCACGACACCTATGTGCGAAACCGTGCGGCCGACGGGCTCGACCTGTGGGCGCCGTTCATGACCGGCGACGGGGCGAAACCGGGGTTTCCCTGGGTCCGCGTGCGCGGCGCGGTCGCGCTCGTCGGGGTCAGCACCGCCGCGCCCATGTCGTGGATCAGCGCCGGTGGCATCGTCGGGCCCGAGCAGACCGCCGCCGCCGAACGCATGCTCGCCCGCCTCGGCGCCGACGGGCTCTGCCGCGTGCTGCTGATCCATCATCCGCCGATCGACCGCGGGCCCCGGCGCAAGCGACTGATCGACATCGAGCCGTTCGCCGCGGCCGTCGGGCGCGCCGGCGTCGAGCTGATCCTGCACGGCCACACCCACGTCGCGGGCCTCGACCGGCTGCCGACGGTCGCGGGCGAGGCGCCCGTCATCGGCGTTCCGTCGGGCTCGGCGCGGCCGGTGCGTCACGCCCAGCCGGCCGGCTGGAACCTCTATCGCATCGCGCGCGCGGGCGCGGGGTTCGCGCTGCGCGTCACGACGCGCGGGCTGGTCGAGGGCCGGTTCGCCGAGCTCGCCGACTACCACCTGCGCACCGTCGGCCCGAGCTAGTCCTGGCACGGGCCGAGCGGCCCCTCTATCGTGAAGCACAATTCGGGGAGCCCGCGCATGACCGTCGCCGACAACACCACCATGACGAAGTTCGGCTATCCGGGCACCCTGGTCGCCGAGACCGCGCGCTGGGTCGCATTGGTCAGGCCCCAGCAGGTGACGCTCGGCTCCTTGGTGCTCGTCAGCACCGAGCCCGCGCGGGCGTTCGGCGGCTTGAGCGCCCAGGCCTTCGTCGAGCTCGGCGCCATGGTCGGAGCGGCCGAGGCGACGCTCCACGGCCTGTTCGCCTACGACAAGATCAACTACATGATGCTGATGATGGTGGACCCGGACGTCCACTTCCACGTCTTCCCGCGCTACGCGGCCGAGCGAACCTTCGCCGGCACGACGTTCCGCGACCCGTTCTGGCCGCGCCCGCCCGATCCAACCAAGCCGCTCGAGCTCGCCGACACGGTCGTGCCCGCGCTGGCCAAGGCGCTGCGGCGCGCCTGGCCGGGCGCGAACGGCTGAACCCGGACCCGGCGGGACCCTTAGGCCCGGCCGCGCCGAACCGCGATGCGCGTCCTCGATCGCTACATCCTCGCCGAGACCCTGAAGCCGCTCGGCCTCGCGCTCGGGGTGGTGCTCGTGGCGCTCCTGCTCGAGCGCCTGCTGCGGCTGCTCGATCTCCTGTCCAACAAGGGCGGGCCGTTCGTTCTCGTGCTGCGCATGATCGCGAACCTGGTGCCCCATTACATGGGCATGGCGCTCCCGGCCGCGCTGTTCATCGCGGTATTCGCGGTCGCGAGCCGGCTCTCGGCCCGGAGCGAGATCGACGCCGCGTATGCGATGGGCGTCGGGCTCGGCCGCGTCATGGCGCCGCTCATCGTGTTCGCGCTCCTGCTCACCGTGCTGAGCCTCGCCCTGTTCGGCTGGCTGCAGCCGCACAGCCGCTACGCCTACCGCGCGATCCTTCATCTCGTCACCAGCGCCGCGTGGAACGCCACGCTCGAGCCCGG
The DNA here is from genome assembly GCA_040905845.1 of Alphaproteobacteria bacterium. GTDB lineage: Bacteria > Pseudomonadota > Alphaproteobacteria > SP197 > SP197 > VGDP01. The sequence continues at coordinate 7,717 of JBBDQV010000144.1, read as the reverse complement.
CCGCTTCATCGGCGACGACACGCTCACCCTCACGGCCAGCGCCATCGACGCCGAGAACGCCGAGCTGCGCGGCGTGTTCCTCGACCAGCGCGATGGTCGGCGCGGCACGACGACGACCGCACGCCTAGGCCGGGTCCAGCGCAGCGCCGACGGCGAGCACGTGGTGCTCGCGCTGGTCGACGGCATTCAGATCCGCACCGGGCCCGAAGCCGGCGATCCCTCGGTGCTGCGCTTCGACGCGCTCGACGTCGTGCTCGACATCGGCGGCGCCGCGCCGCCGTTCCGCTTGCGCGGCGAGGGCGAGCGCGAGCTGACCCTGGGCGAGCTATGGTCGCGCCTGCGCGAGGGGGACGCGGATCGCCCCGGGGTGCGCGCCGAGTTCCACGCCCGGCTGGTACGGGCGTTCTCGCTCGTGGTGTTGCCCTTCGTCGCCGCGCCGTTCGGCCTGGCGGCGAAGCGGACGCGGCAGGCCTCGGGTCTGGTCGCCGCCTTGATCGTGCTGCTGATCTACCACCATGTGCTGCAGTTCGGGCAGAGCCTCGCGGAGCTCGGCCATATTCCCGCGGCTCCGGCGTTGTGGGTTCCGTTCGGGGCGTTCACCTCGTTCGCCGTCGTGCTGTTCCGCCGCGTCGCGCGGCAGCCCGGCAACAATCCGCTCGACGCCGTCCTCGATGCCCTCGAGGCGACCTGGCGGCGGCTTGCCGCGCATCGCGACACCGCCGCGCGTTCGGTCGACGTGCCGTGATCGGGCGCGCCGACGGCTACCTCGCGCGCCTGTTCCTGTGGCGCTTCGCGGTCTGCCTCGCCGGGTTCGTGGGCGTCGTCGAGCTGCTCGACCTCTTGGACAACGCGACCGACATGATGACGCGCGGGAGCGGCGGCACCGTCGCGGTTGCCACTTACGCCGGGCTTCGCCTGCCGCTGATCGCGCTTCAGCTCGTGCCGCTCGCCGCCCTCGTCGCGGCGATGCTCGCGCTCGCGCGCGTCGGCCAGTCCTCCGAGGTCGTTGCGCTCATGGCGGCGGGGCGCAGTTACGCCCGCGTGTTCGGCGCGCTCGTTCCCGTCGCTCTAGGCATCGCCATCGTCCACTTCGGGCTTGGCGAGTTTGTCGCCCCCGCGGCCGACCGAGCCTTGCGCATCTGGCTCGAACGAACGGCGGAACCCGACCGGGAGGTCGAGCGCATCTGGGTGCATCAGCGCTCGACGATCCTGGCCTTCGAAGGCGTCGCGCCCGACGGCACGTGGCTGACCGGCGTCGTCATCGCCGAGCGCGACGACGAGGGCTCCATCCTGGCCCGCACCGACGCGCGGGCCGCGGAATTCGGCACGGGCTGGATTCTCCATGACGCTGTGCGCGTCGACGCCGAGGGCCGGACGGCGCGCGCCGCGACCATGCCGTGGTCGACGGCGATCGTGCCGGGCGATCTCGCCGGCCTCGCCCGGCCTGCCCAGGCCTATGGGCTCGCCGATCTCGCGGCGCTGCAGGACGAGGCGCGCCTCGGCACCCGCAACCTGAGTTTCTACCGCGTCCAGTGGCAGAAGAAGTTCGCGGCGCCGCTCGCCGTGCCGCTCATGATCCTGATCGCGGCGCCGGTCGCGCGCGGCGTGCGCGGGCGCGCCGGATCGATGGCGCGCCTGCTCGCCGGCTTCGGCATCGCGTTCTGCTACCTGATCGCCGACGGCCTGGCCCAGGTCACCGCCGAGGCCGGGGCGCTGCCGCCCATGCTTGCCGCCTGGGGCCCGACGCTCGTGTTCGCCGCGATCGGCGGCGCGATCCTAGTCTTCACCGAGAGCTGAGCCGCTAACCGACGCCTTGCCGGGCGGTTGCCGGCATCCTAGGTTAGGCGTGCACGACCAAGCGGAACGACGATGTTCGCAGTCAAGACGTGGCGCGGCCGCAGCTTCGACCTCGGCAGGATGACGCTCGCCGAGCTGGTGCGCGCGTTCGCGACCTATTACGCGATCCAGGCTTACGTGGTGCTCGCGGCCATCGCCGGCGGCCTCGTCATCGCCTGGCGCGAGCCCGGCGGTGCCATTGGCGTCTTCGCCGCCATCGTCATCGCGTTCCTGGTTTATCCTTTGGTCTGGTACTGGCTGCACCGCTTCGTGCTGCACGGCCGCTACCTCTACAAGTCGCCGCTGACCGCGAAGCTGTGGAAGCGCATCCACTTCGACCACCATCAGGACCCGCACAGGCTCGAGGTGCTGTTCGGCGCGCTGGCGACGACGCTGCCGACGATCGCCGTGGCGACGGTGCCGGTCGGCTGGCTGGTCGGCGGGGCCGGCGGCGCGGCGGCCGGCTTCGCGACGGGCTTGCTCACCACGGTCTTCTACGAGTTCTGCCACTGCGTGCAGCACCTCAACACCAAGCCGCGCTGGCGCTTCCTGGCGCGGCTCAAGCAGCTTCATCTCGCGCACCATTTCCACAACGAGCAGGGCAACTATGGCATCACGAGCTTCGTGCCCGACCGGGTGTTCGGCACCTACTACGCGAGCGTGAAGAACCGGCCGAGGAGCGCGACGGTGTTCAACCTGGGCTATGACGAGACCGAGGCGGCGCATTATCCCTGGGTCGCGCGGCTGTCCGAGCGCCTGCCCATGAGCCGGCCGCCGCGTTACGCCGACGACGCGGGACTCGTGGACGGGACGGCGCGGAGCGAGCGCTGACCAGCCCCTTGGCCGAACCCGACTCATCCGTCGCCGTCGTACCCGTCGAGAGCCGCGCCCAGAGGAACGACTTCCTGCGCCTGCCACTCGGGCTCCACGCCGCCGATCCGGCCTACGTTCCGCCGCTGCTCATGGAGCGGAGCGAGGCGCTCGACGAGCGCAAGAACCCCTACTTTCGCCATGCCGAGGTCGGATTCTTCCTTGCCCTGCGCGACGGTCGACCAGTCGGGCGCATCAGTGCACAGGTCAACCGGGTTCACCTGGCCAAGTATGCCGACGCCACCGGGCACTTCGGCCTGATCGAGGGCGAGGACGAGGCCGTGTTCCGGGCGCTCACCGCGACAGCCGAGTCCTGGCTCGGCGCGCGCGGCATGCGCCGGGTGCTCGGCCCGTTCAACCTCTCGATCAACGAGGAGACGGGGCTCCTGGTCGATGGCTTCGCGACGCCGCCCATGGTCATGATGGGCCACGCGCCGGTCTCCTACGGACGCTTCCTGGAGGCCGCGGGCTACCGGAAGGCGAAGGACCTGCTCGCCTACGCCCACGACTTCGACCAACCGATTCCCGAAGCCGCCCGGCGCTTCATCGGGCGCTTCGGCGGGCGCGTGGCCGTGCGCCCGCTCAGGCGCTACCGCGCCGAGGTCGCCGAGGCGCTCGAGCTCTACAACGCGGCGTGGGCCGGCAACTGGAACTCGCTGCCGCTCGGGCCCGAAGAACGCGCGCACCTCGCCTCGTCCATGCGGCCGTTGATCGATCCCGCGCTGGTCCAGTTCGCCGACGTCGACGGCCGGCTCGCCGCCTTCGTCGTGGCGTTGCCCAACCTCAACGCGGCGATCGCCGACCTGGGCGGGCGGCTGCTGCCCCTCGGCTGGCTCAAGCTGCTGTGGCGGCTCAAGATCAAGGGGGTCACGACGGCGCGCGTGCTGCTGATGGGCGTGCGGCCCGACCTCGCGGGCACGCCGATCGGCGCCGCGGTCGCCTTCCTGGTCATCGACGCGTTGCGCCGCGCCGCGCTTGCCAAGGGCTACGCCCGCGCCGAGCTGTCGTGGATTCTCGAGGACAACATGCCGATGCGGCGCATCATCGAGGCGGTGGGCGGGCGCGTGTACAAGACCTATCGCGTCTACGAGAAATCGTTGGCGCCGTGACCGACGATCCCGAACCCAGGCGGGCGACGGCGCTGGTCCTGGCCGCGGGGCGTGGTCCGGACGAGCCGATCGCGCTCCGCGCCGGCGTCGCCCACAAGGCTCTGGTCCCGATCGGCGGCGTGCCGATGCTGGCGCGCGTCGTGCGCGCGCTCGAGGCCTGCGGCGGCGTCGCGCGCATCGCCATCAGCATCGACCGCGCCGCGACGCTCGCCGCCTGCCCCGAGCTCGCGCGCAAGGTCGCCGAGGGCCGCCTCGAGGTGCTGGCCAGCCGGTCGAGCGCATCGACGAGCGTCGCCGCGGCGTTCGACGCCCTGCCCCTACCGCTCTTGGTGACGACCGCGGATCACGCCCTGCTGACGCCGGCGATGGTCGATCACTTCTGGTCGAACGTGCCGGCCGGCGTCGACCTCGCCGTCGGGGTTGTCGACGCCCAGCGCGTCGAGGCGGCGTTCCCTGGCGTGCATCGGACGTTCCTCGGCTTCCGCGATGGCGCGCTCAAGGGCACCAACCTGTTCGCGTTCCTGACCCCGGCGGCACGCCGGGCGGCTGACTTCTGGCAACGCGCCGAGCGCCACCGCAAGCACCCGCTGCGCCTGCTCGCCCAGCTCGGGCCGCTGACCGGGCTCGCCTTCGCGCTCCGGCTGCTGACGCGCGCGCGCGCGGTGCGCCGGCTCGAGCGTCGGCTCGGGTTGCGCATCGCGCTCGTTCCCCTGCCCTTCGCCGAGGCCGCCATCGACGTCGACAAGGCCGAGGACATGGCGCTCGCCGAGGCGGTGTTGGCGGGCCGCGGCGAGGCGAGCCCGCCGTGACGACCACGATCGTGTCGTGGAACGTCAACTCCGCGCGCCTGCGCGTTCCCCACCTCGCGGCGCTCATCGAGGCGGCGGCGCCCGACGTGATCGCCCTGCAGGAGACGAAGATCGCCGACGCGGACTTCCCGCTCGAGCCGTTCGCCAAGCTCGGCTTCGGCCATGCCGCGCTCAACGGCGCCAAGGGCCAGGCCGGCGTCGCGCTGCTGTCGCGCCGGCCGCTCGCCCACGTCGAGCGTCCCGAATGGTGCGGGCGTGCCGACGGCCGCCACGTCTACGCGCGCCTGCCCGGCGGGATCGAGGTGCACAGCGTCTACGTGCCCGCCGGCGGCGACGTGCCCGATCCGGCGGCCAACCCGAAGTTCGCCCACAAGCTCCGGTTCCTGGCCGAGCTGGCCAACTGGTTCGCGGCGCGCAAGCGGCCGCGCGACCGCTTCGTGCTCGCCGGCGACCTCAACGTCGCGCCGCTCGCCGCCGACGTCTGGTCGCACCGCGAGCTGGTCAAGGTCGTCAGCCACACGCCGGTCGAGGTCGCGGCGCTCGACCGCCTCGCCCGATCGCACGACTGGATCGACGCGGTGCGCACTTTCGTGCCCGACGAGGAGCGGCTCTACAGCTGGTGGAGTTACCGTGCCGCCGATTGGCGCGCCTCGGACCGCGGCCGCCGGCTCGACCACGTCTGGGTCACCCGGCCGCTCAGGCGCCGGCTCGCGCGCGCGGCGATCCTCAAGGACGCGCGCGACTGGGACCCGCCGTCGGACCACGTGCCCGTGGTCGTCACCCTTGCCGCCTGAGCCCGGCTCCTGTAGCGAGGCGGGTCATGGAGCAGCCGCTGGACCTCGCGCTCGATGGCGCGATCGCGACGATCACGCTCAATCGACCGGCCAAGCACAACGTCCTCGGCGTCGGCGACCTGCCGGGTTTCCACGCCTTGCTCGATCGGGTCGCGGCGTCGCCGGCCCGCGTGCTCGTGCTCACGGGCAGTGGACCGAAGGCGTTCTGCGCCGGGGTTGATCTCGGCGACATCCTGGCGACCGATTGGCGCGACAACCCGGTCGAGGCGCTGATCGACCGGGTCGAGAGCTTCGCGTTGCCGACCGTCGCCGCGCTCAACGGGCTCGCGTTCGGCGCCGCGGCCGACCTCGCGCTCGCCTGCGACCTCCGGCTCGGCGTCGCCGGCATGCGACTCGGCATGCCGCCGGCCCGGCTCGGCGTCGTCCTGCACGAGAGCGGGCTCAGGCGCTTCGCGACCCGGCTCTCGGCCAACGCGGCGCGCCGCCTTCTGCTCGGCGCCGAGACGTTCGAGGCGGACGAGCTGTGGCGCTGCGGCTACCTCGATCGGGTCTTGCCGCCCGAGCGGCTGGGCCGGGAGACGCGCGCGCTCGCCCGCACGATCGCCGGGCTCGCGCCCGTCGCCGTCGCGACGATGAAACGCGCGCTGGCCGAGATCGAGCGCGGCACTCTCGACGGCGCTCGACTCAAGGCCGAAACCCTCGCCTGCTTCGCCTCCGATGACGTCAAGGAGGGCCTTGCCGCCTTCGCCGCGAAACGCCCGCCCCGGTTCAAAGGCCGGTAGCGACCGTTCGCGCCGAGGAGGCGGCCAAAGCCGCCGTCTCGAAGCGCCCCTTGATCCTGGTCAAGGCGCGAGGCGCTCCAATGCGCCACAAGGCGAACCGTGAACGACGCCCTGATCGCCCGCTGCGAGGCGCGGGTGCCGCGCTACACGAGCTATCCCACCGCGCCACACTTCGGCGCGGGCGTGGACGCGGAGCGTTACCGCGCGTGGCTCGGCGCGCTCGGCGCCCGCTCGCTCTCGATCTATGTCCACGTGCCGTTTTGCGCGCGGCTGTGCTGGTTTTGCGGCTGCCACACCCGGGTCATCAACGCCTACGAGCCGGTCACCCGCTACGTCACGACGTTGCTCGACGAAGCCCGGGCGGTCTCCGAGGCGATCGGCGCGGCGGGTCCCGTGCGCCACGTCCATTGGGGCGGCGGCACGCCGACCAACCTCGCCCCGGCGGACGTTGCGCGCCTCGCCGACGGTCTCAGACGCGACTTTGCCTTCGCCGACGATGCCGAGTTCGCGGTCGAGATCGACCCCCGGACCCTGACCCAGGGGGTCGTCGCGGCATTGTCCGAGGCCGGGGTCAACCGCGCGAGCCTCGGCGTCCAGGACTTCGACCCGGCGGTGCAGGCGGCCATCAACCGGCACCAGAGCTTCGCGGTCACGGCGCGCGCGATCGAGGGACTGCGCCGGGCCGGCATCACGCGGATCAATATCGACCTGATGTATGGCCTGCCCGGCCAGACCGAGGCCGGCGTCGAGCGCACCGTCGACCAGGCCGTTGGCCTTGCGCCCGACCGGCTCGCGCTGTTCGGCTACGCCCACGTGCCGTGGCTGAAGCGGCACCAGGCGCTGATCGACGCGGCAAGTCTGCCCGACGCCGGCGCGCGTTTCCGCCAGGCGACGGCGGCGGCCGAGCGCCTGGTCGGCCACGGCTACGTCGCGATCGGGCTCGATCACTTCGCGCGGGCCCAGGACGACCTCGCCGTCGCGGCGTGCACGGGCCGGCTGCGCCGCAATTTCCAAGGCTACACGACGGACGCGGCCGACGCGCTGATCGGCCTCGGCGCCTCGGCCATCGGCGCCCTGCCCGAGGGCTACGCGCAGAACGAGGTGGCCGTCGCGGCTTACGCCGCGGCGGTCAAGGAGCACGGCCTCGCCGTCGCGCGCGGCGTCGCCTTGGACGACGACGACCGCCTGCGCCGGGACGCGATCGAGCGCCTGATGTGCGACCTCGCCGTCGATCTCGACGCGGTCGCGGGGCGCCACGGCCGCGAGTCCGAGGTCTTCGCCGACGCCCTGCCCGCGCTCGAGCCGCTCGTGGCCGACGGCCTGGTCCGCATCGACGGCGCGCGCGTCACCGTCACCGAGTCGGGCCGCCCGTTCCTGCGCCTCGCCGCCGCCGCGTTCGACCGCTACCTAGGCGCCGGGCAAGGCCGCCACGCCGCTGCGGTGTAGCCCAAAGCGCACTCGCACGAGACCACCCCCCACCCTGGCCCGTGACGGCGGATGCCCCCGCCGTCACGGGT